>JAKJHH010000305.1:3542-3829 GCA_022703965.1 Verrucomicrobiota bacterium
TCGTCAAGTGCAGCGGTTGCGGCATTCTGAGCCATGAGGTTTACATTGAAGGGCTGACGAGCCTTTTCTATGGACTGTATGATTTCAGGACTTGAAATGCCGTAGCCGACTCTGAGACCTGCGAGACCGTAAGCTTTAGAGAATGTACGCAGAATGATGACATCGCGACCTGCCTTGAGGTATTTCATGGTGTCTGGCATGTTCTTGGTGCAGATTTCTGCATAAGCTTCGTCAAAGACTACCAGTACGTTTTCCGGAACTTTGTCCATGAAGCGGTCGAGCTCTTT
>JAKJHH010000306.1:0-233 GCA_022703965.1 Verrucomicrobiota bacterium
TCACGGGAGGTATATTCGATGACTTCTTCAGGCAGGAAACGTTCTTCGACAAGAGATCCATCGAAAAGCACGACGATACGCTCAATCATGTTCTCCATTTCGCGGACGTTGCCTGGCCAGTTGTAGGCACAGAGTCTGGACATTGCCGAGCTTGAGAAATCATAGAAGGGTTTCTTGTACTTTTCAGTGAAAACAGCAAGGAAATGGGCAAGCAGCAAAGGAATGTCGGCTTT
>JAKJHH010000306.1:293-3823 GCA_022703965.1 Verrucomicrobiota bacterium
CGGAACGACGTTGAGTCTGTAATAAAGGTCTTCGCGGAAACGTCCCTTGCGGACTTCCTCGATAAGATTCCTGTTGGTGGCGCAGACGAGTCTGGCATTGACCGGAATCGGATCTTTGCCGCCGATTCTGACTACACACATGTCTTGAATAATTCTAAGGAGTTTGACCTGAAGATCAAGAGGCATTTCTCCGACTTCATCGAGGAAGAGAGTGCCGCCGTCGGCCTGCTCAAAACGTCCGATTCTCTTGTAAAAAGCTCCGGTGAATGCGCCGCGTTCATGGCCGAAGAGCTCACTTTCGAGCAGATTCGGCGGAATCGCGCCGCAATTGATGGCAATGAAAGGCTTTGAGCTTCGCGAGCTATTTTCATGTATACATCTGGCGACAAGTTCCTTACCGGTTCCGCTGGGGCCCTGAATAAGTACGGTAGCATCGGTGTCGCTCACGTTGATGATAGTCTGATAAAGCACCTGCATGCAGGGAGCGGAACCGATGATTCGGCCAAAGGAAGTCCTTTTTATGCTCTGTGTGTCATGAATTTCAGTCCACAGCACGCGCTTTCGCAAGGCATCGATAACGGCCTCCGTGAAATCTGATTCCGAAACAGGTTCCGGGATGTAGTTATATGCTCCGCTTCGCAGGGCGGTAACCGCATCCTCAAGCTTGTCCGAGGAGGCTATCAGGATAAGCGGAGCCATGCATATACGCTGAATCATGCTGAGAACCGAGCTGATGTTGCCGAGTTCATTCGTCTGCTCAAGAATAATGAGGGAAGGCGTCTGTGAGGCAAGAATGGACTTCAAGCCGCCTATTTCGTTGATGTGAACAAGCTCGATTTCCGGTCTTGCATTCAGGATGACTGAAAGTCTGTCAAAATTTCTGATGCCTATATAAACAATAAGAGATGATTTGCCCGCACTGATTTCGGCCATTGCTTCCTCGAATTCCATGATTACCCCCATCCCCTTTATTTACCCTGAAAGAATCTAGTCTTTCTGCGAGTTTTTTCAAGCTCCTGATTATGATAACGGAAAACATGGAAAAACTCAGCCGGGAATGTCATATTAAAAGAACTCAACAAGTCTGGAAATAACAACATGCACAGCTTTTTCTGTCAGGATATAAAAGATAAGGGCTCTTTTGCCGAACTCGATAAACGGGATTCCAAACACCTCTTCAAGACATTGCGCGCAAGACCCGGAGATGAAATTCAGCTCCTTGATGGAAAAGGCAGAAGCGCAACAGGTTCAATCACTCAGGACGGCTTGATTCTGATAAACGAGGTCTCCGCAGCAGCCGCGCCCCGCGTAAAGGTGCATCTTTATGTGGCACCTCCGCGGAAGCAGAAAATGGATCATCTTCTGCGCCAGTGTGTTGAGACTGGACTCTGGTCTTTGACAGCAATGATATGTGAAAGATCGGTGTCGATACCCGATGCCGATTCCGTTCCGGAGCGCTGGGATGTCATTGCCCTTGAAGCCTGTAAACAGTCCGCCAACCCGTTTTTTCCGGATATCAGAACTCCAATGAGATTTTCCGATGCAGTAAAATCTTTATCCGCCGACACCATAAAGCTTTATGGCTCGCCCTCAGGCTCATGGGAACTTCCTCCGCCCCCCGCCGGAAAAGATGCAAATATAGCATGGTTTGTCGGTCCCGAAGGAGGCTTTAGTCCTGCCGAGGAAAAAATAATGGACAATGCCGGCTTTCTCAAAATAAAGATAGGCCCTCATATCATGCGTGTAGAAACGGCGGCTGTATGCGGAACCGCGCTTCTTGTAAGGACTTACCGTGAGCCTGCTTCGTGAATGTGGTGCACGACGGGATCTTTCCGCTTAGGAAGCGGAGCTCCGAGCATTTTCTTGCGTGATCTTATTTCAGACAGAACGTTGACGGAATCCTTACGCACCTGCTCGTCTATTGTGCTCATAAGCATCGCTACACGTCTGTAGTAACCAGGCATGAGAGCATTGAACACTTCATATCCTTTTTTCGAGAGTTTGACGTGCTGGCGTCTGCGATCCTTATTGCATTTGATGCGTTCCACCAGTTTTTCCTTTTCCAGAGCGTCCAGAAGTCCTGTAACCGTTGCCTTGGTAAGTCCTGATTCCACGGCTATTTGTGACGGACTTGTTGTCTGGTTTTCACTGCGAACAATGATTATCATTATCAACCATCTGCCTTGAAGCAGTCCGAACTGAGAAAGATATCTGTCCAGTTCTTCTTCGAGTTCCGTTGCAGTCGACAGGAGCATCAGGAAAAGATTAACCGCCGAAGGATCAAGCTGGGGAAATACCATCTGAATTTCTCCAGTATTTTGTCATTCGGAAGTGTCTGTAAATGGAACATCTTATAAAACTCCAGTAAGAATTATCAAAATATAGTCCATAACTATACTTTTACAAAGAGCTGGAGATTAGAAGTTTCAGAAAATAAGAAAGCTTTCCGGAATCACCGGAAAGCTTCCTTATGCCTCTTTTTTAAGGAGTTTTATTTGGCTATTGCGGGTTTTGTCTTGTTCATTACGGTGTCGTAAGCGACTTCACGGAGAATCTTGGCATCTTCTTCGCTGACGCTTGAGGGTCTGAAGGTGTTTTTTCTTACATCGAGTTCGGGGAAGAAAAATTGTCTCCATACGAGAGCGGCGAGAAAACATCCGGCATCGTTGGCGTGATGATCGTACTTCATCTTCTGCTCACCTGTCTTGGGATCTTTTGACCACATCCAGCCGATGCAGAGGGCGTGTGTCTGATCGGGGAGAGCTGGGTATACTGCATTTTTACGGTCAAATTTCATATCAGGAGTGAATTTGAAGTCGGCTCTTTCTCTTGTGATCTGGAAGGCGTCGCCGACAGGAATCATTCTTAGGTCGCCGAGTTCTTTGGCAATAGTGCTGTAGGCGTTGTTGAGCCCCTTGTACATTTCTTCCTGAGTCTTTTCCTTTAGACGGGAATTGTCAACTCTGTCCGCCCATATTTCGTGGACTATGATTTCAGCGTCAGGGGCGTATTTTTTGATGAAATCCTTGAGTTCAGCCGCATAAGGACGAAATGATTTGATATCATCGCTCTGGTTGCTGACCTGCTGAATGGTGATGAGCTTCCATTTTTTGAACTGGAGAATCTCCTTGAGTCCATAGTTTCCCGGAGCCATGCCTGTAGGATTCTTATAAGGCTTGAATTCCGGGTTTTCCGGATCGCTTTCATTGCCTTTGGCCAGGCGCAGATGCTTTTCAAAACTACAGCCGCCTATCAGTGCGTGATAGACCATAAGTTTGTTGGCTGGATCGGCTCCATTTAATTGACTTGCATATCTGGCTGCGTTGCCTGAAAAACTGTTGCCTACGGCGAGAACCTCGACAATTTTTTCCTCGGCATTGACGAAAAGCGCTGTCGATGCCAGAAACAGCGCCGCCGCTTTTTTGATGAATCCTGATGCGTTGAACATTATATGCTCCTATGATAATTTTCCACTTCGGTATCGAAGAAAGGTTTAATTTTTCACGAGTTTAAACTGCGTGAAGTCTTCG
>JAKJHH010000307.1 GCA_022703965.1 Verrucomicrobiota bacterium
TTAGTTTTCAGTTCGCAAATCTTGTCAGGAAGGCGAGTGATGGAGGCCTCTCTGAAACGACCACAGACGAGGTGATTTCAGCTCAAAAAGACTCCATGAATGAAGAGCAGCGGACAGTTTTGAGTGAACTTGCAATGAAAATTGAAAACGCGAAGATAAAGCCTATTGAGTCAATCTCAAATTGTGATGCAATGGACTTTGCGATTCAACATGTGTTTGAGCGTAAGTGCATTGTGGAAGAAACGGAAATTCTGCAGACGGCACTTGAGGCTTCCTGTGGTAAAGTCAAAGCTTTGGATGAGTTCAAAACGGAATTTCATGAGTTATGCGCAGAATTCAACCTCATCAGTTTTGGCTCCATGCTGACTCCGGCAGGATATCTTGAGGCTGAGAATGATATTGTTGATGAAATATCGCGAGGCAAACATGCCTGCGGAAACAAGGTCAAGCATTTCATTCCATCGGACAAACTTGCTCAAGAGCAGGCGTTCGCGGTCGAATCAATAGTTGCCAATCGTGACAGATTTCTGGCGCTTGTCGGTGATGCCGGAACAGGAAAGACGTTCTCGGTTTCGGAGATTGTCAGAGCGCATATTGAAGCTAAAAATACAGTTTTTATGTTCGCACCATCAAACGGGGCGCGGGATGTTTTGAGAGGTGATGGAGCCAAGCTCAGAAACGAGTTCAAACAGCCTGAAAGCGCGCAGCCGTTTGAAAATGCCCAGTCCCTCCAGTCACTGCTTTGCAGCAAGGCTGCGGCAATGAAAATTCCGAAGGGCAGTCTTGTGGTTCTGGATGAGTCTGGCTTGGCTTCGATCAAGCAGCTTTTTGAGCTTGTACATCTTGCGCGAAAACATGATTGGCAGGTCCTTTTTACTGGGGATCCCAAGCAGCATACTGCGGTTGAGGCTGGTGATGCGTTCCGGATGATCCTTGTGTACTCGGGAATCACGCAGTTCAGATTGAAAGACATTCGGCGGCAGAAAGAGAGCGCTCTTTCGGGCGAGTATCGTACGGCGGCAAAAGAGTTTGCCGCAGGAAAAACAGCCGAGGCATTTGCCCGTCTCGACAAGGCAGGAGCGATTATTGAGTCTAAAGGAGACGATAGAATCCAGAAAATCGCGGACAGTTATGTCGAATCTGTCGAGGCTGCAAAGACAGCCATTGTTGTAAATCCTACTCATCGGGAAAATGAGGCGGTGTCGGCAGCGATCCGGGAAAAGCTAAAAGCAAAATCAAGGATTCTTAATGAGCGAGACTTCACGGCACTGCGTCCGCTGGGCTGGACAGTGGCTCAGAAAAATATCCTTGCGAATTATAATAAAGACCATGTTCTGGTCAAAAGCACAGGAGCAAGTCAGGGTACGGAATGGGATTTCAAGGGAATTGAGCGAGGGCGTGGTGTGAGATTGAGGAATCGGACAAGCGGAGCTGAAATGCTGGTTCCGAAGTCTGATCTGAAAACTTTTGAGGTCTGCGAGAAAATTCCTATGAAGATCGGAGCTGGAGATCTTGTGATGTTGCGAATGGGACAGAAAAAGCCTGAAAATGAGCTGTCAAACGGGCAGATTGTCCGCATAAAAGGCTGGACGGAAAAGGGGCGTCCGGTGACTGATGAGGGGAAGGTGTTGACGTGCTCGTGCATCGCCTACGGCTATGCGGCGACATCGCATAAAAGTCAAGGCTCGACCAGAAATGTGGTGATTATCGGTTTTGACCGCCACTCGGTTAGCGTGGCGGACATGAAGACCGCATATGTGGCGGCGACGAGAGGCTCGGATGAAATCAAGATTTTTGTCGAGAACAAGGCCGGGCTTGAGCTTATTTCCGGTAAGACTGGAGATCGTGCAACTGTTCTTAGCTATGCGAAACAGATGCCCGCACGTATTTTTGAGAGAAGGAGTCTAGCTGAAAAAGTGCTCATCTCTGCTAAACGCATAGGCTCGAATCTGAAAGAAGTCTTTTGGCGTCACAAATTCGGACTGCCGTTCTTTCATCGACCGTCTGCAAATGAGCTCAAGAACTGTCAGAAATCTGCTATTTCTGAAGTCACAGAACTAAACATGCAAGCTCAAAAAGAGATTATACAGGAAGCAACAATAAGCAAAGGAATTGAACGATGATTGAGAATCGCAAAAGGAAAAAAGTTCTGAAGTCCGATGAGGCTGGATATACCTCTGCGGAAAACGCGTGCTGCATTTATTTCAACGACAAAATTGGCCCCTGCCGGGCGTTTCCTTATACGCAGTTGACCGGGGCGGAAATGACGCAGGATCAGACGCAATTGACAATGTCATTCAGCTCAGGCACAGTGCTGATTGAGGGAGATGATCTGATTGATATTTTTACGCTGCTTTGCGCAAGGCGTCTGGTTGGAGTCAGCGTTTTTACGGAGACCCTCATTACGAAAGTCATGGATAAAGTAAGTGTAAACAGCATCGTTTACTCGATGAATCCACGCGATAATCAAGTTTGAACTCAATGCCGCGGCCGGATCCGATCCGGCCGCGGTGCGTAAGCAGTTACGCCTCAAAAATTATAATGCAATGCCGTTTAGCGTTTGATACTTGCCAATCGGAGTGCACCAACGGCGATTTAATTCTTAGTTTTTTCTAGATTTAATCTATCGGACCTGCTTGATATTCTGTAAGATAAATAATATATTTTTCCTTACAAAATCAAACCGGATAAAAATATGCAATCCATTCAAAATAAGATAGCTAAGCGGATATGCGGGAATGGCGGTGGATGGGTATTCTCTCATAAAGATTTCATTGATCTTGGCAGTATTGAGGCTATTGATGTCAGTTTACATCGACTGGAGCAAGCCGGAAAGATACGGAGAGTCATCCGTGGGTTGTATGATTACCCTCGTTATAGCAAATTGCTAAAGTGCAATCTTAGTCCGGATATCTTTCGGGTTGCTGAGGCTATTGGACGCAAGTTTAAATGGAGAATACAGCCTACAGGAGCTGCCGCCTTAAACCGGCTGAACTTATCTACACAGGTACCTGGACGGATTGTTTTTCTTTCCGATGGGCCTAGTCGTGAGTATGATATCATGGGGATGAAGCTTGAGTTTAAGAAGACTAGTCTTAAAGATTCCAGTCTGCAATATCTTAATAGCGAATTGCTTGTTCAGGCAATAAAGGCCTTAGGTCGGGAGCGGATTGATCATGATATATCTGAAAAGATCCGTGAGTATTTCAACCAGGCAGAGCGAGCGAAGATCTTGAGGGACACACAGTATGTTACTGGCTGGATATATGAGCTTATAAAAGATATTTTTTGCGAGGAAAACTCTTAATGGATAAAATCTTAAAGTTAAGTGCGAGTGAGCGCAGGGAGCTTTTTAAAGAAACAGGTGCCAGACGTCATATCGCACCGGCGATTGTTGAGAAAGATTTTTGGGTCTGCTGGACTCTTAAACAGCTTTTCAGTTGTCCTGCAATAGGAAAAAATATCATTTTCAAAGGCGGAACATCCTTATCGAAGGTGTTTAAGCTGATAGAACGCTTTTCCGAGGATATTGATCTGATATTGAACTGGAATCTGCTTACGGATGAGAATCCTCTGGAAATAAGATCCAATTCAAAACAGGAAAAATTGAATGGGCTGATTAATGATGAAGCCCAAATGTACATACGTGAAAAACTTTTACCGGCAGTTGATGCTCTTGTTCATCCTGTATGCACCGCAGAACTTGATAAAAATGATGGACATGTTTTAAAGATTCTTTATCCTGCGGCTTTTTCGGAG
>JAKJHH010000308.1 GCA_022703965.1 Verrucomicrobiota bacterium
GAGCAAGTCTCAAAGCCGATTCATTTGCCGATCTCATCAAAAACGCTATGTAATCTCAAATACAGAGATAAATAGAGTTTTTTCCAATTTATCCGGCAGCGGTATTGAAAATTACCCTGCCGGATATTATTTTATATCTCTGTTTGTCTATTTCACTAATAATTTTATATAAACAATCCAGAGGGATAAAATGCAGGACATAATACTGGTTTTTCTTTATACAATCGCAATCCTCACTTCCATCGTACTTATTGGTCTGATTCTACTTCAGCCTTCAAAATCAGGAGGATTCGGCAGTGCCTTCGGCGGCGTTGGCGAATCAGTATTCGGTGCTCAGGCTCTCGGACATCTCACAAAACTTACAATCATTCTCACCATAGTGTTTTTCATAACAATTCTCATGCTCGTAGTCGTTACAGGCCACAGAAACACCCCTAAGAGCATCATAGAAAATATTGAATCAGTACAGCCAGCTACTGCAACAAACGCTCCTGTCGCAACTCAAACACAGACGGCTCCCATTACCGCACCTGTCGCAAAAGAAGAAAAGGCATCGGCAAAATAAAATCAGCAAAACAATACCGACTGTTTAAAGAGGCGGACACTAGATCCGCCTTTTTTCTTCTTCAGTACCTTCGTCTCCTTCGAGAAGACTTTGTTGAAGAAAAAGCCCGGAAAGCCTTCTTTATCACATTTTTAATGCAAAAAAAAGAACAAACCTGTAAAAAGTCTCATTTTTTCATGAAAACATATTTGCTTTAACAAAAAAAAAATATTATTTTATGCGCCTGATTCCATAAGCTTATTATATAAACCAAACACAAGGGGAAAAGGCATGAAATTCAGCTTTTTGAAGACTATAACCCTGACAGGCGCCATTATTGCTATGGGACTTCCAAGCATGCTTCAGGCTCAGGCCAGAGGTGGAGGCAATCCTATTGACGCAGTCGAAATCAAGCCGGATTTTGTGGAAGCCCCTCGCTTTGTAGACACCCCCACAACCCCCAATAAATGGCTCCAGCTTGATATCACATTTACTCCTGCCGCAGGCGCAAAGCCCTCAGGAGCCGCCTCAAAAGCCCCTCATTCAGGCCTTGAATGGCTTGATGATGTAACAGTGCAGTGCCAGCTTCTCTATCCCATAAGCTATCAGGGAAAGAACGCTGTAGCGCTTTTCAAGACAAAAACAGTCCTCTGGTCTCTGCCTATGGATGGCAAAAAACATAAAGCGTCGTTTTTTGTCCCACCTCAGGTTCTTCAGCGCTACGCCAGGCCGGAAATGAAGGAAAACAAAGCAGCTTTAAAAGACATTGACGTATTCGTTGTCATTTTTGACAAAGATCAGCGTCCTATCGGTGCCGGATTTTATACAAGCGCAAAAGGCACAACCCTCCAGACAGCAAAACAAAAGTTCGAAACAGCCGAGACTGGTATAGGTCTTCCGGTATTAAAACTTGATTCAGAGATGCTTCCCAGGGAAAAAACCCCCTGGCAGTGGGTTGATACAGATTCTTTTGACTTGATAAAATCAGACAGGAAATAACAACATGGCGGCATCAGATTCAGTTCTGGCAATCGACATCGGAGGCGACAGCCTCAAGATCGCAGAGTTCTCGTACCCTGCGGAAGGCGGCATCATACTTGAGAAATTCGCAGTTTCCGAGTATGGCGGAGAAGTAAAAGAGGAAGATCTGCTGAACAACCTCGCAGATACTCTTCGCAATGCCATTATCGAAAATGGATTCAAGGCTAGGAAAGTCAATATTTCTGTCTCCGGCCAGTCTGCTTTCGTGCGCTTCGTAAAGCTCCCACCAATCGGAGAAGAAGAAGCTAAAGTAAAACAGATTGTTGAATTCGAAGCAAAACAGAATGTCCCTTTTCCGATTGATGAAGTCGTATGGGACTATCAGCTGATAAGCTCTGCCGATGAATCTGAAATCGAAGTCATGTTTGTCGTAGTCAAAAATGATTTTATCGAGCAAATTACAAAAATTATCGAAGACATCGGCAAAGAAGTCATCATCATAGAAGTGGCTCCGACCGCCTGCTACAACTCCGCCAGAGCAAATCATATCGGAGATAAGGACTGTGAAATAATCCTTAACATCGGCGGACGCTGCTCCACTCTTGTATTCATCGACGGCGGCAGATTCTTCGTCCGTACCATTCCGATAGCCGGACACTCCATCACTCAACAGATCAGCAAAGAATTCGGTATTCCCTATCCCGATGCCGAAGAAATGAAGCGCAGACACGGCTTCGTCGCTCTCGGCGGCGCATATGAAGAACCGGATTCCGAAGTAGCCGCCACAGTTTCCAAGATCGTCAGAAACGTAATGACAAGACTGCACGGAGAAATCAACCGTTCAATCAACGTCTATCGTTCACAGCAGAAGGGCAGAAAACCCGAAAAGCTTTATCTCGCAGGCGGTAGCTCTGTCATGGCCTTCACTCCGAGATTCTTCTCCGAAAAATTAAGAATCCCGGTCGACTATTTCAACCCATTCCAGATTGTATCCCTTGCGCCTACAATCAACAAGGAAGAACTTGCTGAAGTCGCACACATGTTCTCCGAATCCATCGGTCTGGGACTCAGAAAGGCTACAAATTGTCCGATCGAAATATCACTTGTCCCGGATGCACTCAAAAAACAGAATGAAATCAAGCAGAAAATTCCATATTTCTACTTTAGTCTTATTACATTGGTGCTCTGTCTTGGACTCACTTATCTGGCCTTTTCCAATCTTTATGAGATGGCCTCCAAAAAAGATAAGTTTGCTCAGGAAGCTGTCACCACAACTCAGAGTATGCTGAGTCAGGTCAATAAAGTAAAAGGCGAGCTTTCCAGTATTGAGAGCGAATACAATGAAGCAGCCAAACTTCTTGATGAAAGAAGAAAATGGATACCTCTCCTGAACCTCGTTCAGGATCAGATTCCGGAAAATACATGGATCGCAAAATTCAAAGGTTCCGGTAAAGCCAGCGCTGGTGCGGCTCAAGCGGCTGATCAGCCCAAAGCAGCTTTCGGTGGATTCTTTCCATTCGGTGGGGGCGGCGGACCTAAGAAAAGCTCCGGTCCGGTCGCGGCAGGAACCATCGAATGGATACAGCTTGACGGTCACTCGCTTGTTGATAAGCAGAATTCCAACAGTGAAGAAATTTTGAGAAGCAAACTTTTCAAATCCGGTTTCTTTTCAGAGAACAAAGAAGAAGTTAACACCGTCTTCTTTACTCCTGCCAAAGGAAACAATAATATTACGACTTTCACTATGGAAGCAAAACTCAAGAACCCAATCCGGAAGTAACAGACTATGGACTTCATAAAGAAAAATCTGGTTTTTGTAATAGTATCGTCCTCACTGCTTCTAGTCTCGGCAGTACTTATTTATCTCACTATAAGCAAGTACAGCGAAATGAATCAGGCTCTGGCCAAAGTAGCAGAGGGTAAACAGAAAATTGATGAGCTGAACAATCAGAAGCCGGCTCCTCTCAAGCAGAATCTTGACAAGCTTGAGGCAGATAAAATCTCATTCCAGACTAGACTGGAACAGATAAGAACCGTCTTCGGCAAGCCCCTTAAAACTTCACTCAACACATTTGCCGAACAAATTGGAATCACAGGTGATGAACTTGTTTCCAAATTCAGAACCCACTGGGACAAGGAAAGAAAACTCACAGACAAGTACCAGATATTGGAAGACTTCCTGAAGCAGTTCGACAAAGCCAAGCTCCCGA
>JAKJHH010000309.1:0-3350 GCA_022703965.1 Verrucomicrobiota bacterium
TGCTCAACAGCCACAAGAAGCTTCCCGCCGATCCCCCGTCCTTCGTATTCGGGACGGACGGCGATCACCCACATTTCGGCATTGGACTTGTCTGATATGGCAAAGCCTACTCCTCTGCCGTCTTCTTCCCATATATAACCTTTGTTGGAACTACGGAGGCGCTCCGCCACTGATTCAGGGGTAATACCAAGCTTCTTAAGATCTTCCATTCTAAGGAGATTCTCCTTAACAGAAGTTCTGATACTGAACAGTTCAGGGACATCGGATTCGATAATCAAACGCATCATGATTATTTCACTCTCATGTCATTTTGACAAGATAAAGCTTGTCGTTTTTTCTCAACTTGACCGGAACTTTAAATGTTACTTCCGAACCTTTAGGAGCCTGCGTCAAAACCTTTTCCTCTATATGAATATCCTCAACATTCATATAGACAGCCCCTGTTGTCGGGCCTGTAACCAGGAGACGGTCTCCATTTCTTAAATCATCGGCTTCAAGAGCCACATGGGCTATAGACGACTTGTGATAATAATTCAGAACTCTTCCAAGTTGTATCTTGGTTTCAGTCGCCGCGCTGCCGCGGACTCCGCACCACTTATCTGTACTTTCTCCCAAATAATGAGCCCCAAGCCAGAAGCCGCGATTAAAAACTGAATCCAGTTTTTTTACCCATACAGCAGCTTTCTCCTGCGTAAAAGAGCCATCCAAACAAGCATCTGCCGCCTCCCGGTAAACAGAAACCGCGGTATGGACATAATCAGCAGAACGTCCCCTGCCCTCTATTTTCAGTACAGAAACACCGGCTCCGATAAGACGGTCAAGCATTCCGGCGGTGCATATATCCTTAGGCGACATTACAAAACGGTTTTCAATGAGATACTCGGCACCGGTCTGCTCATCTGTAACTCGGTATGAACGGCGGCAGTTCTGAAAACACGCGCCGCGTGTGGCCGGACTGTTGTACGCGCATAAGCTCATTCCGCAAAGCCCCGAGACTGCTACACACAAAGCGCCGTGCGCAAAGGCCTCTATTCTGACAAGTTTTCCGGAAGGTCCGCAAAGCTTTTCAGCTTCAACTCTGTCCGCAATTTTCCGTATCTGCTCCAGATTAAGCTCTCTTGCGAGTACAACGATATCAGCAAAACGTGAATAAACTTTGAGCGCCTCGAAATTTGTGATATTAGACTGCACCGAAACATGTACTGCCAAGCCCATGTCTCTGGCGGCCTGCATAAGCGCGAGATCGGAGAGAATGACAGCCGAGACTCCGGCATCCTTCGCCACACGGCATAAGTTCAAAGCTTCTTCAAATTCCCCTTCATAAATTACTGAGTTCACCGCAAGATAGGAATTTACTCCTGATCGACGACAGATTTCGGCAATTTTCCTGAGATCTTTTTCCTCAAAACTTGCGGAAGAACGGGAGCGCATGTTAAGGCGTCCGGCACCGAAGTAGATTGAATCAGCCCCCGCCCTGATTGCAGCGGCTAAAGATTCGTAAGATCCGGCAGGTGCGCATATTTCGACTTTGGAACTCATCTATAAAACTCCATAAAGGATGATAGAAACGAAGATTTAAAAACTTCAACACAGTCACCGCATCCGGATTGTATTGAAAGACTTGAATAGACTAAAATATCCAACCACAGCCAGTCTTCCTTATCGAAGACTGCAAGTTCAGCTATCAATGATTTCATATCCGTCACTCTGTTCAATGACTTTAGGAGCATAGAATCACGGGCAACGGCTTTGACCTTGCACTTGTCTCCGTCAAAGCTCAGCAGATATTTATCAAGTCCGTAATTTCTGGAATACGGATCCTCCCAAGGATCCTGAACATAACCGCCAGAAATCAATATCGAAAAGGATTCAGGAAAAGACAAACGGGACTCCTTTAAAGCAACAATGAAGCTGTTCCAAGTCCATTTTGAATCCATTATGAGATTCTGTCCCTTCCTGCTGCTGTAGGCAGACGAAAGGCCTTCAGAAAGCCCCTTGCTGATATTGAAACCTGCAAGCAAGGCAGAACGGTCTGCGGCTCCCCAGTCAGTAAAAAAACGTCCATGCTTGAAAAAAGGACGGTCAGAGGACGGCACAACCCACCATGATGTAGTATCGGCTTTTGTGCTGTTGTGAGGTCTTCTCACAGCTTTCAGATTATCTTTATCCAGTCCCTCGGCAAGAGCCGAGGCAAATCTGGAAGGTGTAATGCAGTTTGTAGAAAAAGAACTCATTCTTCAAAAAAGTTTTTTCACGCTGTCAATCAACTCAGAACTCTTCTTTTTCACACCGTCCACTGAGTCTGTTGCGCCGTCAGCAGCTTTATTGAGAAGTCCTTTGGTTCCGGACATTCCTTCGCTTACAGCCTTGAGAACACTCTTTGTCAGCGAATCGAATATGATGACAGAAAGCTCCGTAGCAGAAACACCGTCTTTATCATATCCGATGTTCTCCGCATGGACGTCGACGAGAGGAAAACTTAAAGACTTGCCGCCAAGAATTTTTGCACTGAAATTGACTGAGCCCCCTTTTATATCCAAAACCTTGACAAGGAATTTCTTCTCTTTAGCAGGCTCGGATGATGAGGAACTTCCATCTGTCTTCTTTTCAGGAGAAACAGACGGCTTGCTTTGGAATTTCTCCGCATAACGGTTAACATTTGACTGAATTTTGGAAAAGTTATTGGTCGAAAGAGTCTGCTCATATGTAACAGAAGGATCTTCAATCAGGATTCGCTCTATTACAATCTTGTCTGACAATACACTTGAAGTCTCCACGTCGATAAAAACCTTAGACAGGCTCAGTGCTTCAGGAGCCGAGAATCCTTCAGGATTGCCGACCTGCAAACCTTTGATTTCCACGCTTGCCCCTAGAATTGAGATATCCACTCCGGCAAGCTTTACCGGTACTCCGGCAATCAGCGGCCCTTGAATTTCTACGCCCTTACGAATGAGTGAGCCTAGATTCATAATAATCAAAGCTGCAACGATGACGAAGAGCAACACAAAAACGGCGGCTATAATGGCCAAAATCTTAAAAATACTTTTCTTTTTCGTCTTAACGGCTTCTTCCATTTTATACCTCGCTAAATAAACTTAACTGCTAAATTAGCATATTTTTCATTTTTAACAATTGATTGAACAAAGAGCAAGACCGCCTCGCGAAGTCTCTTTGTATTTCGTTGACATGTCGCGTCCTGTTTCCAGCATGACTTCGACAACCTCATCAAAACTTATCTTCTGACGTGATGGATCTCCGCTTGTCGCAAGAATATAAGCATTATAGGCCGCGACTGCGCCGACTGCATTCCGTTCGATGCACGGTATCTGAACATAACCGTCAATTGGATC
>JAKJHH010000309.1:3407-3711 GCA_022703965.1 Verrucomicrobiota bacterium
TTGGCGTAAGTGACAAGAGCAGCAGCCATGGCGGCAGCAACACCGATTTCGCCCTGACATCCTACTTCCGCCCCGGCGATACTGGCATTATGACGGGCAATCGCGCCTATGGCAAAGGCCGCAAGCATACCGTTGCGGATGCTTTCCAATGAATGATTTTCATGTTTTATCAAAGCATAAATCAAGCCGGGGATCAAGCCGGCGGAACCGAGTGTAGGAGCAGTGACAACCTGATGTCCACTGACATTTTCTTCAGAAACTCCCATTGCGTAGGCATTGAGACGTCTGAGAAAAATATCGTGAG
>JAKJHH010000030.1 GCA_022703965.1 Verrucomicrobiota bacterium
AAAATATCGTCTGGAATATAAAATAAAATCCAACAAGGCTTTCAATATTGCTTCGAATGTAATACTGACAGTTGAACCCTGGACATCCTACTCAAACAAGAGCTATGAGCTCAAAGCGGATCAGGAAATAAGCATCTCCAATGCATTTGAGATTACAGACAGCAACCCGGAAAAAGCATTCCGTGTACCTTGTCTCTCTCTTGGACTGGCACCGGCTGGAACAGAACTCACAGTTTCAGACCTCAAGCTCTTTGCTGTCAAGTAATCATAACCCTGCAACAGGAGATGTTCCGCCGAGTTCGGTTTTGACGATCTGTTCAGCTTTCTGGAGGTTCTGCTCGACAACTTCTTTGATTGCGGGCGGAGGAATTACAGCCTTGTCAGGCGGTGGCGGCGGAAAAATCGGAGTCTGTCCCTCGGAGTCGGCAATAAGGCCGGGGGATATCTGAACTTCCACAGGCGGCTGCTCAAAAGACGGGGGGGCTTTAGGTTCCTCATCCTGACCGGACTGAGAGCCCTGCCCGCCCGGACGACGGCCTCCGAAGTAACGGAAGGAATAGCCTCCGGCATCAGGAGACGACTCATCAGCGGCATTTAGAGAAGTAGGCGGAGGGCCTCCGGTTACATTGCGTTCGATGTAGAATTCAGACATATCAAAGCTCCTGATCTATGTTCATCAAGGCACGAAGCTTGAGAACTACTTTATGGTATATCTGCGATATTCTGCCCTCGGAAATTTCCATGACTTTTGCGATTTCCTTTACAGACATATCCTCAAAGTAGCGCAGAAAAAGAATCTTCTGTTCACGCTCGTCGAGACTGCGAAAGTGATTGCGGAGTTTTTCAATCGAAAGAGTCTGATCGGCGGAATCGAAAGGATTCATACTCTTGTTGTCTGCAAGGGTATCCATATAAGTGAGACCGTCGCCGAATTCGTCGTTCAGGTTGACCATCTCACTACCCATGCCGATGTAGCGGTTTACTTCCTCTTCGGACATTTTGACGCGGGCGGCAATTTCATTATCGCTTGGGGGTCTGGCAAGTTCTGCAGTCAGCTGATGTATGGCGGCGCAAATTTCCTTGTAGCAGTTGCGCTGCGTACGTGTAAGATGATCCTGACTGCGGAGCTCGTCGAGCATAGCTCCTTTGATGCGCTTGAACGCATAGGTGGAAAAGAGCACATTCTTGTCGTCTGAAAAGCTTGTTATGGCCTCGTTAAGCCCGATGACACCTGAGCTCACAAGTTCTTCGCTGCTGATCTTCTGACGTATATGCAGGGGCATTTTGCAGACGACTCTGGCAATAAGCGGAAGATAGAGTTCGAGAAGACGTCCGCGCAGGTCTTCGGAGTCCGGCTCGAGCCTGAATGAGGCCCATAGCTGTTCTTCGAGCTGCGGAGAAATCTCCCTCTCCAGCATGTCCGACATGGTTTTATTCATCTGCATGGCAAAGTCCTCTAAGGCGCATTATAGCACAGACAGCTGAAAAAATCACTGCTGTTTTGCTGTTGCGGCCTTTTTTTTCTGCTCTTCCTGTAATGCGAGAAGAGCCTGTTCCCTGCGCTTTTCGGAAAGGTGAGTATAAAGCACATGGGCCATCCCCTGAACTGCCAGAAGAAGCACCACCGAGAGTCCGAGGAATACGCATAGCGCCCAGAAGGCGGCATATCCCAAGTCTCCCGATTCATGCATATTCCACATGAATACGGCTGCGGCTACGATAAAAGCCCCCATAGCCGAAAACCTGTGAAGAAGATTCTTCATACCCTCTCTCAATCCTTTACGCTTTATCATTCTTCCTGACGTCGAGAAGTCCATTCAGGAGCTTTTCGCCGTCGAGGCTTTCAACGGAGCTTCTTGAGCCCTGACGCTGAAGTATATTCATTGCTATTTTTCTTATTTTCTCTGCTGCTGGATCATCCGGGAAAGCCGCAAGGAGCGGTTTTCTTGAATGAAGCGCCTTGGTAACGGAAGGCGAATTCGGAACTACACCTATCGTATCAAGCTTGCGTGAAAGATAGCGTTCCGTGACCTTGCAGAGTCCCTCGCCGACCTTATTGCCCTGCTCTTCGCTTTCGGCCATATTGACTATAACTCCGAGCTTGTCGGAAAGTTTGTCCTGATGTATGATTTTAACCAGCGCGTAAACATCCATCAGCGAGGTAGGCTGAGGAGTCGCTACGATAATGCTCTGAGGAGTTGCTGCGATAAAGGAAGTCACACTGCTGTCAATTCCGGCGGCGCAGTCGAAAATAAGCACGTCGTAACCGGAGGCGAAACTTATGAGCTCCTTGATGAAAAGAGCCATTCTGGCCTCGCCTAACGAAACCATTTCCTTCGAGCCCGAGCTGGCCGAAAGCAAATCGACTCCATATTCTGATTTTGCAATGACTTCCTGAAGCGGCATGCCTTTGAAAATAGCATCCTGAATCGAATATTCAGGGGAAACGCCTAGAACTATATCGGCATTCGCCAGTCCAAGATCGGCATCGACGAGAAGAACCTTCTTCTTCATCCCTGCAAAAGCGATAGCCAGATTCACCGAAATAAAAGTCTTGCCTACTCCGCCTTTTCCGCTGGCGACCGAGAAACAGCAGACAGCCTTTCTCGACTGGAGGTTGAACCTTCCTATAGACTTATTGCCTTCAACCTGCTTTCTGAGGGAAGCCGCCTGATCATTTGGACTTGCCATTGAGGGCTCCTCCTATCTTCAGCGGTTCCTTGGCCTTCACGGACGGCATGATAAGCGAGGCGATAATGCCCGGCGAAGCAGCATGAAGATCTTCCGGCACTCTCTGTCCGTCAGCCAGATAGACTACGGGGATTTTCGCCAGATCAAAAAGTTTTGTAAGCCCGTCGCAACGGACTGATTCGTCGGTCTTGCTTACTATCATTGCGGAAGGTCTCAGAGTGCTGTAACTCTGGAACATGCTTTCGGCGTCCTCACGGCGTATGCCGGCCGGAACAACCATCAAAGTACAGAGTCCGGAGATTCCGGAAAGACACTCGGCAATGCTTTTGATTCCGAGAGAATCGAACTGACTTCTGCCCGGAGTATCAATGAAAACGACATCTTTAGTATAGAAATTCTGAATCTGCTTTGAAAGCTCCTGAGCACTGAAAGCCACAGCCAGCTCGATACCGAGCAAGGAGGCATACTCACGAAGCTGATCCACGGCACCGACTCTGAATGTGTCGATTGTTATGACGCCAACGTTCAGACCTTCTCCTAGTACACATTTTGCGGCCAGTTTAGCCAGGCTTGTAGTCTTGCCCACACCGGTAGGCCCTATGAGCACATAGACATCCGGACCCGAGGCTGGAGTTCTGCGGAACATGATGCCTCCGGCAGTGGAAAGCAGCGAAGCCAAAGCTTCATGCCAGTCTTCGTCAGTTGCCTCTCTGTCGGTGATATGAGCAAGCGCATCCTGAAGAAGCGGTTTCCATTCGTCGTGAATATTTGCGAGCGCGGGATTTTCTTCCTCCCTTGCGCTTTTAAGCTTGGAAAGCATTTCCATTTTCTCATCGACATCTGCGAGTTTCTCATCGATAAGCTTCATTGAAGTGCGGAGTCCGCGATACTGTTCCTTCTGAGTTTCAAGAAGTTCTGCAAGAGGGGTTCCCTGAGCCGGACTAGCCCCTGCTTCGATATTCAGCTTGTCCACATTGACAGGTTCATCGACGGCGGCGGTGACTTCATATGAAACCTGAGCCTTGCCGACGGGA
This sequence comes from Verrucomicrobiota bacterium, assembly GCA_022703965.1. Lineage (GTDB taxonomy): Bacteria > Verrucomicrobiota > Lentisphaeria > Victivallales > UBA1829 > JAKJHH01. The sequence goes on from JAKJHH010000030.1 coordinate 3,726, forward strand.
AGTATGCCTATAGCCTTGGGAGCCTGTTCAGTCTTTTTTATGTTGACAATGACAGCGTTTTCGCCAAGTTCCTTAATGACGACATCCCTGATCTTTTCGAGTGAACTGCCGGTGTATCTTTTCACTTTCATGCGGCTATTTTTCCTTTGCTGCTGCATCTGACGGTTCCGAGAACCTTGAGCGGAACATCATCTGATATTTCGGAGTATGAAAGAACGGCAAGATTATCAATCTTACGCTCAATCATTCTGAATAAATGGAGTCTGATAAGAGGCGAAGCCAGGAGAACCACATCGGAGGTTCCGGATTGCGAGGAGGCCTCATTGAAAACGTTGCGTATGGACTCAATGATTTCAAGAGCACGCTCAGGAGCAAGTGTCATTATACCGCCGCCTGCGCCCTGACTTATCGACGTCTGGATTTCCTCTTCAAGACGCGGATCAAGCGTTATACAGTAAAGAGTTCTGTCCTCGCCAAGGAAACGTGAAATAATGTGTCCCTTAAGTGCCTGACGCGCAAATTCGCAGAGAATAACCGGATCGCGTGTCTGCGAAGCGTAATCGCTGAGAACTTCAAGAATCGCGGGCAGATCATGTATCGGAACATGCTCGTCAAGCAGCTTCTGAAGAACTCGGTGTATAACACCGATAGAAAGGAGTCCCGGCACAAGTTCGGATACAACCGTCTCGTTGGACTGCTTGACTTTTTCAAGCATGTTACTGACATCCTGACGTGTAAGAAGGTCTGAAGCATAATCCTTGACAACCTTGGTTACATGCGTTGTAATGACACTGGATGCGTCAACAACGGTGTAGCCCATGGCTTCAGCGGCATCAACCCTGCCCTGAGCAATCCAGATTGCATCGAAACCGAAGGCCGGATCTTTTGTCTTCATGCCTTCTATCCTGCCTGTTGCGTCGCCGGGATTGATTGCAAGATGCGAGCCGGGATGAACCATGCCGCGCGCTCTTTCCAGACCACGCACAAGAATCCTGTACTCGTTGTTGCCGAGCGAAATATTGTCTTGTATGGAAATCGGAGGAATGAGAAAACCCATTTCCTCTTTTACCTGCTTGCGGATAAGAGAAATTCTGTCAACAAGATCTCCGTCCTGATTCGGATCGACGAGAGAAACAAGGCTGAAACCGACTTCAAGAGTCATGGGATTGACCTTCGGAAGTTCGTTGTCGGCAGGAGCACTGAGGCCTTTAGCGCCGCCTTCCGGAAGAGACTTCATGTCTCCACCCTTGCCGCCGACAGGACTGAGTGTAGCGCTTGCTGTGGCTTCAGCTTCTTTCCTGCGATTCATGATATATGAGCCCATCGCAAAAGAAAAAGTCGCCATTACTATGAAGGGGATGAACGGAAAGCCGGGAAGAACGGCAATAACAAGCAACATCACTCCGCATATGAAAAGAGGTTCATGACGCGAGAAGAACTGAGTAAAGAGGTGAGTACCTGTACCGCCTCCTTCATAGGCTGTCTTGGAAACAAGCATACCGGCCGAGACCGAAATAAGAAGGGCAGGAATCTGACTGAGCAGACCGTCACCGATAGTCAGAATCGTATAGCGTTGCATAGCTTCGACAACCGGCATACCAAGCTGAATGACACCGAGAGCAATACCGCCGAGAATGTTGATGACGGTAATGACAATACCCGCAATAGCGTCTCCTGTGACGAACTTGCTGGCACCGTCCATTGCTCCGTAGAACTCGGATTCCTTGCTGAGATCTTCGCGCTTCCTCTTGGCTTCCGCCTCGTCTATGATACCCGCATTGAGGTCGGAGTCTATACTCATCTGTTTGCCGGGCATGGCATCGAGAGTGAATCTGGCCGCGACTTCGGCAATTCGGCTTGAACCTTTTACGATAACAATGAAGTTGATGACAACCAGAATAAGGAAGATCACAGCTCCGACAATGTAGTTGTTTCCGATAACGAAACGTCCGAACGCTTCGACAACGGAACCTGCATTACCTTCAAGAAGAATAAGCTTGGTTGTCGCAACGTTAAGGGCAAGTCTGAATAGTGTCAGAACAAGCAGAATCGTAGGATAAGCCGAAATCTCAAGCGATCTCTTTATATAGAAGATAAGAAGGAGCAGAAGAAGACTTATCGAAACATTCAAAACCAGAAGCAGAGAGAGAATAATCTGCGGCAGCGGAAAAAGCAATATGAAGAGAATACCGACAGTGAAGAAGGCGAAAACCACGTCGGCATTAAATATCTTGTTTCTTTTTACAGCATCTGCCATTCTGAAAGTACCTGCTTTTTGAGCTTACACCACTTAAATCACTTTACAACATGCTTTCTTTTTCGCAGGATTTGAGCCGACTTTTGCAGAACACTTTGTTTCTTCAATTTTTTCTGTTTGTGAAGTTTGGCCAGAATAGCGGCGACAGCGCTGTAGAACTGCTCGGAAATAAACTGTCCGACCTTGACGTTACGGTAAAGACTTCTGGCAAGCGGCGGCGCTTCGACAATCGGAATTTTGAACTCCTTGGCAATCGATTTAATTTTTTCGGCTCGCTTACGAAGACCTTTGGCTACAACCGTAGGAGCCATTGATCCTGCTTCATAACACAAGGCAACCGCAACGTGAGTAGGATTCGTTATAACAACATCGGCCTTATGGACATTGGTCATCATGCGCATGAAGAAAAGTTCACGCATGCGCCTTTTGATCTTAGCTTTGATCTGAGGATCTCCTTCAGAATTCTTCGCTTCATCCTTGACCTCCTGCTTCGTCATCATCAGACTGTCCATATACTCATGTTTTCTATGGACATAATCCAAAGCGGAAATGACAAGCATGATCCCAAGAAATTTGAATACGAGAATATAGGAATGTTCCAGAATCCATCTCACCGCGTCGGGAAGAGGTTTTTCGATCAGCATAAGCATCTCGTCAAAGTCCTGGCGGACAATCTGATATACGAAATATCCTATCACCATAACCTTTGCGCCGGTCAACATCAGCTTTATCAGGTTGCTCTTGTTGGGGATAAGTTCCATCAAACCGGCTTTAGGGTTAAAATCAAACTTCCATTTGAGCGCTCCCCAGGAGAAATAACTCCCAATCTGAGCACGCATACATATGATCGCGGCAAGCATGATGACAAAGCATACGGGAAGAAGAACTTTAGTAACAATAAGCGCCGACTCAATAGAAGTTCTGAAAATAGTATCGTTGTCCCAGCTTCGGCGGTTATCTGCGGCACAGATTTCCTTCATGATGTCGCGAAAGGCATCAAGAGTTTGCGGAACCGTAAAAAAAAGCAACAAGGTTCCAGCCAGAATCACCACAAGTGAAAGAATGTCCGGCGAGGAAAGAACTCTACCCTCACCACGCACATCGCTCAGACGCTTGGAGGTAGGTTTCTCCGTCCTGCTTGGATCCGAATTAGCCATCTACTGACTTTCCTCTGTTAAGAAGTAGAGAAAAGGTGCAGATTTCATGCCTGTTCAGGAAGCAGCATAGCGTTTTCTTCGCAATTCCACAAAATTCCAGACATTTTCCACAATGGTTTTCTTAATCATCTCCATGTTTTCCAAGGCAAAAGAACGGCCTTCAAAGAATACATTGATAGCGTTGACATTCTGGAAGTAGAAAAAGAAGCTGCTGATTGCCGAGAAAATAATCACATATATCTCATCCGATGGAGTAGCTGGCGGAACAACCTTGCGAATAAACGACTCAAGTCCTTTTATACGAGGAACAAAGATAGCCCTGTAAATGTCAGGAAATATATCGGAGGCATCAAGCATTTCGCGACAGAATATGCGACTCTTGTATCTGGCTAGCTTATCTTCGCCGGTGATATCCTTCAATCTCATTGCCAGCCACTCACCGAGCATTTCCTTCCACATCTCATCTGTCCCATCCCATTCTCTGGCAAGAGGATTCACATCGGGAGTCTCATTAAAAAGGAATTTGAACATGTGTTTATAAAGAGATTCCTTGCTGTCAAAATGGTAGTTCACGGCCGCAACATTGGCTTTGGCTCTTTTGCAGATAGCTCTTATCGTGGTTCCGTTGTAACCTTTTTCCGCGAACTCTTCTGCGGATGCATAGAGTATCTTCCTTTTGGTATCCATTTTTCTTGGAATCTTCATTGGCAACTCCTGATTTCCTTTTTAGCTAACGTTAGTTTAAAACTCACGTTTGAAAAGTCAAGAGCATTAACGGAATTTTCTGTGAATAGATTGAAGAAAAAGCTCACAGCTTATTACTCTGATTATATCCTGTGACCTGTCGGAGCCTCCATTGCAGAAGCGCCGAAGCTCTTTTTCAAAAATGCGCCAGTTCCAGAATTCTCTGGATTTGAATGACTCTGAAGAAGATATATCCATCATGAAGGAAACACAAGGAGCCTGACGCAGGAAATCATTTTCAGGCAGCCACATCGAAAGACGATCCTTGCGTTTTCTTAAGGGCTCAGGCAGAAGCGGACTCAGAGCCTCTCTAAAAATTTTCCGGCTTTCACCCCCGTGTATCAGCGCATCGGAGGGCACAGACAGCGCGGCATCCTGCATATCCTTATCCATGAAGGGCATAACGCAACGAAGCTTGCATGAAAGAGCGTTTGCATATGCAGCTGCCGCGATCTCCGGCATTCTGCCCATAAAAACAGCCTGACGGCGGGCGGCAGAAAGATCGCAAAGCTTCCAGCGTCCCGCAGACGCGCTTCCGACATGTCTCAGAAGAAGCTCCCCGTTCATCCATGGCTTGACAAGTTTCCTTAGAATCAAGGACTTGACATGGGCTGGCATCGCCTGAAGGATCAGCAGAATCTGCGGATAAAAGGTCATGCTTCTTCTGAAGAAAGCAAAGTTTTCAAAAATGAAACCGGGAAGATCGAATTGCTTCAATTTCTCATAGAAAAAAGATGAAAAAAAGTACGGATATCCTGCAAAAAGTTCATCGCCACCCTGACAGTCAATTACCGTACCCATATTCTCCAGAGCGGCCAGACGCATCAGTTTGTACTGCGCGTAAATTGAGAGATTCGAGACAGGACTCTGCTGTATTCTAACGAGATTCGGCAAGTCCTCGAAAAACTCTTCAGGTTTTATGGAAAGAGAAAATTGACGGTATCCGCCAAGTTTGACCGCTTCATTTATCAGACGAGTTTCATCTATCCGTCTCTTTTCCGATATAACAGAAAAAGTCGAAAGGGGCTTGCGAATAAGATCTTCCGAAGAAAGTACAGAAAGAGCCGCGCGGGAATCCGTGCCGCCTGAGAAAAATATTCCTGCATTATCAATCCCCTTCACGGAAGAACGGACGGCATCCTCGAATATCCTGCGCAAAGTTTCCGAGTCTGAATTTTCCGGCAGGATTTGCTCCGGCAGGGAAAAGCAGGATAGTTCTCCGCTTTTCAGATTGAATTCAAGAGTCTCTCCGGGCTCAATTAGTTTGATGTCCCTGAAAAAGGACATCGGATTTTCATTTGCTCCGTCAAAGGCAAGAAACTTCATTATCGCAGCGGAATCCGGCGAAAGATTTTTCAGCACAGCCAGAGCAGCCTGCGAAGAGGAAAATGCAAAAGAAGTCCTGTCTCTGCAAAAATACAGGGGAGCAGAAGCCGGTCTGGAACGGGCAAGGAAAAGGACTTCCTTTTCCGCGTCATGGATGCAGACAGAAAAGCGTCCTTCCAGTTTTGAAGCAAAATCTCTGCCGTGACTTTTGTATGCCGCGGCAATGAGCGCAGGCTCCGGCGAGATAGTGGAAGATTCACAGATAAGTGAAAGCCTGTCAACAGTATATATCGAATCGTCGCTGTCTGCGGCGCTTGCAAGAGCCAGATTTCCGCTCTGCTTCACAGTAAAGGATAAAGACGCATCCCTGATCGAAACAGGAAGCATCTCCTGAAGCAGATTAAGCTCGCTTCCAGACAAGCCGTTCATCGCGTAAATCATATTGTACCGGACACGTTGACGCAATCAGCGTCTCGGATTGAGTTCCCTGTTGTAATCCATATCGAACCACATCGCAAAAAGCAGAAACTGAATCGCCATGACCACAGTTCCGCCTGCCGCGAAAGCTGAAATAATCGGAATATGTCCAAAACATAACCAGAGCAAAAAGAGTCTCAGAAGCTGAGGCACAGCCAGCAGCCCCAGCACAAAACTCATGATATAAAAGAATATCAGAGGATGGAAGTCGCGGACAATATACTTCCAGAACATGCGCTTGAGGAAAAGTTTGGTCATGAGAGCAAAAAGCGAGAACACTGTCTTGGATATCACCATTTTACTTTTCTCTCCGACTCCGTAAAGCGGATTAATCGGAATATCGACAACTCTCATATCGTAAATATTCAGTGTGACAAGGAAGTCATTCGGCATTCCGTAACTTCTGTAAATGTTCTCAATGGGCAGCATCTTCAGGCCGCGTCTGTTCAGCACGGTATATCCTGTCTGAGAATCCGTCACGTGCCAGTAACCGCTCGCGACTTTTGTCATAAGCGTAAGACTTGTATTTCCGAAATATCTGACTTTCGGAATCCTGTTCCAGGCGTCACCGGTTATAAGACGGTTGCCCTTGGAATAATCAGCGCGTCCTTCTACCACAGGATCAAGCAGTTCGGGCAGATCAGCCGGATCCATCTGAGCATCTCCGGCCATGACCGCGGCGGCATCAATCCCATTGTCGCGACACCATATATAGCCGGATGAAATAGCGCCTCCGACCCCCCTGTTTTCAGAGTGTCTGATCAGCTGTATACGGCCTTCCGGCTGTTTTGCTTTATAAGATTCGACTATTTCCGATGTCTTATCTTTGCTGTTGTCATCGACTATCACTATGTGGTCGACAAAATCCGGCATCGTGCCTATCACTATGCCTATCTGAGTCTCTTCATTGTAGCATGGAACTACAACTCCGATTTTTTTCCCCTTGTACATGTATCCCTGCCTGTTCTCCGGTTATTCCTTTAAATATAACTGCCAATCATAGTTTTGTATATCTCAGATCGAATATTTCCACTATCATCATTTTCCCCTATTGACTTTTCTACTGTCACGTTATATAATTTGCTTATACGATTAAGTCTAACGAGGTAAATTTATATGGATTTCAGCACTTCAAAAGCAGTTGTCATCGAAAAGCCGCGCCAGGTCTCTGTTCGCAATGTAAAACTCACTCCTCTCAGGCCTGAGAGCATAGTGACAAAGACCATCATGAGCGCGATCAGCACCGGAACCGACATGAAAACATGGCGCGGAATACAGGCGCCGGAAAAACTCTACTATCCCTGTGTTCCGGGATATGAAGGTGTCGGCGAAGTTGTTTACACCGGCTCTGAATCAAAGGGATTCAAAGTCGGCGACCGCGTCGTCATCAACGAGTGCCGTTCTTACGGCGATATCTGTGCAGCCTGGGGCGGAAGCACGGAATACACTGTCAAGGACTCCGTCACAGCCTGCGGCGCGGCTGACACTCCGGCTCATATTCCCGCAAATCTTTCCTACAAGGACGCCGTAATTTCGCATCTTGCGGCAGTCGCCCTTAAGGGAGTGGAGAGAATCAAACTGGAACCCGGCTTCAATGTTGTCGTTACAGGTTCCGGCATGATCGGCTCAAGCGCGATGCAGATTGTCCGCAATCTCTGTCCCAAGGCAAAGATCATATGCATTGAGAAAAACGAATTCCGCCGTTCCATCGCAAAGAACTTCGCCGATCACGTCATTCCTGTCGACGGATACGAGGAAAAGCATCTCGCCGATCTCACCAACGGCAAAAAAGCCGATGTACTTATCGAGTGCACAGGCGACACCAAAATGGTCTTCGACCTCTACAGGTTCATCAAAGACGGCGGTTGGGTCGACGAAGCGCCTCCGGCTCACATTCATCTTCAGGGCGATTATCCCGAGAACATCAGTCTCGACATCTACAACCGCTGGTTCACAAAGAACTGCACAATCACTATGACATGTGCAAGAAAGCCAGGCGGCGAGGAAATCATTCTCGACTGGATGAGCAAAGGCACATTCAACACATCACATCTTCCCGTCGAAATATGGCCCGTCGGAAAGGCTCCTGAAGCCTATGAATATCTCGAAAAGAAAAGAGAAGAAGTTTTCAAAATCCTCCTCGACTGGCAGCAGGCGTGACGCCTGCACCCATGTAGTGCAGCCAAGGCTTAGCCCGCTGCACGAGGGATTTTTCATTGAAAAGGAAATTTTATGAATATAGGAAACGCATCATGGGGTTTCAGAGAAACTCCGCTTGAAAAGCAGCTTGAGATCACATCGAAAATGGGGCTCGAACTGCTTGAGCTCGGCATTGCAGGACACGACAACGATTTTCTCCAGCTTGACGCTTCAGGCGATAAAATCGAAAAAGTCCGTTCGATGTTCGCATCAAAGAATGTGAAACTCTATTGCGCCTCCACAGGCAACAATTTCACTTATGACAGTCTGGAAGAAGCTGAAGCTGATATTGCAAAAGTCAAAAAGGTCATCGATATCGCCTCAAAACTTGGCATCAGATATCTGAGAATCTTCAGCGGCTGGACAACTCTAGACAAGATGAACGCGGCCAAACTTAATACAATGCTGAAGGCACTCGCCGAAGTCACTGCCTACGGACTGAAGCATAAAGTCATTCCGGCAGTCGAGACTCACGGTGCAGTCGAGGGCTTTGACAAGGGAGTCAAGCACATCCCGAGTTCCTCTACAGACAGCGAATCTCTCAAGCGGATCTTCCTTGCCGCTCCGGGTCTTGTCATGAATTATGATCCGGCAAACATGGTCGCGGCTGGCTACAGCGATCAGAAAACTTTCATCAAGACCTTTAAGGACAGGATCGAATATATGCACCTGAAGGATTTCGCCCCGGTCGCAGGCACAGATCTGCTTCGTCCTGCCGCCTGTGGAGAAGGTCCGGTAGACTGGAAAACAATTCTCACTGAGCTGAAGGCCTATAAAGGCCCTGCCCTCATCGAGTACGAAGTCACAGAGGACATCGAAGACGGCTTGAAACGCTCTCTTGAATTCATCAGGAAAGTACAGAAAAGCATCTGAAGCTGTTGCTTCAGAAAAAATCAGGCTTATTGTGTATGAGGAGAATTTTACTGATGCAAGAAAATTTAGCACTTATACACCTTCAGCTTACGGCGAACTGCAATCTCCGCTGTCCTTTCTGCGGACAGTGGGGAGAGCACGGCTTCCGTCTGGGAACAGAAATCGTGGATCTGGACAAAGAAGTCTGGATCAAATTCATCGACGAACTCAAAACTTATTGCGTAAAACGTCAATACAAAGAGCTGCCTCAGCTCATTCTCTGGGGCGGCGAGCCATTGCTGCATCCGGAATTCGACAGAATAGCGGAACATGCGTTCAAAGCGGGCTTCACTTCGGCAATCGTCACAAATGGAACCATACTTGACGAACACGCGGAAAGCATCAATAAATACATCAGCACCGTGTACATATCGATAGACGGCCCGGAAAAGGATCACGACTTTTACCGCAATCATCAGGGACTGTTCAAAACAGTAGAGAGAAATCTGAAACTCCTTGATACCGATAAAGTTTTTGTATCCGCACTTTTCACGATTACCCCATCGAATTATAAATCCATGACCTATCTGCCGTTCCATCTGCCGGAGGAAGTCAAAAGGGTGATAATTCAGAATCTTATGTACGCTGAAGCAGAGCTGACCGAGCGTTATGAAAAATGGGCTCTGGAAAAATTCGGAATAAAAGCCGAACATGCAGCATCATGGAAAAGCGGAAGTCCCGGCGATTACGTCAAGGAACTCCCTGCCCTCATTGAAGTCCTTCAGGAAAATATAAAAAACAAAATATACCCTGTCGATACAGTACTTTATCCGCTTGAGCTCAATCCTGAAAACATACATGAATGGTATTTCAGCAAGGACGGAGTAAAACCCCTCTTCAACAGCGCCGGACACTGCCAGTCTCCATTCCGGCACATCAGCGTATCAGCGGAAGGCGATGTTTACAGCTGTATCGACTACGACGACATAAAATACGGCAATATAAGCAAGGACTCTTTCGAGGAAATAATGCAGTCGGAACTCCTGAAAATATTCAGGCAGGAAGTCGAAGCTGGAAAGAACCCCTTCTGCCGCCGCTGTCCTTGGCGCTACAACGACTCATACAAAATTGACAGCAAATAACTGGACATTTTCAAGGCGGATACTAGATTAGCTTCAGAACAACACAATAGGGGAGATTTTCTAATGAAGGGCTTTATTAGCAGTTTCATCGCAATTCTGGCAGTCGCCGCAATGCCGGTTCTGAGTGCACAGACAGTTATCACCATAAAATCCGACATATGGAATCCATTCAACGGCGATCCCAAGGCGGAAATGCCTGGCTACGCTGTGGAAATTCTCAAGTCAGTCTTTGAAAAGCAGGGATATAAAATCGACTATCAGGTAACCCCATGGACAAGATCGCTTCAGGAACTTGAAAGCGGCAAGACAAATGCCGTAATAGGAGCCGCTAAGGAAGACGCTCCTAATGCTGTTTTCCCTTCCGAGGAAATAGGCAGAAACCAGAACAGCTTCTACGTTAAAAAAGGAAATTCCTGGACATACAGCGGCCCGGAATCCCTGAAATCAGTCAAGCTCGCCTGCATAGCAGAATACACCTATGCTCCCGATATCGATAAGTACATAGCCGACCTGCCGTTCAGTCAGCCACAGGTGAAGATGCTCTCATCAAAAACATCAAGAAGCTTCAGGCCGGACGCGTAGACACCGTGATTGAAGTTCCTCAGGTCTTCACCTGGAAAGTCAAGGAGCTGGGAATTCCGGAATCCGAATTCGTTGAGGCCGGAAAAACGGGCTATGAACAGGTTATATATATAGCCTTCTCAAAAGCTGGTCCGAATTCAGCAAAGTATGCGGACATGCTTTCCAAGGGCATTCAGGAGCTCAGAAAGTCCGGTGAGCTCGCCAAAATACTCACAAAATACGGAGTAACGGATTGGAAGAAATACATTTCTCAATACTAATAGCTAGCGCTTAAGCTGCCGTTGCTACCCGCTTTCAGATTCTTCCCGTGCGCTGAGCGAAGTTGAAGCGCAGTTTTTGGGGAAGGTCCACAGACCTTCTTTGCTTGCGGCTATGTCGCGTTGTAGCTAGAAAACTAAACTGATGCATTACGCAAGAATCGTTCTATGGGCTTTGCTGCTCGGAGTTTTATCGGAGCTTTTGAAGCATGGCTTTCGCAGGTGCGGAATCGGGGTTGTTTTTGAGAATGTCTTCGACAATTCTTCTGGCATCTGCTTCGTGTCCTGAAAGAGCTTCGGCGACAGCGAGGTTTATCTTGACCCCTTCCGGATTTGGAGGCTCGAAAACCAGGGCTTTGCGGAAGAGCATTGCGGCTTCGGGATATTCCTTCATTTTGAGTTTTATCACGCCTTTAAGGTTTAAGGCTTCGGAGCTGTAGGGCTTGAGGTACAGAGCGCTGTTCAGATTCTCCAAGGCCTGTGAAATATTTCCGTTTTTGTATTGGAAATCGGCGATATTATAAAGAAGGAGAGATTCTTTAGGACCTGCTATTTTCATTGCAAGATCGAAGAATTTTTCCGCTTCTTTTTTCTGTCCGATACGGTCATATTCGATTGCGAGGTTCATAGGACTGTTCCAAGTGTAGGGGTCGGCTTCCATGCCTTTTCTATAGCAGTCCATGGCAGTTTTATAATCACCGCTTTTTGCATGAATATTGCCTAGCATCTCGTAGGGACGTCCCCAGTTTTTGTAAAATTTGAGGGCTGATTCGATTTCAGGTAGAGCGGCTTTGTAATTTCCTGCTTTGATATATGCTTCGGCAAAAACCAGAGAAGCTTCGGCCTCCTGCATTTTCATGTCTCGTCTGGGGGAGGGGATGAATACGATTGCGCAGGCGATGAAGAAGACGGGAAGAAGCTTAAACATGACGGCGCTGTTTTTTAGGTTGAAGTAGAGTTCCTTGGCTCCGTAAAGAGCCATGACAAAGAGTCCGGGATACATAGCCAGACGGTAGCGTCCGGATGTGACGAAAATGATTTGTAGAATCCAGAAGACAATTATGAGAATGATAAAGTGACGGTATTTGAAAAGATCTTCACGATTGCCACGCAGGAATACGGCTGTCAGGCCGCAGAGGGCGAAGACGAAAAGTAGTCCGGTCAGTCCGTAGTTACGCATGAATGGAGTGTAGTATGTTATGTTGAAGACATCGCCTGAGGGGAGTTCCCGGAAATTGACGGTCATGACGGCTTTTTCGATGAGCTTGCCGATTTCTCCGAGCGGATTGTGAATGATATATGAGCAACTGTCTTTCAGGAAATAAAGGTCTTTCGATATTTCCTCTTTGGCGGCAGCGGCCTCGGCACTTCGATGTACTGATTCCCACTCCGGTCCCGGCCTGAGATAGCATCCGCCTGTTGAATCCCGGTTGTTGCCGAGCCAGAAGTTGAATCCGCTGTTTTTCTGTATGAACACCAGGCCGCCGCTCTGATAGCTGTTGTAAGCCGAAACAGCAAGAGGCAGAATTGCAGCTGAAACAGCGAAGATCACGGCAGACCATGCGTATTTCATGCTCATTCGCTCTTTGCGTGAAAGTCCGCGGCATGAGAGGTATACGAATTCGGCAAAGGAAAAGAACACAGAAAGCGGGTGACATATGGAAGCCAGACCGCAGAGGAATCCTGCTCCGGCGAAGGTAAAGGCTTTGGAATATGTGAATGAGCGCTGGAAGTCCTGTATGTCTTCCTCTGCTCTGTACAGCATGAAAAGCACTATGCAGAGAAGAGGGAGCATTAGAGCCTCGCTGACGAACTCAGCCTGATAGTATATCAGCGGCGGATATGCGGAGCAGAGTGCAATGAAGCCCCATTTGATGAATGAACTGCCGCATTGTCCCTCCGAAATTTTAGAAAGAGAAAAGAAGAGCGGAATGAAGGCCGCAAGTCCGATGGATTCCTGAAGAAGTCTGGCGATCATGTAGTCGAAATGGCTGAAGAATAATAGGAATGCCAGAAAATACGGATAAAGGGGAGCGTGTATGTGAACTTCGTGCCAGAGGAATTCTCCGGCAAGTATTCGCCTTGCCCAGTCATAGTATTCTTCGACATCTGTGCCTGTAGGCCATGAAAAAACCGGGGATTCGGAAAACTGTATGAGATAGATGATGCGGCATATCATACCTGCCAGCAGCAGGATAAGAGTTTTTCTGACGGCATCGGAGCCGATTGTACGCATATCAGGCATATTTGAGAGTTTTCCTTTACAAAAAGATTCTTCAAGGTATATTATTACTTGTTTATATAAATTCTTCAGCGGATTCTAAAAATGATTGAAAAAACAGTAAAAATCCTGAATAGCGCGGGCATTCATTGCCGTCCTTCCAGTGTGATAATAAACGCTGCCGAGGAATTCAAAGGCAATGAGTTTGAAATTTCCGCGGCAAGCGGAACTGTAGATCTTTCAAGCATATTGGGGCTTCTCTCTCTGGGACTCCAGTGCGGGGATACGGTTACGATCAAGGCGACAGGACCTCAGGAAAAGGCGGCATGTGAGCGCATGGCGGAACTTTTCCAGCATCACTTTGACTTTCCTCCCAGAAACTGAAAGGAAGGCCTTTTGAAAATTGCGGTCTGTATAAAGCAGGTTCCTGACAGCGGTGCGGTGTCTCTTGATCCCGTTACTCATACGCTTGTCCGTGCCTCGGTGGGGGTTATGATAAATCCCCTCGACGAGTTTCCACTTGAAATCGCCGTCAAACTCAAAGAGAAATGCGGTGGAACAGTCACCGCGATAACAATGGGGCCCCCTAGAGCAGAAGAGGTGCTAGCCAGAGCCATAGCGGCAGGAGCCGATGACGGCATTCTGCTTTCCGATGCCAAATTCGCCGGAGGCGATACCTGGGCAACTTCACTGGTGCTTGCTAAAACTCTTGAACAAACAGGCCCTTACGATCTCATACTTTTCGGAAAACAGGCCATTGACGGAGATACCGCTCAAGTCGGCCCCGAAACAGCCGCTCATCTTGGACTTCCTCAGGCATCCAGCGTCAATAATGTGTTTATGCCCGAGTCTGCAAATGATTCATCATTAAAAGTCTCCAGACTTTTTGAGGAGGGCAGTGACATCGTCGAAATTGCACTCCCCGCCGTTCTGATGGTTCTCAAGGAAGCCGCCGAGCCGCGTTTCGGAAGTCTGGAAGGACGTCTGGAATATTACAAGAAGGGCGTAAGGAAAATGAATTTTGCCGAGCTTGGAATGCCGGATGGCTCAAGCGGGCTGAAAGGTTCTCCGACAAGGGTTGCAAAGACAATGATTCCGAAGTCATCCAGACAGCAGCGCAGACTTTCAGGTTCGCCCTCGGAGATGGCTGCTGAACTGGCATCCATAATCCGTTCAATCAAATAACAATATAAATTCTCAGGACATCTAAATGATAATTCTTCCGGCGATAGATATAAGAGACGGCAAATGTGTACGTCTGCTTCAGGGCGATTACTCCAAAGAGACGATTTATGCGGATTCTCCGGCCGCTCAGGCACTTGAATGGGAAAAAGGCGGAGCCGAATACATTCATCTTGTGGATCTTGACGGAGCCCGAGCCGGACATCCTGTAAATCTGGAAGCTGTCCGTGATATCTGTTCAAAGGTGTCCGTACCATGTGAAATCGGCGGCGGAGTGCGTACTGTTGAAGATGCAGTAAAACTCTTTTCCATAGGAATCAGCCGCGTGATTCTCGGCACTATCGCATGTCAGGACAGCACGATAGTCAGCCGCATGATAGACAAGTTCGGTGCCGAAAAAGTTGTTCTTGGCATTGATGCCAGAAACGGCAAAGTTGCAGTCAAAGGATGGCTGGAGTCTACTGATCACGACGCAATGGAGCTTGCTGCTTCATTCGCGGCAAAGGGCGTTGTCAGAATTATTTATACAGATATTGCTACTGACGGAATGCTCAGCGGACCTAATTACGCTTCAATATCCACACTTTGCGAAATAATCCCGTCCTGTAACATCATTGCTTCCGGCGGAATTTCTTCTCAGGAAGATGTCTTGAAACTGACTTATCTGAACAAGAAAAATCTGGAAGGAGCCATACTCGGCAAATCTCTCTATGAGGGAAGGATCAAGCTTCCTGAACTGATTGCGGCTCTTAAAAACTGATTGTTACAGAGAGCTAATTTCAAAAGTATTTCGGACTTTTAATGTTTTTTCCGGTATTTTTGCTACCCTTTGCTCGTTTGACGTAGCGCTGCTACGCCAGAACTCGCAAAAAACAGCAAAATCCTCGTAAAAACTCATTAAAAATCTGTGAAAAGTACTTTTGGAATCAGCTCTACAGTGTTTTTTTGTTAAAAGCTTATGATAATCACAATTTTACGATGTCGGTCTATTGTTTTTTAGATTCCATGAGATAAAATATTTTTATCAGGAATATATGAAGGGGGCTTTCTGTAATGGACAGGTTGGAAACAAAGACCGACGTAAAGGTCTTGTATGATGAGGCGGGGACATCTTACAAGCTCAGATTGGAATCTCATCATCGCGGAGTAGAGCTTGCCGCTTTCATACAGCCGTCGACAAAGGGCGATATTGTGAGTCCCGAGTCAATGAAGGCTCTCTTTGAGAAGCTGAATCTTTCCGGTACAATCGATGAAGAAGCATTGAAAGTTTTCTGCGCCAAAGCCTGCGGAGGCGAAGCGCAGCTGGATGTTACTTTGATGACCGGTGTTCCTCCTACAAAAGGCTTGGATGAACGTCTTGATTTCGTAAAACTTCCGGTAACCGACAAACCGCGCTATGTCAAAGATGAAGCCGGAAATATAGATTATTATCACCTCAGACTTTTTGATAACGTTGTTCCCCGTGATGTCGTTGCATACATAAGACCTGCTGAAAACGGCAAACCCGGACGCGCCGTTACCGGGGAAATTATTCCTCATCTTCAGGGACTTCCGATGCAGGAAAAGCCTAAGTCCGGCGATGGTATTCATCTCATGACCGATCCGCAGAAGGGGCCTTTTTATATGGCGACTGCGGCAGGCCGGGTTGTGTTTGAAAATAACATGCTATTTATAACCGACGAATACGCTGTCAAAGGCGATGTCGATATGTCTACCGGACATATTGATTTTATCGGAACAGTAAGGATATCCGGAGACGTGAAACCCGGTTTTAATGTCAAGGCAGGCAAGCTTTTGAAGGTTTTTGGAAATGCAGCTTCCTGTGAGCTCTATTCCGGCGAAAACATGGAAATCGGTGGAATAACAAGTTCAAAAGTATATTGCGGCGGCTCTCTTACCAGCAAATATATCAATGACTCCGATGTGGAATGTCGCGGAAATATAAAGGTGAAAAATGAAATAGTCAGCTGCAATGTCAAGTGCAGCGGTTCCGTGAGCGTAGATCTCGGTTCGATTGTAGGCGGATACTGCAAGGCTCTCTCAGGTATTGAGGCAAAAACCATCGGTGCCGAAATCGGCACTAAGACTCAGCTGATCGCCGGAGTATGCTATGTTATAGAAGAAAAAATGCAACGACTTCAGACTCAGATTGCGCCTATAAAGGAGGAATTGGAACGCCTTACCAAGCGGCTTGATCCGATCGTCAAGAATCCTAAGGCGCTTCTGGCTCTTTCCCCGAAGGACAGGGATATTGTCAGGGAGCAGGCCAAGCGCATGGCTGAACTCATTCCCATTCAGGACGATCTCAAGACAAAGATTGATGCGCTCGCCAAGGAGATGGAAGAAAAAGGCAATCCGATGATAAACGCCAGATCCAGAATGGAAAAAGGCGTGGAAATGACTCTCGGCTCTGTTTTTGAGACAACAGTTACAAGCATTCCAAGGCCGGTAACGGTAATCCGTCACTCAAAGCGCAGTTGCATGCGATATCTGAATCTCTATCCTCTTACTGAAAAGGCGTTTATAATAGAACGTGAAATTCTTCGTCTGGAAGAGGAAGATGCCCGCCGCAAGCGCGAAGCCGCGCTCAGGAAACCATGATTTTCATTCAAATCTTTTAGACCCCGTAACATTTTCCCTCTTTTTTTCGACTCCTGAATAAAAAAATATTTATTTTATTCTTCTGCAATAAATTAATATTTAGAGACGTTGAATTGATATATTTCATGGAGTCGCTTATGATAAGACAGAGATTCACTTTAGTCGAACTTTTGATAGTAATTGCCATAATCGGTCTTCTCGCAGGATTGATGATGCCTGCTCTTCAGAAAGCCCGCGGCATGGCATGGAGCACTTACTGCAAGAACAATCTCAAACAGATCGGGACAGCTTTTCAGGTTTATATACAGGAGAACGGCGATTATATGCCTATTGCCGCTGAAATGCCTTCTCTCAACCTCAACACCGATCCGCGAATCGTCGATGTCTTTGCCGACAAGATTACAAATAAAAATGTCTACAAATGCCATGCCGATCGCGGCGGAAATACTTATACCTCCTATGACAGCGATGACAATGAAATAGAGGTTTCCATCAATAACGGAAAAAGCTTCTTTGAGTCTGAAGGCTCAAGCTATGAATATCACAGCATGCTCGGAGGACGCCGTCTCAAGGACGGTTTCGCCGCCAGAAATCCCGCAATGATGTGGGTTATGATGGATTTTCAGCCTTTCCATGGAAAGGCTGGTGCTCTCGGTGCCGCAAACTTCCTTTTTGCCGACTGGCATGTAGGCGACTTTAAGTGAATTTAAGAGGACTTTGAATATGAAGAAAAAATCACGCATCATTCTTGTTTCGGTTCTTGTGGCTCTTGTCGGCGTTTCCGCCACTCTGTTGTTCATGAGACATAAACCGGCTCCGGATCCGAAGTCTCAGACTCCTCAGGAAATTGCAAAGTACATTGCTTCAGACGATTTCGCAGCTCTTTCAGGCAAGGAGAGAACTCAGTACCTAAACTCCGGCAGAGAGCTCATGCGAGGCAAAAATGCCATGGACGGTCTTTCCGATGAGGAAAAAGAAAAATTCCGCGAAAACGTCCGCAGCGGCAATGATCCCATGAAAAAAAGAATGCAGGAGTACTTTAAACTCCCTCCGGATCAGCGTCAGGAATACCTCAAAAAGATGATGGAGGAAATGGAAGCCAGACGCAAGAGCGGACAGGACAGACCTCCGGATGCTCCTCCCGGCGAAGGCCGCGGCGGTAATCAGGGCGGCCAGGGTGGTCAAGGTGCCGGCCCGAGAAACCCTCCTTCTTCCGACAAAATCAGAAACAGGCTTGAGAAGGAATCTCCTGTTGAACGCGCCCAGCGTACTCAATTCATGCGTGACATGATGCAGGCTCGCCAGTCATCCGGCAAATAAGCAGGCATCACGCCTATTCTTTCTCGACAGTGATTTTTCTGCAAAGGATTGTTTTGCGTTTTACTCCGTCCTCATCGGGATAATAGAAGTCGCTGTAGACGAAGAGGGCGCTTCTTTCATCCAGAGGAATAAGTTCCGGGTTGTTGCAGGCTCCGTCCCAGTCATGGAAACTTGGATTTTCAATCTTTATGTTTGCCAGATGGCTTCTGTCTCCGGGAGTCATGAGGGTTATCGGTTCGGTCCACTCCGTTCCGCTCTCGTTTGTCGTGGCGCTGATGAACATGCCGGGTCTGGCGTAACAGAGGAGCGTCGTACCGCATTCGAGTTTGCAGAGACGCGGCAGTATTCCGACATCCGCAAACTTGACCGGTTTCGACCATGTATAACCGTTGTCCGTCGAGCGAGACATGTACATCGGATCCCATTCTCTGCCAGTGTAAGCGTACCATGCGGTTCTGAAGAACCAGACAATTGAGCCGTCGGGCATAAACTCAAAATCGCTGTCGCTGTAGCCTCCGCTCTGATAGGGATATTCGTGTCCGTCCGCCTCGTATTCCATGTGCGCGCGCTGTTTGAAACTGTGTCCGAAGTCGTCCGAACGGAAAAGTTCCGCGGAGTAGTAAGGACTGTACTGTCCGTTTGCCGGGTTGATGTGGCCTTCTCCGGAAAAGGCGCTGACCCAGATTGCGCCGTCGGGGCCGATCTTGGGATTTCCACGCGGGAATATCGGTTTCAGAATATTCTCACCGTTTCCGTATGAATGGACGACTCTTGTCAGATACGGCCAGTCTACTTTCACATATTCTGTGACAGCTTCCGTCTGTCCTGCCGGAATTCTTTTTGCCAGCCACTCTTTCTTGGAAAGACTCTCTGGCAGTCTGTCGGCGTTATAGGCTCTTATTGTCGTGCCGCCCATCCAGTAAGTCATGCCGTCCGGAATGGGCAGTGTTCCTTCCTCAGCCTTTCTGGAAAAGTCATAGCCAGGAGTATAGAGCTGTTGTGAGGGCATTTTGTAGTTGTCCAGTTTTATGCCGGATTCCATAGGAAAATAGATGCGGTCTCCGTTCTGAAGAAGCAGTCCGCACTGAGTCGATACCGAGGCATCGACTTCCTTCCAGCTTACGCCTTTGTCGCGACTCTCGAACCAGCGGTTTGTCTCTCCGAAAGACTTGATGTCGTCGTGTGTTACATGTACGGCGACAAGAAGACGGTCTCCGAGATTGTATGGCCTCGGGAACTGATAGGCACCCCAGTGCTGTTGTTCGGGACGGATTCCTCTGACTATTACGTGTTCTTCTCCGACATTCAGTTTCATGCAGCTAACCTTTATGTGAAATTATTATGGATTATAATGATCTTCGCGTTCCGGCGAGACGCTGGGAATGCAGAATATTAGAATCAGACAGAACATGGCGAAGCCTGAACAAAGCAGGAAAATTGTCTGGAAATTTGTTACCGGACAATCCCAATACTTCCAGCTTGCCGCGAGAACTCCGTTGCCGAGGAGTAAAGATGCCATTGTGCGGCCGCAGGCTGTTCCGATCATCTGATATGTCTGACTGAAGGCGTTGTCCATTGTGATGTTGCCGGGACGCGCCAGCGCAAAGCTTTCCTGTGAAAATGCGGTGACAAAACAGGCAAAGGCAAAGTTGCCGGAGAACATGATGATTCCGATTAACAGCGAAACGTGAGGCAGATTTTCTCCGCAGAAAAACAATCCGAGCGGAATAAGTATATACGCGAAATGAATCGCAATTTGCAGATTTCTTATTCCAAGCAGCCGGACTATTCTGCCGTAAAGAAAGAATCCGCAGATGCTTCCACCGATAGCCGACGACGAGAGTATCTGAATTATATTGTCCCCGTAATGCAAGCCGTTTTTGAGGTAAATCAAGGTCAGCGGCATAATCGCGGAAAAGGCGAGGCTCAGAAAACAGACATAAACAGCAAAGCCGACCAAAAGTCCGTTCTTTACTGAAATTCTGAGAGTCTTCCTTATATCGTAAGCTTTTCTTTCATGAGCGGGAAGAACGATTTTCGCTATGAAAAAATAACGTCCAAGCGCCAGAATTCCTGTGATGCAGATTGCTGTCTGCAGAAGCCATAGCGGAGGCTTTTCCCCCATCAAAAACCCCAGCAGACAGAATATCGTTCCTGTCAGAATATAGTAACTGAAACGCAGAAAGCCGAAGAAGTCCGCACGTTCGGAAGGCTTCAATATGCTTCCGATTATAGGATTCCATGCCGCCGTGCAGAGCGGTTGCGAAATCCCGAAAATCAGACAGCCCAGACATACTATATATGGCGCCGGACTCTTGCCCATGAAAGGAGCGAACGCCATCAGAAGATATGCAAAACTTCCTATGCCGGAGGATATGAGTATGACGCGTTTAGGGCCGATCCTGTCCACTATTCCCGAGGCCGGAATAAGAAGGAACATCGACATTATTCCGGCAAGACCAGTCGATAGCATTATGAGTGTGTTGCTTGCTTCCAGCATTGCGAGAAAAAGCAGGATAATAGCCGAGTTCTCAAGCATCACATCCGAAAAGCATCCGAGCCAGGTCGAAGCGTAAGCGTAAGTACGGAACTGCCTCCGCTGTCCGTCGGAGAGACTGTCAGCATATGGACTCATTAATTTTCCTTCCAGTCGATCATATGGGTATTTTTTTGATCGTTGATTTTTTCTTTATAAATATTTTATACGTACAAAGTCATGTCGGCAACGAGAAAATTGTGACTTAACAAGGAATTATGTGACTGGAGGGGGAAAAAAAAGAAAGCGTTCAGCGCGTAAAACTGCGCTGAACGCTTAGAGTTGGATAAGTCTTATCCGACGATTATTTTTCGCCGAAGTACTTACGGCCCATGAGCTCGTCTTCAATAGCCACGATCTGGGATTTCATGAGATCGGGAGAATAGAGGCTCTTCTTGTCGGCAATACCGGCGTTTACCATTGCCTGACGCAGGAATTCATTGGCGGCAAACATGTCGTCCAGTGATTCTCTGACGTTGAAACGTCCGGGAGATGTCGGGGCCGGGGGCCAACGGGAGTCGGATACGTACGCTGAAGTCAGCTTCAGCATTGCGTTTTCAAGGTCGCTGTTCATCTTGGTTGAGCTCTGTCCAAGCTGAGCACGGACAGCTCTGAGACCGTCGAGAATTGAACGGCAGACGGGATCCATGATACGTGAGTATTCAGTATTTGCCCATGCCTTGGCTGTACCGCCGTGCCATGCGACGCCGTTTTCGATCTTCTCAATGAGTTCGTTCGGAATCAGTGTCTTGGATTCGGCAATGACTTCCGAAGGTGTTGAAAGCTCGTAGCCGAGTTCCTTGGCAGTGTCAAGAAGCTGTTTGAAGCGTGTAACGCTTTCGGGTTCCGGCTCGAAGAAACGCGCCTGATTGAACTGTTTGACGTAGAAGTAAGCAGAGGTTCCGATGTATTCGGCATCTTCAGCATAGGGCATGATAAAGGAACCGGTCTTTTCGATTCTGTCCTTCCAGTTTGAAAGCATGGTTTTGATTTCGCCGAGGTTGACGGGCTCTTTTCTCATGCCTTCCGTTGCGCCCATGAGATACCAGAGCATCGGGTTAGCCATGCAGTCTGAGCGGAATACCATCTTGAGTCCGTTCGGAGCTACTGAAGGATTGGTGAGGAACTTGAGGTATTCCGGCTTGTCCTTGATGTACTCTTCGATCTTGAAGAGGTGATTCTTGTTGCTGTGGCCGCGGACGTCGTACTTGAGTCCTGTGGCTTCGCGGATATCATTGAATGAAAGCATGAAGGAGTCGGAGTCCATGACAAGGTTCTTGTATCCGGCTTCCTTATAGATTTCGGGGAGGAATGAAGCCCATCCGCACTCGGGATTCCAGCCTGTTTCAGGACGTACGCCTGTGTATTTTTCCCAGGCATCGAGACCGTGCTTGAGAGTGTGAAGGCCGATCTCAGGATCAATGTTTGTGAGCATGATGTGAATGAAGGGAGAAGCGACAGGCTCGACAAGCTTTTCCTGAACAAGCTTCTTGAGCTTCTTCATGACTTCAGGAGCAAGATTGTGGATGTCTTCGAGAGTCTTGCCCGAACCTTCAAAAGCTATCTTGTAGCCGCCTTCCTGAACGAGGTCGAAAAGTTTCTCATAGGAGTTTTTGATAACCCAGCCGCGACGTGCGGGATCAAGCTGCGAATACTGAATATTGCCATGCGGCATGAAAATGATTTTTTTAGACATAATAAGTTGTCCTTAAAAGAATTGTGAATAAATAAAAATTCTGTTTTCGTATTCCGGACAGAATCAGACTGTGAAAAATTATTGAATCTGAGTGTGGAAAACGAAAAATAACGAAGATGTCGGAAACGGCAAGGACTAACCATTCTCCGAGTGATAGTGGCGTGCAGCTCTGGTATTTCTAAAAAAACTGTTGCTCATTCGTTTCATGTCTATTAAGATGTACTCTCAATTTTTATTGTCAAGAGGGCTCTGTGTATTATTATGCTATGCAAGCTTTAAAAAGCGTAGGTGCTTCGTGGTTTACCCTTGTGCCGTGGCTTGGCTTGCTTACGGCTTTCCGTTGGATTTTGCGGATTTCAGAACTAATAAGTATGTCTGATGCTGTTGACAAGAAAGAGTATCTGTGATAGAATATAAAAAGTGGTAGTACCACCATGCCAATAACGGATTCATTTATGATGAAAAAAATCTCTGTTTCAATCCCTTTCGGAAAGGGACATATTTCCGCCGGAATGCCGGAGAAGAATCTTCGCGGCGTATTCGAGTCGGGCGTCAGCTCATATAAAGCTGAAGCGGACGGAAAAGAACTCGTAAAAAGAGCCTTTGACAATCCGGTCAATTCTCCTAAGCTGGAAGATCTTGCCGAGACCGTCAAGGATGCCGTAATCATCGCCAGCGATCATACGCGTCCGGTTCCGAGCAAAGTGATATTTCCGGAACTCCTGAAACGTCTCAGACTTAAAAATCCGTCCATAAAAATCACAATTCTAATCGCAACGGGATGTCATCGCGAAACTACGATTGAAGAGCTGACAGGCAAATTTGGAGCGGAAATAGTAAAGAACGAAAAAATCGTCATACACGACTGCCGCGACGACGAAAATATGCTCTCGCTCGGCATACTTCCCTCCGGCGCTGAACTTAAAATAAACCGCGTCGCCGCCGAAGCGTCTCTGCTCGTTTCGGAAGGCTTTATAGAGCCTCACTTCTTCGCCGGATTCTCGGGCGGACGCAAGAGCGTGCTTCCAGGCATAGCCAGCGAAAAAACCGTTATGGGAAATCACTGCGCGAAATTCATCTCAAGCCCATACGCCAGAGCGGGAATCCTTGAAGGCAATCCCCTTCATCGCGACATGATCTGGGCTGCCGAAAAAGCGAAACTCAAGTTCATCATCAACGTCATCATCAATGCCGAAAAGGAAGTCATAAACGCCTTCGCCGGACACTGCACCGACGCTCATTATGCCGGATGCAATTTCCTGAAGGATCTCTGCGGCATAAAAGTCCCTGAATCGGACATCGTCATAAGCAGCAATGGAGGCTTCCCGCTTGACCAGAATATGTATCAGGCAGTCAAAGGCATGAGTGCCGCCGAAGCCGTCTGCCGTAAAAACGGAGTAATCATAATGGTCGCCTCATGCTCGGACGGACATGGCGGAGAATCCTTTTACGATCTTCTCGCCAAAACTCCGAGTCCGGCTGAACTGCTCGCTGAAATCGAAAAAGTTCCTCAGGACGAAACCGTTGCCGACCAGTGGGAAGCTCAGATTCTCGCAAGAATACTGAAGTCCTTCACAGTCATAATGGTCTGCGACAAATCGGCGTCGAAAATAATCACCGACATGCATATGAAATACGCCCCAAGTCTTGAGGATGCGCTTGCCGAAGCATTCAGGATCAAGGGCGCGGACGCCTCTCTTGCCGTCATTCCCGACGGAGTGGCTGTCTGTGCGGAAAAAATTTAATTCCACGGAGAATATATGAAAATAGCTGTCTGTATCAAACAGGTTCCCGGCACCTCGAAGGTCGAAGTCGACCCCAAGACCGGAGTACTCAAGCGCGACGGCGTGGATTCCAAGATGAATCCCTTCGACCTTTACGCGCTCGAAGCCGCAATGCAGCTCAAAGACATCTGCGGAGATCCCGAAACAACTGTAACAGCCATCACAATGGGGCCGCCTCAAGCTGAGGAAATCATACGCGAAGCCTTTATGATGGGCGCGGACGAAGGCGTGATTCTTTCCGACCGCCGTTTCGCCGGCTCAGACGTTCTCGCAACCAGCTGGACTCTCGCTCAGGGACTCCTTAAATGCGGCCCTTTCGACCTCATAATCTGCGGCAAGCAGACAACCGACGGCGATACCGCTCAGGTCGGTGCCGAACTCGCCGAGTTCCTGAATATTCCGCACGTCTGCAATGTGCTGAAAATTAAATCCTTCAACAAGGAAGCTCTCTCCTGCTCAACAGACCTGCCTCAGCATGTTCAGGACATCAAAATCGCTCTCCCCTGCCTGATCGCGGTGGAAAAAGGAATTTTCGAGCCCAGACTTCCTTCCTTCAAGCGCAAAAAACTCACAAGCGCAAGGGAAATTAAAAGACTCGGCCTCGACGATCTGCCGGACAAGACTCCGACACGCTACGGACTCAACGGTTCGCCGACGCAGGTCGCCCGCATATTCCCACCCGAATCACGCAATGAACGCGAAGTCTGGGAATTTTCCGGACTCGAAAACGCCGCAAAAGCATTTGAACTTTTAAAGGAACGCAAGTTCCTCCAGCAGGGGAGTTAATCCGTCATGGCTGAAATAATCATACATCAGGATAAGATAAGCGACCTTCAGGCCGCTATGAAGCTCTGTCCTTTCAACGCAATTGAACTCAACAGCGGCAGACTATCCATCAATGCCGCCTGTAAAATGTGTAAAATCTGCATCAAAAAAGGCCCTTCCGGTGCTTTTGTGCTTCAGGAAAGCAAAGATGCGGAAAACATCAACACGGCTGACTGGAAAGGCATCACAGTTTACGTCGAGCACGAAGAAGGCGTGATACATCCTGTCACGCTCGAACTTCTCGGCAAGGCTTCCGAACTGGCCAAAAAGAAAAATGAACCTGTTTACTGCCTCTTCATCGGCAGCGGAATAAAGAAGGCAGCCGAAAAACTTCTCTCCTTCGGACTCGATGAAGTCTTCGTTTACGACGACCATTCACTTGAGCACTTCAGAGTCGAACCGTATACCGAAGCGTTTTCCGATTTCATCGAAAAGAGGAAACCTGCCATCGTGCTCGTCGGCGGAACCACTGTAGGACGCTCCCTCGCGCCGAGAGTCGC
>JAKJHH010000310.1 GCA_022703965.1 Verrucomicrobiota bacterium
ATTGGAAATAAATCCCGGACTCAGGCACTGCGGCGAGCAGATTTTTAAGCATGTTCTGAATCTGGCACAGGGGAAGAACGACTGGCATATTCTAGGGCACGGAGAAAAAAACATTAAGGGAAATCCTTATTGGAGTCACGAGCTTATAAATCTTCCACATGAAAAATACCTTATTTTTCTGCCGCTTATGATATCCAGAACTCAGGATGATAAAGGTCGAGTCCGATGGACATTCTTCGGCGGGGGAGTCAAGGCGCCTGAATATGATTTCTGGAAATCCTTTGGAAGCGGCATAAGTTCATTTGAATTCATCAAAGCAATCTTGAACATGGTTTATAGTGAAAATATTGTGGATGAGTGTTCATTAAAAGCCGCAGGATTCGGCGTGCTTCATGATGAGACATGCGGCATTGATGTAGATAAATGGGCGGAACCTTTTCAGATTGATAGTCAAGGCAGCCAAATCGATGACTTGAAGTATCTCCTGACCTTCAAGGCGTTTAAAGAACTGCCGGAAAAAATCAGAAACCGTTATCTGGATGGAAAACTGGCATTGCTCCCCTTCCCCGGAAGCCTTGTCTTCTATGGTATGCCTTCCTACAAAAAGCTTGCGGACGAGCTTCCGATGGGAATGCAGATTCCTCTTCAGCGACTGGTAGCAAGAAAATGTGCTCCGGGCGGCTTCAGAGTGCCGCAGTCAGGTTGGTTCCACGAAGATCATCCGGATATTGATGTCAACGAAATCAGGAAAGAATTGCTTGAAGCTCACTATCACAGGACTCATCGCTTTAACAAAGTTCACAGACATGACGATGAACTGGCCTCCGCTCAGAAACTGAATAAACTGATCAATGTACTTTTCAGTTCTGAAATAGGAAGTCTTGGGCTTTATGACAAACCGATGGCACGGAACTGCCAGATTTGGGATCATAATTATAGTCTTCTTCTCAATGGCCCTCAAGCCGATTCACACAGTCTCAAGAAGGCTGAAAAACAGATTCTTGGCGGCGGTCTTTTCGGCTACCGTTTCTTTTTTCCTCCAATGAAGACAGGACTTTACGATATATATATGACGATTCCCTTCGCGGCTTTTCTGAAGAATGAGAATCCGGAATTTTTGAACGGGCCGGAAGGCTACTTCTCGGCATACGTGAACGGACAGGAAGTGCAGCAGTTCAGAGCCGAATTCCAGAAACGATCTGAAATGCTGAGCGCATTGAGAGATTTCAACAGTCAGCATGACCACTTCAGACATCAGACAGCTTTAAATCTTTATAATCTGCTGGACATTTCAAGAAAGATCAATATTCCGGAAGCAACTGCACGGGCAATCATCAGGGTACAGAAGGGCGAAAGCTTGTCCGAATGGGAGAAATCTCTTCTTATAAGAGCAAGTTCACCTGACAAGGCAGAGTCCTTAATATCACTCCTGAATAAGCAGCTGAAAAAGGACTCGACTCCCTGCCCTGCCCCTCTGACCTTCCAATATACGGCTTCAAGAAAATTTGAGCTGGACTGGTGGAATGACATCAAGTTCCTTGCCCATGGTCGCTATGTAAACAAGGATAATGCCGATTGTGCGCAGGACGAAAAGACCATAAGCAGTGTAATACATTATCGGCGAGATCTGGAACATCTTGGAGATTATCTTATTGATCGCCATCAGCAAACGATTGATGAGCATGGAATGCATGGAGAAGCCTTGTGCGGTTCCCTGCCCTTCCGCTGGAAGACAGACTTTCCCTTCCCCGGTTTCGGAGGCTGGAAAAAGAGTCAGAACGGAGAAGAGGCGGAAAGAAATATTCTTGTCATAATTCCCGGACGTCGTCATGACGAGGCCGTTGTAATGGGCGATCATTATGATACGGCTTACATGGAGGATGTCTATGACACGTCCAGAGGCGGAAACGGAGCACGCCTTTCGGCAAATGGCGCAGATGATAATCATTCCGCCACTGCGACATTGTTGCAGGCGCTTCCCATATTCCTGAAGCTGTCAAAAGCTGGAATTCTTGAGCGTGATATATGGCTTCTGCATCTTACCGGTGAGGAATTCCCGTCCGATTGCATGGGGGCCAGAAACTTCTGTCAGGCTCTCATCGAAAAAAGACTTAAACTGAAAGTCTCAGACGGTTCGGAAAAGGATATTTCCAGCACTCGCATAAAGGCCGTATATGTCATGGACATGATTGCGCATAACAAGGACAGCAACGGCGACGTATTTCAGATATCTCCCGGAACGGGCGATGAGGCTTTTGAGGCTGCGAGGGAAGCTCATCACGCAAATCTCATATGGAACAGTTACGCTCATGAATGGAATAAGGCTGAGGATAGAAAACACGCAGGACGCGGTAAACGGGTAAAATCCAACGATGAAACACCGGTAACCGCTCTGCATCCTCAACTTGAGGGGGAAATACGACTGCACCATGATCCGCACAGTTCGCTCTACAATACAGACGGACAGATTTTTTCAGATTCAGGTATTCCTGTTGTGCTGATAATGGAAAACTATGACCTCAACCGCTGCGGATATCATGACACCAAAGATACGATGGAAAATATTGATCTTGATTACGGTTCGGCAGTAGCGGCGACAGCCATAGAAGCGGCAGCAAGGATGGCAGTTCTGAAATAAATCTGGATTTTTTCAGGATCATGGATTAATTTAGATGGAATGATTGGAGATTGTGATGAAACAGGGTGAACAGATAAAATGTCCTTTCTGCAAAAAGGACAGCTTTCTTAAAAAAGATTCCATCATGGACGGCTGGACAAAAAAGGGCGAAGCTCTTTTCTGTGCGCTGTGCGCGAAAAAGATAGAAGACATTGTGGATGAAAAAGCTGTCGCTCAACAGGAAGCCCGCAAGGCAGGAGATAAGCTATCTGCCTTGTTCGGCGGAGAAAGCCTAAAAGCCGCTCCCAAAATTGAGGAAGCAGATAAGAAGTTCTGTCGTGACTGCGCGTGGCTGATAGCTCATCCTTTTCTTTCCCGCTGCGATCTGCATCAAAAAACTGTGAACCCAATGGATGACTGCCCTGATTTCAAGCCGAAACAAACAGTATCCGGCAAGGATATCAAGCTTTAATCCCGTTGCTTAAAGAAGTTCTTAAATGCAGAATTAACCTGTTCATCTTTGTTGACAGCCTTAAAATTCTGGCGGCTTTTCTGCTGTGCTACTGACGAATCGTATTCAACGGAGATAGATTCAATCGCGGTTCGGAAGTCCTGCCATGAAGCAAAACGGGAAGCCGGACTTTTCTCCGTCATCTTCCATATCAGCTCTACAATCGAATCTGAAAGTGCTATATTCGGATTGCATCTGTGAGGATCAGGAGTAGCACTGTTCAGCTGCATATCCAAGGTTTCCTTGTCGTTCTCAGAATAGAAAGGCAGAACTCCGGTAAGCATCTGGAAAAAGATAATTCCCAGAGAATACATGTCGCTGTTCCACTCGGCAGGATGTCCTGAAACCTGTTCGGGACTCATATACCAAGGAAGTGAGACAGGACGTCCATCCGAGAAATATTTAGCAATCCAGCTTGTCATTCCGTAGCTGAGAATCATGAGATTGTCTTCATTGTCGATAAGTATTTCAGCAGGCGAAATATGTCCGTGGATGATGCCGTAGCTGTTGTAGGCATCATTAAGCGCCAGCGAAATTGTATAGACGATGCTGGATGCTTCCGGTTCGCTGAGTGGATGACCC
>JAKJHH010000311.1 GCA_022703965.1 Verrucomicrobiota bacterium
AATTCAAGCAGCGAGCGTGAGCCATTGCCGCGTTCAGGTATGAATTCAGCTTCGAGTCCGGCTTTTCTGAGTTCCTCCGCGGTAGCATCCCCCATGACCGCAATGCGCGGAATTTTCCTGTAATCAAACTTAAGTTCCCGCAGGAATGAAACAAAGATCTGCGCCGCGGCTGGCGACGACACAATCACAACATCATATGATGAGAGTTTTTCCAGCTTCTTCAATGCATTCCGGTCAGCTTTGAGTTTTATTAACGGCAGTTGACAGGGAATTCCGTCAAAACGTCGAACCGCGGCTACCGCTTTCTCCATTATCGCCTCCGAACAGGTAAGGAGAACTTTGCGTCCGGCAAGTATCCCATGCCTCGGAAAAAGGTACTTTGCATCTGCATTGGCTCCGGCAATTACGATACCGGGAGCTTTTGAGGGAAGAAAAGGGAGAACTGCCTCCGCAATCCCGTCTATTGTGGACGAGACAATCGATTCATTCTGAGTACCGGCTGCAAAAATGACAGAAACAGGACATTGCTGTGACAGTCCACTGTCACGCAGATTTCCGCACAAAGCCGGAATTTCAGATGAAGCCATGAAAAAGACTCTGGGCATGGCAAGAATTTCTTCGTTGGAAACAGCTTCAAAAGCATCCGAGCCGGAACGTCGCGGAGTCATCACGGCAAAGCCTCTTGAAAGACCTCTTCTGGTCAGCATCAGGCCGCTGCCTGTCGTCGCGGCGTTGAGACTGCTGACAGCGGGAATCACGCGATAAGGAATTTTCGCAGAATCCAGCAGCTCGGTCTCCTCGGCAAGACGTCCGAATATGCCCGGATCGCCGCCCTTCAATCTTACGGTACGGTAAAGCTTTTTGGCGGAATTCAAAATCAGCTCCGATATCTCCTTCTGCAACATGGAATGTCCGCCCTTGCGTTTGCCTGTATATACTCCCTTTGCCGAAGCAGGCATAAAAGAAAGAAGGCTTTCATCCAGCAGGCTGTCGTAAAAACATATGTCACAGTTTTTGAGAGCATTTACAGTGCCAAGCGAGGCTGTTTCAAGCGAGACGGACGCACCTGCGAAAGTGACAGGATGCAAAAGAAAATTCCTCATGAGACGCACTATCTCATCTCCAGTCCTGAATGTGAGGGCAAGCACTCCCTGTCCTTCGGGCGGGGCTAATTCCGCTGTCGAAATATATTCTGAAATGCGATCGGCAAAACCGAGCCGCGAGAGTCCTGCGGCTGCGAGAATTAAAATATCGTATTCGCCGCTGTCAAGCTTCAAAATCCGTTCATCAATTGTTCCGCGGACAGAGGCCTGATCCGCCTCAGGGAAACGGGCAAGACAATATTTTTCGCGCCGTCCGCTGCTGATGCCGATTTTCAGCCCTTTCCCATCGGCAGGAATATCCTTCAGCATCAGACCTTCCCTGAGAACCAGAACATCACGGGGATCTTCAGCCCATGGGAGGAAAAAGAAATCTATCCCGTCGCGCATCTTCGGAGGCAAATCTTTGGCACTGTGTACTGCAAAATCTATTCTGCCGTCAAGAAGAGCCTCATCTAGGTCGCGGGTGAAAAAGTCATCATCGCTTTGACGCAGATCCATAGACTTGTCGCGGTCTCCCGGACTGGACATGTCGATTCGCTCAAAAGAGAGCGTCGTGAAGAGCCGTCTGAATTCAGCAAGAACGGACTCAGTTTGAATCAGAGCCAGAGGACTTGTCCTTGTTCCGGCCTTTAATGTTTGCGATGAATTTTTCATACATTCCCATGTGTTCTTCTGTGTTGCGCAAGGCGGTTTGTCTCAGACTGTCCAGATCAGCCATTTCACGTCTGTACCAGTGCTTCAGGTCGTCCAGATCAGCCAGTCGGAAAGACGGGATCAGATCTTTAAGGAGCGGAGAGATATTTCTTGGAATTCCCAGATCAACCGCAACACAGCCGTTCTTGTTTATAAAGGGCGCGTGTCCCTGACGCAGACAAGGCTCGGGAGATGAAGCGGCTGAAACAATCAGGTTCACTTCAGGCAGAATATCCTCAAGCTCATCAAGACGACAGAGCTTCACTCGATCGGAGGGCAGATCATAGGTCTGAGGCTTATATACGTGGTAAGCCCAGAATATTTCGGAACCTTTTCCGGCAAAACGGTTCAGAAGTTCCTTGCCGAGCATTCCGGTTCCGATAATAAGAATTTTTGAGTCCGCACCGATTTTACAGATGCCGTCCAGATACATTGAGGTGATATCCTCAATTTCGCAGGACTTCAGAACAGGCTCGATTTCAATTCTGACATGGCCTGAAACATGAAGACAGGAATCAAGTGCCTCCTGAAGCATCGGCCCCGCCCAGCTTTTCTCCTGCGCAAAACGGAAGGCATCCTTCATCTGAGCAACAATGTGCTTTTCCCCAGGAGTCTGAGAGTAGAGTCCGGAAGCCGTCAGCACCATATGATCAAAGGCATCCCGTCCATATTTGATATAGTAATCATCTTTTCCCAGCGCATCAAAGCCAGTAATCCTGCGTACAATCCGCTCAAGACTGGCAGAAGGTGAAATGACAGCGGCGATTTCCAGACGGTTGCAGGTGTTGATTATCATGAATTCATGAATGCCCCACACTTGAGAAAGCATTTCTCCGGTCTCGTCAAAACGTGAGCCGACAAAATGCAGAGGAGCGCGCTTTTCCATGTCCAGATAATTGTGATCCGTGCCTATTACAGTAAGTTCGGCATCCTCAATTAGCGCAAGATGTCTGGAAAGACTTTCCTTTACAAGCTTCGTTTTTCGGCATGCGACGCCGTCGCTGGAAATCGCAACCCGCACCGAGCCGGACAAAAAAGAAGCAGGAGTTATAAATGATCCATCCACCCAGTTCTCATCGATGGCGCAGCAGAGTATGGCTCTTTCTGCGCAAAGAGCAACAACGCGGGCGTTAAGTGATCTGTCGTCTGTGGCAGCAAAGACAAGCACACGCTTATCAAGATCAGACTCACCGAAAGGACGTCGTTCGACCTTGAGCAGGCCACGTTCTTCATACGACGCAATAACGGCATTGACAGAAGGAGCGACAACAAGAACATCGGCATCCGCCTCAATCAGCGCGGCAAGTTTTCTGGACGCGATTTTGCCTCCGCCGACGAGCAGACAACGTTTCTTTTTCAAAAGCAGATTTGCCGGATACGTATTCAAAACAAATTACTCCTCCGCCATAAATTTACGAAGAAGTAATCTAACCCCGGAAAAAGCTATTTCCAAAAACAGAGCAGAATATATCTCCGAATATCCCTATCCACATAACAGACGATAAAGCATAAGAACAAGCAACTGATATATAACTGTTTCATTTTTTAATAAAACTGTTCCATTACTGTTGACTGGATGATAAAAACATCATAAAATAGTTAAACGAACAAGCAAGGAATAAAAAGATGAACCAAGACAGTTCCCTCGAAAGAAAAATGAGCTATCAGGTGCTTGTCGATGACCTGAAAAATGCCATTTCCACAGGACAAATAAGTCCAGGTATGCCTATTCTTCCGGAACGGAGTCTTGCAAGAAAATATAAACTCAGCATGGGCACGATCCGAAAAGGAATCAAAGAACTGGCAGATTGCGGCATGCTTGAAAAAATGGTTCTTCTGCATTTTGTCGCATAAGACCTGAGATAGCCGGAACCCTTGCGATGTAAAGGGCAATCCGGCATAATC
>JAKJHH010000312.1 GCA_022703965.1 Verrucomicrobiota bacterium
TCAGACGCTATCTGATAAGCCACTACAAGGAACCGGTCGATATCGCCTCGTCAAGCTTTTCCGAAGAAACAGCGATATTCGGCGGCAAGGACAATCTTGTAAGCGGCATGGAAAACGTTATAAGACAGTATAAGCCGGAGCTCATCGGCATAGCCTCGACATGCCTGAGCGAGACTATTGGCGATGATGTTCCGGCAATTCTTAGAAATAACAGGGACAAGTATGAGAAGTCCTGCAAGGTCGTAAGCGTATCGACCCCCAGCTACAAGGGTTCACATATAGACGGATTCAGAGCGGCATGCCGTTCAACTGTCGAAACGCTAGCGGAGAAGGTAAGTCCCGAAAAGAGACTCAACCTTTTCCCGGGCTTCATATCACCTGCCGATATACGTCATATGAAGGAAATACTCGCGGACTTCGGAATCACTGGCACAGTGTTCCCCGACTACTCAGAATCACTCGACGGCGGAATGTGGTCGGAATACAAGAGAGTCCCCCCCGGAGGAACCCCTGTAGAAGACATAGTGAAAACAGCTGACTCGGAACTCACAGTGGAATTCAGCAATATCTGTCCCGATGCTCAGAGTCCGGCAGCGTATCTCAGCGGCAAATTCGGCATAAAGGCCGAGCGCATGCTGATCCCGGTCGGAATTGATGAATCAGACAGGTTCATGGAAATACTCAGCAAGTTCAGCGGCAGAGAGATTCCGGAAAAGTATCAGGCTGAACGCGCCAGACTCATCGACGCCTACACAGACGGACACAAGTATGTATCCGGACGCAAGGCTGTCGTTTATGGAGAACCCGATCTTGTAATGGCGCTCGCAAAGTTCCTGATGGAAATAGGTGTCGAGCCTGTAGTTCTGGCGCTCTCTTCAAGGTCGCCGAACTTCAAGGCCGAAGCCGTCGCCTGCGGAGCCGCCCGTGAATCGGCAGCGGCTCTCGAAGAGACGGATTATGAAAAGATGACAGAGGCGGCCGCGCTTGCGCAGCCGGACTTTATCATAGGCAACAGCAAAGGGTTCAAGATGGCCGAAAAGCTTGGCGTACCGATTCTCCGGGTAGGATTTCCGGTTCACGACAGGTTCGGTGGAGCAAGGCTCTCAATTGCGTCATACCGCGGCACTCAGAGACTCTTTGACGATGTGGTGAACACAGTCATCGCAAAGATCCAGAATTCTTCAGATGTCGGGTACATGTACATCTGAAAACACGAGGAGGAAGCAGAAAATGGCTTGCAAGATAACATTAAACAGTCATCCGTGTTTCGACGCGGATAAGAAGCATACTCACAGCAGAATACATCTTCCTGTTGCACCGCGCTGCAACATCCAGTGCAAATTCTGCAACAGAAAATTCGATTGCCTCAACGAAAGCCGTCCCGGTGTCAGCAGCAGAATAATGACACCGGTTCAGGCTGTCGAATATCTCAAGAACATGGCTAACGCGGTTCCGAATCTTTCAGTTGTCGGAATAGCAGGCCCCGGCGATCCTTTCGCCAACCCCGAGGAAACACTCGAAACTCTCAGACTCGTCAGAGAGTGGAACAGTGATATCCTGCTCTGCGTTGCGAGCAATGGTCTCAATGTGGCTCCATACGTTCCGTTCCTCGCTTCCACGGGAGTCAGCCATGTGACGATCACGGTCAACGCGGTCGATCCTGAAATCGGAGAAAAGATTTACGCCTACGTCAGAATCGGCAAGCACAGCGTTACAGGCAGAGCTGCGGCAGAAGCCTTGCTCAAGGCTCAGACAGAGGCCATCAAGCTTCTCAAGGAAGCCGGAATATTGGTCAAGATCAATACAATTGTGATCCCGGGCATCAACGACAATCATGTGCTTGAGGTCACAAAGTACGTCAAGGAACTCGGCGTCGACATGCAGAACTGCATGGCGCTTTATCCCAACAAGGATTCGAGCTTCGGACACCTCAAGGAGCCCCCGGCGGAGCAGATGGCGGAAATCAGAGCTGCGGCAGGTGAAATTCTGCCTCAGATGATGCACTGCGCAAGATGCCGCGCCGACGCAGCCGGAATCATCGGACAGGATGTCAACAACGCTCAGGCGCTCGAAGACGCCTCCAACATCAAGGAGGAAAGCAAGGCTCTCAAGCAGATGACTCAGGAGCTCTCAAAGCCCGGTGAAACATTCAGAATAGCCATAGCCTCAAGGGAAGGCTGGATGATCAACTCTCATCTCGGCGAAGCCAAGGACATGCGCGTATACGAAATAAAGGACGGCAAGGCAACATTCATAGAAAGACGAGCCACTCCTCTTGCGGGCGGCGGCGACAACCGCTGGCTGTCCATGGCCTCCATATTCTCTGATTGCAACTCAATCGTAGTAGGAGGAGCCGGAGACACCCCAAGAAAGGTTCTCGCGGACAACAATATAAAGGTATTTGTGCTTGAAGGTCTGATAGAGGACGCGCTCAAGGCGTTCTCAAAGAATCAGGTTCCTCTGACAATGATAAAGAGAGAAGCCTTCAAGTGCGGATCCGGCGGATGTACAGGAACAGGCGCAGGCTGCGCCTGATTCAATATAAAAGGGTAACGAGCAGAGAAAGAAAGGACGGGAAACAACATGGAAAAGCCGAAACATCATATTCTGGTATGCTGCAGCTTCAGAACAAGCGGTCAGCCCCAGGGAGTCTGTCACAAGAAGGGCGCAGGAGGATTCCTGCCGTATCTCGAAAGCGAAATCTCGGATAGAGGCATTGAAGGCGTGCAAGTCTCCAGCACAGGCTGCCTGAAAGCCTGTGACAGAGGTCCCATCCTCGTTGTCTACCCGGAAAACTACTGGTACGGCAACGTTGAAAACGAAGGCGTCATCGATGAAATCCTCGACGCTCTCGAAAAGGGAGAAGCTGCCAAGCAGTATCTTCTTACCTGATGAAAAGCATCCGGTCCGTCTTAAGCAAAAAATCTCAGCAGACGGAAGGCGGACCGGTTTTAAACTTATGACAACACCCTGCGCAGGGAGATTCAGAGCATGAACGATGAAAAATTTATAGGGGACTCCTTTCCTGAAAATGGAATTCCTCTCGTAAATCTGGGAGGGGCTCCGCCGGGACAGGTCAAGGCCGGAAGAAAAATATTCATAACTGACTCCAGTTTCAGCGAAGCTCAGCAGACAAGAGCACCTTTCAAAACGGAGACAGCCCTAAGAATATTCAAGCTGTTTTCGGCAGCGGGCGGACGCAGTGGAATAATCCGTGACTGCGACTTTTTTATTTACGACAAATCTCATCAGAAAATCTTTTCCGCCTGCCGCGACACGGGGCTGAAATTCCCTCAGATGGCAGCATGGATACGATGCCGCAAAGAAGACATTGACACCGCAATCGATCTAAAGGTTCAACGTGTCAGCCTCGTCATGCCCTGCTCCGACTATCAGATTTTCCTGAAAATGAAAATGAATCGTCAGGAAGCTGTCAATCATTACAAAAAATGCATCTCTGAACTCCTCGACAAAGGTCTGGAAATCAAGTGCTCGCTCG
>JAKJHH010000313.1 GCA_022703965.1 Verrucomicrobiota bacterium
GTCCGCCCGCATCAACAACAGCCTGATGGGCAACAGCATCTATACCGTAAGCGAGTCCGGAAATGACAATCCAGCCGGCATATGAGGCGGATTCAGAAAGGTGCTTGGCCATAGCTCGCCCATATGAGGTCATACGCCGGGAACCGACGACACCGATTGAGCGCGAGTAATCAGCATCAATAGAACCTTTTACATAAAGACAAAGCGGCGGATCGTGGATTTCCTTAAGCAGAGGCGGATAATCATCCTCGAATCTGGTATAAATTCTTACGCCAGCCTTCTGAGCCAAAGCGAGCTCATCATCAAGACGGATATTTTTCCAATCAAGTATTTTCTGAGCGAGATTCTGACTGATCCCCTGAACTTGTAGGAGCTCGGAAAGAGCAGGAGACTCGAAAACGGCAGAAGGAGAGCCGAAGTACGAAACAAGAGTAGCCGCCTTCATTGCTCCGATACCGGAAATCATATTCATCAGGACGCAGGCATCACGATCGGAAAGCGACATTCTTAATAATCCTCCAGCTCTGTTTTGAACGGGATGGAGAGCTGGAAGGTTGTACCGTGTTCCGGCAGTGATGAGAAGAAAATTTTACCCCCCAGATATTTCTCGGCGAAAAGTTTCATGGCATAAGTACCAAAACCATGCCCGTCTCCTTTTGTGGAGAAAGAACACTCAAAAACGTGAACTTTTACGTCTTCAGGAATCAGTGAATCGTTATGAACGGAGAAAAGGACTTCATCATCCTCGAACCATGTTCTGCAAATGACAGTAGAGCCAGGGAGACTGGCCTCCAATGCGTTTTTCATCATATTGCGCAGGATATTGGCCGCGATATGCGGATCGCTGACGAAATGAAAGTTTACGGAGTCATCAGCAAAGGCGATTTTTCGTTCTTCAAAGATGGCTGAACGAGTAATCTGCGCAGCAATTGTTTTCATAAAAGGAACAGATTCAATTAGAGTGTAATTAACCTTGAGAAGTCCATTTTCAGCGGCAATCAAATCTTTCTGTTCTTTAATCTGTGTAACAAGAGTATTGGAAATCTCAACAAAAAGATCGAGGTTCTTTCTGACCTGAGCCATGTCATCGCAAAGCTTAATGTATTCAGCAAAGCTGGCGAGATTGCCGGCAGAGTCCAGAATGTCTTCAAAAAATACACGTTCAAGGATCTGACGACGCTTTTCTCCGCTGATATCCTGAAGAGAAACAACCATAAGTTCCTGTTCTTCGATTCTGAGAGGAGAACAGGATACATAAACATCCATCGGAGCGGGCGAACCGCCCTTCACGACAGAGAAGCGACATTCACCGGAGAATTTATGTCTGCTGGCAAAAGAAGATGTAATAATCTTTGAAAGCCCACAATGACGGCAGAAGTCGGAAGCACCGCAACCGCCGGGCTTCTCTGTAGCATGAACACAACGAATAGCGCATCCTGGTTTATTGTCTACTATATCGGCGATATCATGGATATCGAAATAATCCAGCATCTTTGTATTGGCAAAAATAAGCTTGCGATCACCGGAAAAAACAAGGGCGACATAAGGGAGTGATTCCAGAACACTTTCCAAAATATCCCGGGAATTATATTTAGATCCCTTATCGCTGCTGATCACTCTGTTTATGTCATCCATATTGTATATTCTCAGTGGAGTGAATATTTTTTTATTGCGTTCAACACCATATTACGATCCGAAACGGAACACGTTCTTACTTTACCTATAGATTCCGGAAGAACAAAGCGGATTTTACCAGATTCTGCTTTTTTATCAAGAGCCATGGCAGAAAGGGCGGCTTCGGCATCAAGTCTGAAGTCCGTGGAGAGCGGGAGGCCGAGAGCAGAAAGAAGTTCCTTCTGTCGCTCAGGCAGATCCGACGAAGCGATTCCGGCGGAAACAGCAAGGTCGGCAGCCATCATCATGCCGATGGAAACAGCTTCGCCGTGAGCAATCCCTGAAAATGAAGCCGCTTTTTCAATCGCATGTCCGAAAGTGTGTCCGTAATTCAGGATCGCCCTCAGAGACGATTCTTTTTCATCCTTGGAAACTACGTCTGCCTTAAGAGTACAGCACTTGGCGATGATATATTTGAGCACAGTCATATCGCGCTTGTTGATTTTTGCCGCATGGGCAAGAAGATAATCAAAAAACGGAGAGTCCATTATCACCGCGTATTTGACAATTTCAGCAAGACCGCAGATATACTCTCTATAAGGAAGAGAGAGCAGACATACGGTGTCGATGAAAACAGCTGAAGGCTGCCAGAAAGCTCCGGCGAGGTTTTTGCCCTGAGGAAGATCAATCCCTGTTTTTCCACCGACGCTGGAATCCACCATAGCTAACAAAGTAGTCGGAACTTGAATGAAATTGATGCCTCGCATATAGGTTGCGGCTGCAAAACCGGCGAGATCTCCTGTCACGCCGCCGCCGAGAGCGACTATATAGGATTTTCTGTCAAGTCCGGCTGAAGCTGCTTTGTCATAGAGAAAGCCGAGAGTCTCAAGTGTTTTTGACTCTTCTCCGGCAGTGAAAACAGCAGAGGAAAATGATGCTCCGGCAGATTCAAGAGCCTCGCAGATTCTGGAGGAATAGAGAGGCCAGACATTTGAATCCGAAACGATCAGGCATTTTCTGCCGGCAAGAGCTTTAAAAGACGAAATGCGGGAAAAGGAATCGTCCCCGACAAAGATATCATAAGAACGTTCCGCAAGCTCTACGCGCACAAGCGATGTGTTGTTCTCAGTCATATTGCTCACTCTCCGAATACTTCTGTAATATTATCCTGTTCAGCGATAACCGTCAACTCATCGCCTTCATCGAGAACGGTGTTCGGGTTCCAGATCATCTTGGGAACATCGCCCTTCTTCTTGAGGAGAATAGCTGAAATGCGGTATTTCTGGCGTAAGTCAAGATCCTTGAGAGTATAGCCGTACATGCGTTTGGGAACTTTCACCTTGGCAAAGAAACCGCCGCCGAAGTTGAAGATTTCAGTGATATTCTGGAAGCTCAATTTTTTTGCCAGGATTTCAGCGCTGTCTTCCTCGGGCAGGATGACGCTGTCGGCGCCGACCTTCATGAGAATTTCCTTCTGAACTGAAGTATTCGCCTTGGCGATGACATGTCTTGCATTAAGTTTTTTCAGAAATGTGATGCAGAGAATCTGGCTTTGCAGGTAACTGCCCATGCCGAGGATAATGAAGTCGAATTTTGCAATATCAAGTTCACGCAAAGTGTCTTCATCTGTGATGTCGGCAATGAGAGCCTGAGAGACATAATCTTTAATTTTATCTACTTTTTTGGGATCGCTGTCGACAGCCATGACCTGATTGCCGAGCGATTCATCTTCAAGCTCCACGGCTATCTTTGAGCCGAAAATTCCTAATCCGAGTACCGCAATATTCTTTCCCATAATAAATCACCCGAGTATAAGTTCCTCTTCAGGATACGATATTTTACTTTGTTTCTGACGGGCCATGAAGAAGATAAGCAAGGCA
>JAKJHH010000314.1 GCA_022703965.1 Verrucomicrobiota bacterium
GACCAGGGATTGCAGGAACCTGAAACGGGAAGGCCATTGCTTCCGGCAGTGCGTAGAGCTGTGCCCCCAGTTTGTTTATCAGTGAATCGACTTTGAGATTCGGCGTCTGGCGTTTTGACCAGTCATCGAGAATACCTACAAGGAACGCGTTGTTCGGTGCGCTTGAAGAGGTCAGGATGCTGAAGCCGTTTACCGTCATTACGTCGATTACGCCGGGCAGTTTAAGCACGTCCTGTCTGATTTGTTCGGAAACAGCGGTCGTACGCTGCAGGGATGCCGCATCGGGCAGCTGTACGTTGATGAAGAAAGCACCTTGGTCTTCAGAGGGAATGAAGCCTGTCGGGATCATGTTGTAGAGTTTCCAGCCTACAAAGAGCAGTCCGCAGTAGGCTATAACTACGATCGCGGCAATGCGTACAAGCTTTTTGACAATCGCCGTGTAGGCTCCTGTTACATGCTCGAAGAAGAAGTTGAATATTTTGAAGATGAAGAAGCGGCTTTCAAAGGACTTCCCTGTTTTCGGTCTCAGAATTACGCTGCTGAGAGCAGGGCTCAAGGTCAGTGCGTTGATGGAGGAGATCAGAACAGAGATTGATATTGTTACTCCGAACTGTCTGTAGATGGCACCTGTGATTCCGGGGAGGAAGCAGACGGGAATGAACATGGCGAGAAGCACCAGTGTCGTTGCAATGACTGGTCCTGTCACCTGATCCATCGTTTTTCGCGCTGCGTCTCGAGGAGATAAATGTTCTTCCTCCATAATTCGATTCACGTTCTCAATGACCACAATTGCGTCGTCCACCACGATTCCGATGGCGAGCACCAGTCCGAAAAGAGTGATGAGGTTGATTGAATAGCCCAGCGCAAGCATCACGGCAAAGGTACCGATCAGCGAGACGGGGATGGCGATGGTCGGGATCAGTGCCGAACGCCAGTCCTGAAGGAATATGTAAGTCACGAGAATCACCAGCAATATGGCTTCAAAGAGTGTTATTATAACTTCTTTGATTGAGGCTGAAATAAATTTGGTGGTATCGTACATGATTGAGTATTCGAGAGCTTCCGGGAACTGTTTCTTGAGCTGTTCCATTTTGGCTTTACAGGCTTCTGCGATCTGCAAACCGTTTCCTTCCGGCAACTGGTAGATGATCAGCTTTGAAGATTTTTTATCATTGATGAAGCTTGTCTGTGTATAATTTTCAGCGCCGAGTTCAATCCTTGCGACATCTTTGATTTTTACGCTTGAGCCGTCCGGAAGCGCACGAAGCACGATATCGCCGAACGCGTCGGTAGTCTCAAGACGTCCCTGAGTCTGTATGGTGTAGCGGAAAATCTGTCCTTTGGGCGCAGGTTCGTCGCCGAGAGAACCCGCTGAAACCTGAACGTTTTGTCCCTTGATGGCATTTGTAACATCATTGACGGTAATGCCGAGATTTCCCATCCGTTCGGCATCCAGCCAGATTCTCATGGAGTAGTTTGCACCGCCCATGATGCTGGTGTCGCCGACTCCGGGGATTCGTGCGATTTCATCCTGTATATAGAGATTGATGTAGTTGCTGAGGAAGATCTCGTCATAGCGCTCGTCTGTGGAGAAGAGGTCGATGATGAGCAGCATGTTTGTGGATTTTTCCTTAACGGAGATACCCTGCGACTGAACCGCCTGAGGCAATTGAGCTTCCGCAAGTTTTTCGCGGTTCTGGACGTTGACGGTGTTGATGTCTCCGTCCGTGTCTGCCGGGAATGTGATGTTGATGGTTGCC
Source organism: Verrucomicrobiota bacterium (assembly GCA_022703965.1). GTDB lineage: Bacteria > Verrucomicrobiota > Lentisphaeria > Victivallales > UBA1829 > JAKJHH01. The sequence goes on from JAKJHH010000314.1 coordinate 1,761, forward strand.
TGACCGTTGTCGGCGCTTGTCGAGGAGATATACATCATTCTCTTTACGCCGTTGATCTGGGCTTCAAGCGGTTCGATAACTGTTTTCTGGAGGGTGTCGGCATCCGCACCGGGGTAGGTGGCTGATACCTGAACCGTTGACGGTGTGATGTTCGGGTACTGGGATACCGGGAGTTTCAACATCGCGATAAGTCCCGATATCGTTATTACTATCGCTATTACGATAGCGAAGCGAGGTCTGTCGATGAAAAACTTGCTGATCATTTAGCATTTCCCTTTCCGGCATCGGCTTCCACTTTTCCTGCTTGCTGGGAATAGCTTTTGTCGAGGGATGCCTTGACTGTCATGCCGTTACGGACTTTCTGGAGGCCGTCTACAACTATGAGCTCGCCTTCCTTAAGTCCGGATATAATTTGAACAAATGTGCCTGAAACGGTTCCTGTCTTAACCTGTTTTGTGACGATTTTATTTTCCTTGTCAACGGTGAAGACATAGGATCCTGCCTGATTGTCGAGAACTGATTTACGCGGAACCAGCAAAGCCGGCTGCGGATTTCGCTGGCCTACAAGAACTTTTACATACATCCCGGGAGTAAGAATTCTTTCCGGATTCTTGAATTCCGCCTGAAGCAGGAGTGTTCCTGTGGAGGTGTTAATATGGTTGTCGGAGTATGAGAGTTCTCCTTCAATCGGGTATATTTCGCCGTTCTGGAATTTGACCTGAAATTTAAAAGTATTCCAGATCCTCTGTTTTTCTGCTTCTGTGAGATTCGATGTTTTGACTCTGTATTTGAGAACATCAAGTTCGTTGATTGTGAACTGGATTCTCATCGGATTTATATTGACGATTGTCGCAAGTTTTTTGCTGTTTGGGCCGACTACATTGTTTTCACTGTAGGTTGCGAGGCCGACAACTCCGTCGAAGGGCGCTTTGATGTCTGTGTAGCCGAGGTTGATTTTTGCGGTTTCTAGCGAGGCCTGAGATTCCTTTACTTTACCTTCCGCCGCCATCTTGTTGCAGAGTGCGTTGTCATAGTTTTTCTGAGCGACGGCATTATCTTTTATGAGGGTTGCCATTCGGACGAATTCGATTTCGGCGTCTTTCAACTTGGCCTGAGCCTCAAGAAGTATGCCTTCAGCCTGAGTTACGGCAGCTTCATAAGTGTCTTTTTCGATAGTGAAAAGCATGTCGCCCTTTTTCACAGTCTGACCTTCTATGAAGAAGCGTTTTGTAAGGAAGCCTTCCACGCGCGCAGCGAGGTCTACGGTGTCCTGAGCTATAGTCTGTCCGATGTATTCGGCGACCGGGGTTACTGTTCCGTTTGTTGCTTCTGCAACTGTTACTGCCGTCGGCGGCAGCTGTGTCTTTTCATTTTTCTTATCGTCTTTGCATCCGCTGCTTGCTATGACGGCGGACGTGAGTGTCAGAATTGCGGCAAACTTCACAAAACGCATTTTCCCCTCCGGAAATATATTTATGTATTATCTTTGATTTTTTTATGTACACTGTTGAATATATGCCTTAGTTACTGCTTTTCCAACGTTTTAACATAAAACAAGGATGAGAGATGTATTTAGACGGTACCGCCAAAAGTCTAATATGGCATAAAATCATCTTTTACGGTTGTTCCAGATGGAAACGTCATTGAGC
>JAKJHH010000315.1 GCA_022703965.1 Verrucomicrobiota bacterium
AAAGTACGATCAGGCTGCGTTCCGGAGGCTCTTCCAATGTTTTCAGGAAGGCATTCTGGGCGGTTTCGTTCATTCTGTCCGCGTCGTGTATGACTCCGAGTTTCCAGCCTGATTTGCCGAAACTTGTGTAATGAAAGAATTTTTCGAACCAGCGTAGTGTGTTAGGTTCGGAATCGTCCTCTCCGACCTGAATTATTCGTGATTTGGACACCGGCATTATAGAGAAGAAATCGGGATAAGTGCCGCTTTCGATCTGACGGCATGTTTCGCATTTTCCGCAGGGAGAAAAATCTTTTGCCGGACAGCCGCATGCCGCGAGTTGAGCCAGATAAACCGGGAATTTTTTTCTGGTTTCCTGACTGTCTGAACAGAGCAGGTAGGCGTGGGCGATTCTGCCATTGGCTTTGGCGTTTTTAAGGGCAGTCATTATGATAGGGAATTTCTTTTCAAAGTGTTCCGGCAGCATTAGCTATAAGCCCTTTAATTATATTGTGAATGATCTCAATCGGCTGGCGTGCGTCGATGAGTTTTATGCGACTAGGGTTTTCCTCGGCAAGTTTCAGGAAGCCGTCCCGGACTTTTTTATGAAAGTCATGTTTTTCGGCTTCAAAACGGTCTCCGCCTTCGCATTGTTCATTGCGTGAGGAGACACGACTGAAGCTGTTTTCCTGACTGATGTCGAGGAGTATTGTCAGGTCAGGTTCAAGGCCGCCGGTCGCGTAGTTGATGATTTCCTTGAGCGTCGGAATATTCTGACCTCTTGCAAAGCCCTGATAGGCGACGGTGGAATCCGAGAATCTGTCGCAGATGACGATTTTTCCGGATTCGAGTGACGGTCTTATAAGTTTTTCGACGTGCTGGGCACGGCTTGCCGCCATGAGAAGAAGCTCTGACTTGTCGCAGAGTTTTTCCTCAAGATCGTTTCTTTTGACGATGGCGCGCAGTATTTCGGCGGTCGGGGTGCCGCCAGGCTCTCTGGTGAGAACGCAGGGATGTCCCGATTTTACAAGAAAATCGTAGATCAGTTTTACCTGAGTACTCTTTCCCGCGCCTTCGGGGCCTTCAAAAGTGATGAAGAGACCTTTATTAGTGACAGTATTCATGCTAAATTAATAAGCCGTTGTTCATGTTTGGAAAAAAATGGAACATCAGGATATAAAGATAAAACAAAAAGCTGAAATTTAAATACTGAAACGGAGAAAAAATACGATGAGCCAGTCTTTGAGCCGAAACAGCTACCTTTCCAAAAACACAGGCGATTATCCTGCCACAGTCAATATCTGCGGCGTGGAGTTCACAAAAGTAGAGGATCTCAGGTACGGAACCAATCCGCATCAGCCTGCCGCCTACTATAAGCCTGTCGGGAAGGCTTGTCCTGTCGCCGATATGAAGATGCTCAAAAATGGCAAGAGCGGACTTTCCCAGACAAATCTCGAAGACATTTCCTGCGCGCTCAACATCGTCAAATTCTTCTCTGTTCCCGCCTGTGCCGTCATGAAGCATGTCAACCCCAGCGGAGCCGCCTCCGGCTTCAACGGCGAGTCACTCAAGGAAATCTATATTAAAGCAAGGGACTGTGATGCCAGAGCAGCTTTCGGCAGCGCTATCGCCTTCAACCGTGAAGTCGATGAAGAGACTGCCGTCGAAATCATGGGAACATTTGTCGAGTGCGTAGCCGCTCCTTCCTACAGCGAAGCCGCTCTCAAGGTTTTCAATGATTCCGAGCGTTTCAAGGTCAACAGCCATATCCGTATCGTTCAGTGCGGAGACCTCAGTGTTCTGCCCAAGTTCACTGGTGACGATGTGCGCGGTTATGAGACTCTCAAGGTGCTTTCCGACGGTTCAATTGTTATCGCCGCACCTCTTCTTACGGGCATCCGTTCAGTGGCCGATCTCAAGCTTGCTAAGGCTGAAAGCAAGGCTCTCGGCGTTCAGGAAGCCAGAATCGAAGCTACTCCGACTCAGCTCAACGACCTGCTTACATCATGGTATATCAACATCAACGTCCGTTCAAACGGTGTTGTTATTGTCAAAAACGGACAGACTCTTTCAGTCGGAACAGGTGAACAGGACAGAGTCGGCGCGGTCGAACAGGCTATTGAAAAGTTCAAAGCCAAGTACAAGGGAACTGAAACCATTCAGGGCTCTGTAATGGCAAGCGACGGCTTCTTTCCGTTCTATGACGCTCTTGAAACAGCCGCAAAAGCCGGCGTCAGCGCCTTTATCGCGCCTTCCGGCTCTATCAAAGATGCCGAGGTTGTCAAGCGTGCAAATGAACTTGGCGTTGCTTTGTATCACGCTCCCGAGCGTATTTTCTCGCATCATTGAGATTAAAAAAACGGGCGCAGAGAGCGTGTCCCGCTTCTCTGCGCATGAGGGGAACTTATGGAAAACTCCGGCAATTCTCAGAACGGAAACTCTCTTCAGCAGCTTCACGGAGAGATTGTCAGGGTGATTTATGAGAGCCCAGATGGCGCTTTCACGGTCTTTGTTCTTAAGGACAAGGACGGGACTCTGCATAACGCCACGGCCTCGAACCTGAGCGGATTTTATCCCGGCCAGACTGTCGATCTGAGCGGAACCTTTGAGACTCACAAGGATTACGGCAAGCGCTTTAAAATTGAATCCGCAAAATTTACGATGCCCTGTACTGTCGAAGGCATCAAAAGATTTCTTTCCTCCAAAGCCATTCCGGGGATCGGAGAGAAAAAAGCCGAGGCGATTGTAAAACGTTTCGGCATCAACACCCTTGATATCCTTGAAAACTATTCCGCGAGACTGAAAGAAGTTCCTGGACTCAGTACCAAGAAGATTACGGCAATCAAAAAGGCCTGGACAGAACAGGCAGAGCGGCGCAATACCTATATTTTCCTTCAGGGACTCGGCATATCGAGCGCCTATTGCGACCGGATTTACAAGAAATACGGACAGCAGTCCACGGCGATTGTCTCACAGAATCCCTATAAGCTGGCGGATGAGGTCAATGGCATCGGTTTTCTTATGGCAGACAGAATTGCCAAGGCGAACGGCATCGGAAACGGCGATATCATGCGTCTACAGTCAGGTGCTCTTTATGTGATGAATCAGCTCAAGGGGGCTGGACATACCTGCTTTCCTCTCGACAAATTCCGCGAGGAAGTCGCTTCGATCCTTGGCGTTGAGATGGATGAATCAGATAAGGGAGTCCGTGCCGCTCTTGAAGCTAAAAAGATGATTCTCGAAAAAACTTTCAAAGATGCCGGTGAGATGATTTACGACAAAGGCATGTTCCTGCTCGAAAAAGAACTGCCGAACCTGATAAAACGGCTTCTTGAGTTTGGACAGCGTCGGGCGTCCGCTGCGATTTCCAAGCCGGGAACTCCGTCCGGCAAGAACTTCAGCGATGAGCAGCTTG
>JAKJHH010000316.1 GCA_022703965.1 Verrucomicrobiota bacterium
TAAATCTTCCTCAAATAGCATCTGCTTCTTAAAAAATTTCGTGGCCTTCGTGCGCTTAGTGGTTTAAATCCCACTCATGATACAAGGAGACTGACATATTAGCTCAAAACAGAACTTTTTTAATTTTTTCCAGATTCTTCTTGACAGATTAGATTTGACTGATAATTTAATTAGGGTTCCCTAAGTTATTTTTAAAAGAAGGAGATTTATAAATATGAAAATTACAGACTTTCAGCCGGGCGCGAAACTGAGATTCAAAGGATTCGTGAAAGCAGAAGAGATGCATGCGGGTCACAGACACCAGCATCATCATGGAGAAGGCCACAAGTGCTGTTGCGCAACCAAAGCCGAACTTTCAACAAGTCAGCGCGAATACAGAAGCAAGCTTGCCGCAATGGGCTTCATCAACGGAACAGAGTTTTCAATTGAACGCAAGGCTCCGTTTGGAGATCCGCTGGTTCTCAAACTCAAAGACTACTATCTTGCTCTCCGCGCAGAAGAAGCAATGATTCTTGACGTAGAAGCGGTCAACTGAAAAGCGGGCTCTATTTTTTAACGCAGATTAAATTAGGCTTCCCTAATACAATAGAAAAAGCAGACAGGAAAAGAAATGAAACATGTGATAGCTCTGGCCGGTAATCCGAACTCCGGCAAAACGACACTGTTCAATGCACTGACAGGCAGCCGCCAGCAGGTCGGCAACTGGCCCGGCGTAACAGTGGAACGCAAGGAAGGACACTTCCGTCATAAAGAAACTGACTTTGAAGCGGTTGACCTTCCCGGCATATATATGATGTCGGCCTTTTCGCTGGACGAGAAGGTCTCGCGCGACTTCATTCTCTCTGGCAATCCGGAACTCGCGGTAAATATCGTCGATGCCACAAATCTTGAAAGAAACCTCTATCTGACGTTGATGCTTCTGGAAATGAAAATTCCGGTCATCATTGCTCTTAACATGATGGATCTGGCCAAGGAAAGAAAGTTGGAGATTGATACAGACAGGCTATCAAAACTCCTCGGCTGCCCCGTTGTTCCGATATCGGCCAGCAAGAAAGAGGGAATGGATAAACTCAAAGATACAATTCTTGAAAGCATCCAGAACCGCAAAATTTCTCCAATCAAGGTTACCTACGACAGCGAAGTTGAAAAAGCCATCGCAATTCTCGAACCTCTTTGCAAAAGCAAAGCGGAACAGGCAAAACTCGACCCCAGATGGCTTGCAGTAAAAGCTCTTGAACGGGAAGAAAAGGCTGCGGAACTCTGCGCCGATCTCAATTCAAAAATAGCCGAACTGACTACACAGATCAGCGGACATACGGGCGAAACGCCGGACATGGTCATAGCGGACGGACGCTATGGCTTCATCCACGGGCTTACACGGGAAGTCATCCGCAAAGACCTCCAATACGAACACGGCTCAACCGAAGTCATCGACAAAATCGTCCTCAACAGAGTTCTGGGACTTCCGATATTCTTTCTGGCAATGTACCTGACCTTCTACCTTACAGTTAATGTCGGCTCTCCTTTCATCGACATCTTCGACGGAGTTTTCAATTCAATCTTCGTGGAAGGAGCCGGAGTTCTTTATGAAAAACTCGGCTTTCCTACATGGCTCATAACACTTCTTACAGATGGTATCGGAGCCGGTATCACAACGGTTTCGACTTTCATCCCGCCGATTACAATCATATTTATCTGTCTTTCGATACTTGAGGACTCCGGCTACATGGCCAGAGCAGCCTTCGTCATGGACAGACTTTTCAGAGCTCTCGGACTGCCGGGAAAAGCCTTCATCCCCATGATGGTCGGCTTCGGTTGCAACGTCCCGGCAATCATGTCGACAAGAACTCTCGACAGCCGCCGCGACAGACTGCTCTCAATCCTCATCAACCCCTTTATGTCATGCGGAGCCAGACTGCCCGTATACGCACTTTTCGGAGCCGCTTTCTTTGGTGCAGACGGAGGCATACTGCTCTTCTCCTTATACATGACAGGCGTGGTTCTCGCATTGCTTTCGGGCTGGCTCTTCAGCGGAAGTCTCCTCAAAGGCGAGAGCTCCTGCTTTGTGCTTGAATTGCCACCTTATCACATTCCTACGTTCAGCGGCATATTCCTGCACACATGGGAACGTCTCAAAGAATTCATAATCCGCGCCGGTAAAGTAATTATCGTAGTTGTCCTCCTCCTTGGCGTCCTCAACTCCATCGGCACGGACGGAAGCTTCGGCAACACAGATTCCGAAAAATCAGTACTCAGCCATATCGGACGCTCAATCACTCCGATATTCAAGCCAATGGGAATGACAGAGGAAAACTGGCCGGCCGCTGTCGGTCTCTTTACCGGTCTCTTCGCCAAGGAGTCAATCATCGGCACACTTGAATCCCTCTATGCTCAGAAGGAAAATAAGGAATTCGCCGAAGACGCTCCCGACGAGGAAAAGGAAGAATTCGCTACAAACACCCTTCAGAAGTATTTCGGAAACGCCCGAGCCGCAGTCGCTTATCTGCTTTTTGTACTGATCTACGTTCCCTGCATAGCCGCAATGGCCGCCATAGCTCAGGAAGCAGGAAAAAAATGGGCGGCATTCTCAATCGCCTATCTGCTCGGACTCGCATGGGTTGTCGCAACGGTATACTACCAGATCGGCATGCTCAAGAGCAATCCCGGGGATGCCACCTTCTGGCTCGTAGTCTGCGGCATTGCAGTCGCAGCATTCATTGTAGTAATTAAGAAATTCGGACCTTCCATAGGAAAATTCCTAGAAGGTTGCGAAATCAAGTGATCTTTCTCATCGGGGGCTCCTTTTTTACCCGGAGGAGCTCCCCCTCCTTCACACACGACCGGCCTGCAACGGGTCGGTCACGCCGGACTCTTGTTACCCGGAGTCCGGCAGGGGCGGAGGCCGTCCTTGCCTCCGCCCTTCTTTAAGAACAATATAAAGCAATAACATTTATGAAAGACACTATTATTTAACTACATTTTTGTCACACATCTAAGATCAAACAAAAGCAACACAAGAAACTTACACTTTTTTAATAATATACAAAACAAAGACTTACAAAATCTCACCCTTAAACTGGCACGCATAGTGCTAATACTCAGGCAGAGAAGTTAAAATTACTATAAGAGGAGTATTGAATCTTGATATTTAGAATTATATTAAGGAAATGTTAGGATGCGCTTCTTTTTTGGGGTAAGGCTTTTTGGTTTTCCACTTTTACATTTATTTAACATTAAAAGGGAGGTGAACTAGAGAGAAGAGGAAGAAAGGTTTATTTCCGTATACAAGTCAATCACTTAAGGAGAAAAAAAAGAAATGAACATAGGCAAAAAATTCTGGATGGCAGCGCTGCTTGCAACATGCGGCCTCGCCACCGCCAC
>JAKJHH010000317.1 GCA_022703965.1 Verrucomicrobiota bacterium
ACTTGCCGGAGAGCACAAACTTAGAGGCGTCAATGGAATTTACAAAGTGATGCTCAGTCCTTCCGGAAAGTGGATAGACGGTACATTTCAGCTTGAACGTAATGTTCAGCATGGCATTGATGTAATCCTTTCTGCAACCGTTGATGAATTGAAGAAAGGAGCTTCTGTTGATTATGTCTACTGAGCGAAATGAGGGCGTTTGGAATTCCGGTATCGGCGGCGCCGCTGCTTTTCTTACTGTTTTTGTGATCATTGCAGCCATGATGGGCTGTTTGCAGGTATGGAATGCGACTTCTCTTGGAGAGCATCCTTTTTACTTTGTGCTCCGTCAGGGAATATGGGGGCTTATTGGCTTTTTTGTACTCTACAGGGCATCTTTGATACCGTTTTATGTGTATTGTAAATTTGTGTACACTGCTGCGATTTTCCTGATCTGCATGCTTTTTCTCGTTCTTTTTGTAGGTACGTCCGTGAACGGTATGCGCGGATGGTTTTCGATCGGTTCGATTTTTATTCAGCCATCCGAGTTTGTCAAGCCTGTTCTTTTACTGTTGCTCTGCGTGGAATTTTCTTCCCCCGATTCAATGAAAAAGGAATCCATACTTCGTTTGACATTATTCTTTCTTGCTTTTGCTCTTCCTGTCGCCATGCAGCCGGATATCGGGACTCTTGTCGTGTACTGTGCCGGATTTATGATCGTTTACTGGCTTTCAGGCGCTCCCGTAATATATATGATTTTTTCGCTTCCAGTCATTGTCGGTGCTGCCGGAATTTTTCTTATAAAATATCCTTATATTTGGAACAGACTCTGCGGTTTCTGGAATCCTGAGGCAGATCCATTGGGAAGCGGTTGGCACATCAGGCAGTTTCAGGTAACTCTTGCTCGTGGCGGCTGGACTGGCTCTGAGTATGGACAGTCCATATGGTCGAATTCCTATTTGCCGCTGCCGCATACTGATTCTGCTTTTGCCTCGCTCATTGAATCAAGTGGAGCGCTTGGGGGCGTGCTTGCATTGATACTGATTTGCGGAATTGCCTTGAGTGCTTTTTTCATGGCATCAAATGTAGCCGGACGCACTGAGCGTCTTTTCATAGCTTCAGGAGGTTCTCTCATTTTTGTGCAAAGCCTGATTCACATGGGCGTCAATGTTGCGATAATACCGCCGAGCGGAATTACGCTTCCTCTTTTCAGCTATGGAGGCAGTTCTCTGATCTCGACGCTTTTCTGTGTTGGAATTATCTTGTCCGCTGCAAAAAATACAAGGCGGAACGATTTGACTGTTCCGCCTGAGCAAAGCAAGTAAACTTTTTTTCGTCTTATGCCTTATCGGCTTCTTTTGCTTCGATGAGATGTCTTGCCGCATCCGAACGAGTGAGCTCGAATCTGTCGAGTACCTTTTCCTGGAATTTTTCAAGGTAAAGATATATGCCAGGTGTAACATAAAGGGTTACAATCTGAGAGAAGGCGATTCCTCCGACAACCACAAAGCCGAGCGGCTGGCGTGATTCTCCGTCAGAACCCCAGCCGAGGGCTATCGGAACTGCGCCCATGATTGCGGCGATACCGGTCATGAGAATGGGACGGAATCTAATCTGACAGGCCTTAAATATAGCTTCTTCCGAGCTCATTTTTCCGTGAGATTCATCCAGAAGCTGATTGGCAAAGTCGATCATCATGATGCCGTTTTTAGCCACAATCCCTATCAGCATGAAGAGTCCCACCCATGCGTAGAGCGTAAGTTCGGAGCCGGTTATCAGCAGTGTGAATAGACCCCCGACTATACCGACAGGCAGCGAGGATAGAACTGTCAGCGGATGTACATAGCTTTCATAGAGGATGCCCAGCACAACATACTTGAGGAAGATCGCGATAAGTATGAGAATGGCCAGCGATTCCTTAGAGCGCTGAAACTCTTCCGCCTGTCCCTGGAATGCTCCGGTGAGTCCGGGCTTCATTACCTGTGCCGCCGCCTTGTTGATTTTTTCCGTGACAGTTCCGAGCGGTACGCCCGGAAGCGTGTTGAAGGACAATGTTCCGCAAGTCTGCTGCTGATAACGCTGTATCTTCTGCGGGCTTGCTTCGACCTTGTAGTCTGCTATTGAGTCGAGTGGGATCATTGCGCCTGTGGCAGAGGATTTGACATATATTTTGGAAAGATCGAATTCCTCTCTCTGATACTCCTTGTCGAGTTCCAGAGTAACCCAGTACTGGTCAAGCGGAGTCGAGTACTGAGTTGTTTTTCCCTGTGCGAACGCATTGGCAAGAGCATTGCCGATGTCCTGCGCTGTGAGGTTGAAACTTGAGGCTCTGTCTCTGTTTATTTTGATTGTGAGCTGGGGCATGTTCAGTTTGACTGCATTCTGAATCTGAGCCAGTTCAGGCATCTGATACATTGCCATCTGAAGCGCAAATGTTGCCTGATAGACGTCGGCTGCATTCTGCCCTCTGATCGAGTAGCTGTATGTTGAGCCGAAATCCGTTCCTTCGCCGCCTGTGCTGATTTCAAGTGTCGGCATCGGCTGCATGAACACCATTCCAAGCGGATACGGCATTGTCATGAAAAGTTTTCCGGTTATTGCCTGATTGACATCCTGAATGTCTGGCGGAGGCGCGTTCTTGGGAATTTGCGGTACCGGTGTGCCCGGCGGAACCATCGGGATCAGTGGCTTTCTTTTCTCTTTGTCATAGAGTTTCAGGACAACGAAGCCCATCGACTGGTCGGCTCCAGGATTTATTCCAGTTACGGTAAAGAAGTATTCCACGTTAGGATCAACCGCAAAAAGCTTGTTTACGTCATTCTGATACTTCTGGATCTCTTCTGTCGAGGAGCCAAGCGGAGTCAAGAGAGCGCCGATCAGGACACTGCTGTCGCCGACGGGCAGAAATCCATGCGGAACTCTGTTGTAGCATTCAACTGTTCCCCAGAGGCAGAGTCCCCATGCTACTATTGTGAGAAATTTGTAGCGGAGCGTAAGTTTAAGTGTGTATGAATAGCTGCTGATTAGAAAAGACATGAAGGCATCTGTAATCTTTTGCAGAATATTCTTTTCGTGTTCAGCTCTTGCGGGTTTGAGCATTCTTGCGCACATCATTGGCGTAAGAGTCAGCGAAATTACGCCGGAACAGAATATCACGACGATAACACGGAAGGTTCTTCCGACTGTACCTCCCATGAACACGAGCGGCACAAAGACGATCATCAACGACAGCGTCATTGACACGATGGTTCCTGTTATCATCTTGGCGCTTTCTATGGCGGCCTCAAGCGGCTTCATTCCCTCCTCTATAAGTCGCACTGTATTTTCCAGCACGACAATGGCATCGTCGACAATAAAGCCTATCGAGACCGTCAAAGCCATGAGCGAAAGGTTGTCAAGG
>JAKJHH010000318.1 GCA_022703965.1 Verrucomicrobiota bacterium
TGGTTTTGTCCCGTTCAGCCATCCGGACACCAATGAAGTTCTGAAAATGCGCCTTAAAATTGACCCGATTCCGCCTCACGTTCAGCGCCCTGAAATACCGACAGAGGTCTCTCGTCTTGTCATGTCAATGATGGATAGGAATCCCGGCAATCGTCCTGATTACAAAGAGATTGTGCTTGCACTCAACAACATGATGAAGACAACGGCTAAAAAGTCCGAACGCATCACACCTCCGCAGAAATCGCAGACTCTTCAGGCTCCGCTCCGCACACAGAATCCGGCAGAACAGCCTGCTCCCAAGAAACGTTTTTCAAAAGTCATCATGCTCATCGAGCTTCTTATAATAGTTCTGGTAGCGGCCGCTTTCCTTGCCTGGAAAACCAATCTGCTTCAGCCATATCTGCCGGAAGCATGGACTAAAAAAATCAGCTCGGCAGTAGCTCAGGTCTCCAGCTCAAAAGATGAGGCTCCGGAACTCACAGCCCTCCTGAAAAAAGGAAATGCAAACGAGGTTCTTGGAACAGCCAAGGGCTTGCTTGACATGCCTGAAGGCTCACTGGCAAGCAAAATACAGGTTGCAGTCCAATATTCGATAGCCGATTATCTTACAAATGACAAGAATGCAAAAGATAATACGTTTTTCGTAGCGGAACGTATTCAAGCCGCACTGAAAAACGCGGAAGACATGAGTGCGCTTCAGGAACCGGATGAAAAGCTGGCTGTCATATGGTATCTTGGAAAACCGGAAATCGCCTCTCAGTCCCTTATGGATAAAGTATCAGGCGCCTCGCAGGGAACCAAGACTCTGGCGGCTCTCGCGATCCTGCTTAGAGAAATCTACAACGGTTCCCCCGCTGATACAATAAACAACGCCTACCGAAACTATGCTACAATGACAAACGCATTAAAGCCGGATCAATGGGAAAACGCCTGGAAAGAAAGAGTTCCTTTCTGGACACTCTGTTTGCAGAACGGCAAGGGACATCCGGAAGAGCTGGAGCCGATCTTCCACTCAAAACTCAAAACGGCAGGCGCAGTTGCTACTGCGGAACACAAAGCGGCTCCGCAAGCTCAAAAAACAGCAGGCAAAGGCATTGTAAGCGCAGACACATTAAAAACATATCGCGCCGATATAAGCTCAAAGAGACCTGTAGCATCCGGTATCAATCTGAGTTCAGAAGAGCTGGATAAATATGTTGCTCAAATCCCGGCAGATAAGAAGCAGTCTGAAAAGATCAGAGGCGAGGCTGTCAGATCAATGAAAGATCACATATGCCGCCAGATGCAGAGAATTCCTTATGAGTCGGATAAGATCAAAGTACAGGATCAGCCTCCGCGCAAAGGAGTTCTCATGGCTACGCCTGAATATCTTTCATTCAAACCCGAAAACGACAAGCGCGTAAAAGTAAAATGGGAGGAAGTCTCTCCAGCCCAGATCCTTGAAATTCTCGAGTCATATATAAAACTCCGAGAAAACGTCAGTGCGGAGGGGCTTGTTTCAAAACAGGAACAGCAAACTCAACTTGCCAAAGATTACCTGAAAACGGCAATATATTGCGACTGGTTTGGATTCTTTGACAAAGCCGCATTCTATTACAACAAGGCGGCGGTAACAAGTCCGGAAATATCAGGCGAATTGGAATCATTCATCAAGTAAAACGTGGGGGGATGATATGAAAATATCCGAAAGAATCCTTATATGTATAGGGATTGCGGCAATTATGCTTGCCGCCTTTTTCTTTCTTATCCATATGCAGCTGAAATCCCTGCTGAACAGTCTGCAGGAAAGCAATAACAAGGCTGCTGAACTGCAAATGCTGGTAAGCGCCGAGAAAGCTAATTATGCTGCAACGGAACTTGTTGCGGATTGCATAAATGACTACCTGAATCTTTTGAAAAAGTACTCAGTCAGACTCCTTTATGAAAAAGACCAGAACAAGGTTCTAAAAGATGCATTCCATGACTTTCCAGGAGCCTCCGCCGTTTTCCTGAGATCTCTGGAAAACAAGGCCAACACCAATCTTATAATCTGGCGGGAAGATACGCAGACAGGAAGCTTAACGGTAAAACCGCTGGACAGCTTCCCGGCAGTCTCTGCCGTAGATGCCTTCATGAGTTCGGCTCAGAGTACTGTTTATTCATCTTTACTCCCGGTGAAAATCCAGAATCAGGAATACATTGCTCTTTTATTCTCAGTAAAAAATCAGGATGAAAGCTCCATTCTGGGGCTTGTCGGGATTGTATTTCCCGCCGACAAATTTCTCAGAACTCAACTCAAATCTGTTTTCGAGTCTGAAAGCCAAACAATGTCCTTGATCTCAAAAACTGGAAAAATAGTACCAATCTTTTCGTCAATCCAGAAAAAAGCACCGCCAGTTGCAGACGATCTTCGTCAACGCATCATGAGAGGTATTTATAATTCATCAAAGTCCAGTGCCTCAATTCCGGTGACCTCTGAAGCTAATCCCTTGTTCATCTATTCAATGTCCATGCTTCAGTCAAATGTAATCACAATTGATGATACATGGTTTCTGGAAACAAGATTAATTCCATCATTAAGTGCCCAGCAAAAAGATTCTGAACAGCTGGAAGAAATCAAATTCAGGAAGCTCTTTGTTAGTGGAGCACTTTCGATCTTTGCCTGTTTTGCGCTGTTTTTCACAATGATATTATTCCTTTCCAGAGCCGTGACTGAACCACTGAAACAGTTAGTAAAATTTGCCAACGAACTGGCAAAAGGCGAGTTCCCCACCCTTCCCGCAAATACACAGAAAACAGCGGAAATAGCGGAACTCGTAAGATCGCTGAATTTCATGAAAGACAGACTTCAAGCCTCAATGGCTAAGCTGAAAAAGAGCCATGAGCGTGAGAAAAGCGCCAGAAAAGAAGCGGAAACGGCGAATAATATCAAATCCGGCTTCCTGACCAACATGTCACTTGAGCTTAGAAATCCCTTGAATTCAATCATGGGCTTCTCCAGTCTGATTATCCGAGATGTGGAAAAAGGGCTTTACGATCAGGCTCTCAATAAAAAGGCTCATGCGATATACGAAAGCGCACAGACCTTGAATCAATTGATAAGCAATCTTCTGGAGCTTTCCCGTCTTGACACCGGCATAAGCGAAATCAATGTCACAGAAATTACGTCAGAACGGACAAGGATATCCTTACACGTATCCTTAACGAGCTTATGGCTTCGGCAATCAGAAACAGTCAGGATTCCGGCACCGTATCAATTGGTTGCGACGGAACTTCAGACAAAATAATCTTCTGGGTTCAGGATGGACGCCATTCTTCGGAAGGCAAATCTCTTGCCGAAACATTCAACCAGTATCGGGACATTCCAGACGGCAGCCAGATATTCAACACCTTCATG
>JAKJHH010000319.1 GCA_022703965.1 Verrucomicrobiota bacterium
GTTGTAATTACTTCATCGCCGGGGCCTATTCCTTCGACCATCAGACACATGAGCAGCGCATCCGAACCGGAGGAGACTCCGCAGGCATATTTGGATGAGCAATATGCCGCAGCTTCCTTCTCAAAGTTTTCTACTTTAGAGCCAAGAATGAAGTTTTGGCTTTCGCAGACTGCGGCGATTTCCTGCATGACTTCATCTTTGATGGATGCAAACTGTCCTTTCAAATCCAGTAAAGGCACCTGCATGTGATCATCTCCGGTTAAAGTTCAATTCTCGAAGCAATTACAATAGCGCGTGAAGGGGCTTTTTTACAGTTCCATGATAAAAAAGAAAGGCTTTTTCCGGGATATATTTCGATTTCCGGGCAGTGACTCGGACGCGGAGTTCTCTTACTTCTTGTTTCCTGATTGAGACATGAAGAGATTTTTAAGGCTGTCAAGATTCTGTTCAAGCTGCTTCATGATGTCCACGTTTGTGGTGTTCTGAACGGCGTTGACGTTTTCTTTGCGGATCTGTTCGTATATTTCCTGACGGTAGACGGATACCTCTCTGGGCGCATCTATGCCGATATGCACCTGATTTCCCTGGATTTTCAGTACTTTAACCTGAATATTATTTCCGATTATTATACTCTCATCCGACTTTCTTGTCAGAATCAACATTCTTCAGTTTTCCGTATGGTTCAGGATTGTTTTTTATCCTGTTTCTTGTTCTGTTCGTTTGCTTCCAGACCTTCCCATATCCTGTAACGAACCGGGAAATTCTCCTCAAGTATCACCTGTCTGCCTGTCAGAGTATCTACATTTATCACTATAGGAGCAAGCAGGTTGCATGTGGTATTCTTAGGATCTTTTTCGACTGTCACCATGCTCAGCAGGAGTGCCGATGAGGGCTCTTTGAGACCCAGCAGAGAAAGGTCTTTGCCAGGGATTCTTACCGAGTAGTCCTTGCAGACGAGAAACGGATCGACGCAGACGAAGCCGAGGTCGTCAATGTCCAGTGACTTAAGATAGGCGAAGGGCTTGATCTTCGGATTCATTATGATCACGAATCTCTTGGAGTTCTCAAACGCCGGAACTCCGTCCGGAAAATTGAATATTACCGTCTGGTCAAGAAGGCTTGCTACTTTTCCCTCATAAGGGGTTTCGCTGTAGCCTTTCGAATCCTGATTGATAATGTTGTCCCGTCTGATTTTCATATTCTCAACTGTCTTTAGTTAATACTGACGTCTTAAATGGGATGGCAGAATATTCATGCTCTCCCTGTACTTCGCCACTGTCCGGCGAGCTACATTATAACCCTCTGACTTCAATTTTTCAACAATATCACTGTCAGATAATGGAGAATACACGTCTTCTTTGTCAATTAAAGCCCGGATTGCATCTTTTATAACATTTTTTGAGACGGATTCGCCGTCTTCAGTTTCGTAGCCTGTCGAGAAGAAGTGGCGGATCGGCAGGAGTCCGTATTTGCATCTCATGTATTTTCCGGCTACTGCGCGGCTGACTGTCGTCTCGTGGATGCCGAGTTTCTCGGCGATTTTCGCCATCGTCAGCGGTTTCAGGCAGTTCATTCCTGTCAGGAAGAATTCCGCCTGATGCTCAACCAGCGCCGTCACTATTCTCTTGATCGTGGACTGTCTCTGGATTATGCTGTTAATCAGGAAAGTTCCTGCCTTCAGCTTGTCTTTGATGTAATCCCGTGTTTCTCTGGGAGTGGTCGCGTCTTCGAGCAGTTCTCTGTAATGCTTGCTGATGTGCAGGCTTGGCAGATGTTCATTCTTGACCTTTATCTTGAGTTCGCCCTCTTCTTCGTAGACTTCGACTTCTTCCTGTATGTACTCGTGCGGACTTACGGAATCGGTATTGATGCGCGGATTGAGATTCTGGATTTCAGCGACTATATCCTTCAGCTTTTCAATTGTGATTCCCATCCGTTTTGCAACCTGCGGCAGACGGTTCGCTGCGATGTCGTCCAGATGCTCGCTGACTGCCTCGTATACGGGAGTGTTCTCAAGTCCTTTGCGTTCAAGCTGAAGCATCAGGCGTTCTCTGAGATCTTTTGCAGCCACTCCGGGCGGCTCAAGCTGGCGTACTATGGATATCGCCTGATTTATCAGGTTCATATTTTCGCCTGCCGCCATTGCCAGATCGGCCGGATGACTTACCAGATATCCGTCGTCGTTGAGACCCGATATCACCACTTCGCAACAGAGGAGGAGTCTCTGATCCAGTCCCATGAATTTGAGCTGTTCCAGCAAGCTTTCCTGAAAGGTCTGTTCGGCAGTTATTGATTCTAGATAAAACTGACGTTTTTCCTCGTCTTCTTCGGAGTATTTTGCGGTGCTTTTTCCTCTGATGAAGCGGTTTTCCTCGTCCATTTTCAGGATTTTTTCAAGCCAGTCGTCGTTTTCCGTGCTGAGGTTTGCGGCTTTTTCTTCTTCCGCGCTGATTTCGGTATCAAGAATGGGGTTTTTAGCAAGTTCTTCGTTTATAACGCTTTGGAGTTCGAGTACAGGAAGGAAGAGCAGTTCCAGTGCCTGAATCTGCTGATGCGTCATTATCTGTTCTTGACGCAGGCCTTGTGTAAGATTCTGTTTCTGACTCAGCTCCACAGGACAAACCCCTTCATCCTTATTATTCTTATAGCAATATAAAACCACCTTCTTTCAAGGTCAAAGACCCAATCCAGATATTGGAATAAAAAACAGGAAAATTTACAAAGAATCTCTTGTGTTTGAGATAATTGGCATGAAAATGCGCAGGAACGACGATTCCGGCGCAGGTCTTTTAGGAGGCTGAGATGAAATGAATCAGCCGTGACAATTTTCTTTTAAAGGGAAGAGTATTTCGATAATCCGCTCCGGCGGGACTTGGCGGACTTTGAGATTATCTTTTGCGGCCAGGGCGGCAGCGGCTCCGGCGGCGGCTCCCAGTGCCATTGCGATTATCATTACCCGACAGCTCGCCAGTGCTTCGTGCGAGGCGTTGATGCAGCGGCCTGTGAAAAGGAAGCCGTCCAGTTTTTCCGGAAGCATGACTCCGAATGGGATGTCGTATGGTTTTCCTCGTTCAGCCGTGCCTGCATTTTTACCATTGTTTCCGGCAGCTTGACCGCATCCGGCCGGATTATGGATGTCGATAGGGAATGTGGCTTTGCGAACAATTGCGTTTTTCAAACGCTTCCCTTCAATACAGTCCTCTTTGACGAGTTGTTCGACTCCTTTGAAGCGGCGTGTTTCTCTGACTCCTATAGATGCCGGCATTGCCGATATGAAGGCGTTTTCATAACCGGGAATTGTTTTTTTGACGAAATCCAGTATCTGAAACGCCTGTTTTCTTCC
>JAKJHH010000031.1:0-321 GCA_022703965.1 Verrucomicrobiota bacterium
TCTGTCCGGTTCACGGATATATCCCGGGCGAGCATGAACATTGTCCGTGTGAAATTCCGGAAAACAAGGCTCAGTCTAATTTCAAAGTGGTCCAGTCAGCCTGAAGAGTTCGGGCTGATTAATTAATAAACAATTGTAAACGGGGCTTCATGACATACTGTCGCCACCCACGGCAGTTTGAAGCCGGAAAATGCAGAAAAGCAAAAAAACAAAGGAGAAAAAAGAAATGGCTAAGTGTGGGGCTGAAACAGAGGTCTACAGCAGAGTTTGCGGGTATCACAGACCCGTGAGAAACTGGAACAAAGGCAAAAGAGAAGAATT
>JAKJHH010000031.1:331-13835 GCA_022703965.1 Verrucomicrobiota bacterium
AGCTGTCGCGTAATATTTCTCTAACGCTTCACTTTACGATTTGTGATGACTCCGCGGCTCGTCCCCACCCGATAAGCCCGGAGTTTTTTTATTGTCCGCGTCTTGGATTTTTTCAGCGCACTGCAAGTTTCTCGTAGAGTTCGTTGTAGAAAAGGGCTCTTTCAATCGGTACATCGGCGGGAAGATGGTTTCCGACCGCAAGGATGAAACCGGGATAACGTTTGCCGAAATCCATTAGTCTTTTCATTTCAGATTCTATTTCAGCCAGACTTCCATAGATAAGAGTACGGCAGTCCATTCCGCCGACGAAGCCGACACGGTCTCCGTATTTCTGCGCAAACAGGCTCATGTTTGAAGATGGCTCCATAACGACTGAATCGACTCCGAGATTTACAATATCATCAAAAAATTCATCAATAGTGCCATCTGACGTGAACATGACTTTTTTTCCTGACTCCTTGACTGGTGCAATAAGTTTTTTTAGATAAGGGAATATGTATTTGCGATACCATTCCGGATCTGTTGCAGGGCCGGATGTCCAGCAGAGATCGTCGTGCACCATCATTACAGGCACGGAACTGGCTGCGAACGCAGTAAAGAACTGTCTGACCCATTGATAGTATCCGTCTATGATTTTAGCAAATTTCTTCTCATCGTATCCGATTCCCAGAAGCAATGACTCCCATCCGAAAATATCGATCAGTCCGGAGAACATGGAAATATAAACACCGCTCATATTAACCATCTCAGGGAACTCCGCTTCCGCTTCAGAATATTTCTGCTCGAAAAGTCTGATGAGTTCGGCCTGCTCAAATTCTTTGTATTCCTTGCAGGGATCAAGAGCGTATAAATCTTCAATATCTGCGAATGGAGAATTTACCTGAGAATTGAAATCTCCTTTTCCGGAAGCGTTTTCTCCGAACACTGCATGTCCCATGGAAGTGATACGCCCTCCGTTTACGCTGAGAAAGTCTCTGCTTATGCAGACATTCCACAGGAATGAATAGTCCCAGCGTCTCATAAACTCTTTTGAGGCTTCTTTTCTGAGTTCGAGCTTGCTTGTGTCGGTTCCCGTTACCACTTTCATGAGCTCCCAGTGGTATGAATGAGCCGAATATTCCGTTCTCGGAATTTTCGACGAGAATTGAAGGTTTAAAGCGTTCCAGCCGTTTTCGTATGACATATGAATATCCTTTTTATTTTCTATTAATTATATCTTTTATTTTTGTAATATGTTATGATATTTTCACATGAATAAATGTACTTTTTACAGATACTTGCGATGAGAGGAGTTTTTCTTGAACCTTAACAGCGGAATACGTGTGGATTTGCTGGATGGACGTGAATGGGATTATGATTTAAACTGGGGGGGAGCCGGAAAAATCATGATCCGCGATGACTTTTCGCGTCTCTACATGCTCAAAAGCGGAGCTGCTGAAGTGACTTTGAAAGAAAAGAAAGTTCATTTGCAGCCCGGTAAACTTTATCTGTTTCCCTGCGGTGTGACAGCGCGTTACCGCTGCATCAAAGCTATGCGTTTATGCTGGGTACATTTTCGGATTGAGCATCTGCCGGGGATTGATCTTTTTTCCCGTTTTGATCCGCCGAGAGAATTGAGGCAGGGGACAAGTTCGGAAGCAGACTTTTCAAATCTTCTAGCTGCCTTTGAGTCCGCCGGGCCTGGTGGACTTGTTTCCGGACTCTCCTCGCTTCTGCTTCTGATAAAAGATTTTCTGCCTGAAAAATGGGATGCCTTGTCCGCATCCTCGCCGTCCGTTTTGCGTCTGGCTCCTGCGCTGGAATATATCAGAGCTAAGTTTGCCGATCCGGATTTATCGCTGAAACATATGGCGGCATCGGTGCATCTTCAGCCGACTTATTTCTCAAATCTCTTTCAATCCGTACTGGGAATAACGCCGGTAAGGCTGCTCGGTGAGTTGCGTATGCGTCATGCGCGATTTTTGCTCCTCAACACGGATTTGACTGTAGGAGAAATTTCTGTGCGTTGCGGCTATAGCGATCAGTTTTATTTTACGAGAGTCTTCAAGAAGTTCTGCGGAGTGAACCCTCGTCAGTTCCGTGAGACTCCCGAGATATTCGGTGCTGTTAAGGAAAATCACAGCCATCTTATAAGAAAGTAAAATGCGAAGCATTTTAACAGAGTGCAGGAATTCATTCCTGCCCGCCGAGCGGCGGCAGAGCGATTTTCTTTATCTCTGCGGCTTCTTCTGAAATACCCAATTCCAATTTTTATGTTTCGCAAAAGCTTTTAATTTTAAGCTCAAAACAAGCTGTTTCAGTCAGTTTTTCCCAATTGACTATGGGATGAAACTGAAGGAAAATCACAGTTATACTATTTCGCTTTCAAATATAGATGGAGTTCCCAGTGTGGAAAGGCAACGAACAAAGGGGATTTGAAACCACGGAGTACACGAAAATAATGCTTGATAATCAGATATTTACATCATGAAATTCTGTAAGGTGTTATCACAAATTACAGTGTGCTCAGATCTTATCTTGTCCATTCTGTCCATATAGTCCATTCTGTCCATCAAAAGACGCGGATCTGCAAATTGCCACGCACTCAGAAAATGAACTAATGATTACGAGCCCATCAAATTATTGAGCTCCTTTGACTATTCGGTCTATAAATGAAAGCGAAATAGTATTAGCTTAGAAATTGCGGAATACTCCAGAATCGAAATATTCCGCACATTGGATACAGTTTACTTGGCCGGGATGACCCAGAATGTCACGAATTCTTCAATTGTGACTTTGCCGTCTTTGTTTGTGTCTCTTTCCTTCTGATACTTGAGCCAGGCAGCTGCTCTTTCTTCTTCGCTGAGCTTGCCGTCCTTGTTTGCGTCTTCTTCGTTGAACTTCTGAATTATGTAGGCGCGATATTCGGCGACTACAATGACATCGTCCTTGTTGATGTCTCCTGCGTGGAACTGGGACTTGCCTGAGAGTTTCTTTGCGTCGACAACTGTGTCATCGCCAATGCTTGCCTTCATTTCTTCCTGAACCGTTACAAGTCCATCCTTATTGGCATCTCTCTGGATGGTCTTTTCTTTTGCGCTGGCCTTGATCTCGTCATCGGATATGATGCCGTCGCCGTTGGTATCGACCTTCTTGGCTATGAAGACCCAGTAGGCGCGATATTCTTCGACTGTGACTTTTCCGTCGCTGTTTATATCCATTTCTGTGTAAATCGGAGCAGGGGCTTTAGCTGCACAGCACTGTGAATAGAGCTGTGTCGAAACAAAAGCTGAGACTGCAAATACGGCGGCTGTTGAAATGCGGATCATTTTTCCGAACATTAGGGACCCCTCCTTAAATATTAGTGGATAGCATTATAATATTGCTTCTTTTCTGAAATGCAAAGCACGTTTGCGCGAGCATGTATTCAGAACAGTGTCATCCCATAGTCAATTGGAAAACACTGACTGAAACAACTTGCTTTGAACTTAAAATGAAAAGCTTTTACGAAACATAAAAATTAGAATTGGGTATTTTAATACCAAGCGGCGGAGAGGAAGAAAATCGCTCTGCCGCCGCTCGGCGGGCAGGAATGAATTCCTGCACTCTGTTAAAATGCTTCGCATTTTACTTTCTTATGGGATGCCTGTGAAAACACGAAACTTTTCGTGTTTTCTTTTTTTATAATCACAGCCGGGAAACCTGTATTTGGCTCCCACTCATTCTTCCCCCCCCCGGCCTACAGCAAAATTCATAGTTCATGCCCTTTGTCAAAAGGCTGAAATCATAAGCGTATTTTTACAGATCATTCAAAAAAAATGAAATGCTATTGCCTTTTACATGTTTATAATGTATCATATATACATGTTTATAATGTATTAAACATGGAGACAAATCATGGTTATGCCTGAATATATGCAGATAAGAGCATATCTTTACAATATGATTTCAAAGACTAACGATCCGAATATGCAGATACCGCCCGAGAACGAACTTGCACGTCTTTTCGGAGTAAGCAGAGTTACCGTCAGAGGAGCGATAAAAGGACTCGTTAAGGATAAATTTCTTGTCCCGAAGCGCGGACTCGGAACATTTGTTAATACAGCAAAACTTTCACGCAATTCATTCCACATGCCGACAATCGGTCTGATCAATGGAGACGGACGTCATGTAAAAAGTTACTTTACTCCGGCAATAGCCGAATCCGTAAGGCAGTGCGGAATGGATGCTGAACTTGTGTTTATCCCGGATTCCCGCTCTCCTGAACGGATAATCGAAATAGCCCGCAAGGAAATGGATGCCGTCATATGGGAAAATCCGCAGCACTCCAAAGAGAACATGAAAATTCTTGAGGCCTTCAAAGCTGCATCCATTCCCGTCCTCTCTCTGAACATGGCTGACGGAGAAAGTTTCGGAGAAAACGACTGCATTGTCAGAAACATGGAGCAGGCGCACGGAACAGATCTGGCTGAATATCTACACTCTTTGGGACACAAAGATCTGCTTCTGCTGCACAACAGCCTAGGCTCCGTAAGCGGCAAGGGGTCGTCTTATGATGGTTATTGCAAAAAGATGAGCGAACTTTGCAATGGAGAATCCATCAACACCGCCGCATTTAATCTGCCTGATTTTATAGCTGAACTGGACAAAACAGGAGCGGATTTTCTCAAACCGTTCTCTGTGATTTATGTCATAAGTTCCTGCCTTCCCTATGCCGTTTCAGCGATAAATAAAGCGGGAATAAAAATACCGGATGATATCTCTCTGCTCGTCTACGGCAATACAAACCGTAAGGTCTGCAATGGCTTGAAAGCTGACTTTGTAGACGACTTCAGTCAGCTTCAAGATCATATTTCAGACTGGCTTATCTCACGCGTACAGGAAAAAGCAAATAATGAATTATTCATAAGAACTTATAAGAACCAGATGATACGCGGGGAAACAATCAAAGCGCGATAGAAGGAGTCTGTCTCATGAAAAATCAGAGAGCCCGTTTGTTTACTTTAATTGAATTGCTGGTGGTGATTGCGATCATTGCCATTCTAGCCTCTATGCTGTTGCCTGCACTGGGCAATGCCAGAAATCAGGCTAAGTCCATCGGATGTAGCTCCAATCTTAAACAGCAGGGGATTGCTCTGAGTTCATACACTGTTGACTACAATGGCTGGCTGGTCACCGTCCTCAACCCTGCCAACGGAGGAGAGCCGTCCATGGGATGGAAAACCTATCTGGCGTACTACCTGATCAAAGACTATAACGGACGGGTGGATTCGCCGACTCTCTACACCGGTGTATTCAAATGTCTCTCATGGGACTACAATCTTGATTCGCTTTATCCCGGAGACCAGTATGCAAAGTGTTATGGCGGAGGCTATGGATGGAGTCGTCAGAACGGATACAAAGACGGTGATCCTACCTATGGCAGACTCAGGATTGAAAAACTCAAGGATTTGCAGAGAACAGTGATGAGTGGCGACTACATCGGAATGACGGCTGCCGGACTCAATTACTGGCTTTATGATATCAATTATTACCCAAGCGCCAACAGTCCGTCCAGCGGCTTCTGGCTCTTCCCAAGTCCTCCGCACAGGAGCGGATACAATAATCTCTGGGGAGACATGCATGTTGACTGGCAGCCCAGAAGCTATCTGGCTCAGGGAGCGACGGGCGGCATATTCAACGGCATAGGCATTAATAACAGCGACTACTTTTACTATCCTAAAACAAGATAATCAGGAGTTGCAAATGTCTTTCAGCAGAATCATTACTCTTTGTTCTTTTTTTCTTTCAGTTTTTTCAGTCTCGGCTGAAAACTTGATTTTCAATTCATCTTTTGAGCTCGATGATGCCGGTTTTGGATTTCGCAGATATCTGCGAAGCGAGACAAATCCCTTAATGAGATATGAGGGCATTCTTGCGGATAAATCCACTTTCGTTTCAGGCCGTCAGTCCTTAAAAATTCCCAACAGTTTTTCCGAGCAATGCGAGCTTTTCGCCAAGGAAATCAAGCTTGAAGCTGATACGGAATATTCCGTTTCCGTTTTCATGAGAAGTTCGGACGACTCTTATCCGGTCAGAATCCGCATACTTTCATTTTCTACAGTAATATCCAAGTGGGGTTATGACTTCAAAAAAGACATCAGCGTCGGACGAGGCTGGAATGAATATAAATTCAGCTTCAAAACCCCAGGAACGGAAAAAGCCTGCGAGTATTTCACCATATTCATAGAATCGTGCCGTTCTCCGGAAACAAAGGGCGCTGATCTGTGGATTGATGATTTCCAGCTCAACAAAGGAAAGATTCAAAACTGGCAGGCATCCAATCAGATTGAAGCATCCATGAATACCGGAAAACGGATTTTCGTCATGCAGGATGGCAACGAAATCAAAGTTCCTCTGGAAACTTCCATAATCAACAACTCTAAGAATGATGTCGCGCTGAACCTGAAAATTAATCTTAAATCTGAAAAAGATGATTCAATACAATTCAGCCGGAATTTGAATATCTCTCTCAATCCCGGGGAAAAGAAAAATCTTGACCTTGAAGTTCCAATCAATAAATACGGCACCTATTACAGCTCAGTAGAACTTGAAGCTGATACAAAAGCGGAAATCGCCTCCGTTCCGGCGGTCTTCTCCGTAATCGGTGAATACAAAGCCAAAGAGATCGACACGGATAAGACTTTCTGTGTCAGCCTGAATACAGGACTCGGCGAATGCTTTCCGCCGCGTTACGGACAAATCGAAAAAGCCGGATTTCCTGCCTCAGGACTCTCGCAGGAAGAATACGTTCAGATGCTGTCCATAATGGGATGCCGTCTTATAAGAGACTGGGACGGCGATGCCGGAGTCGCCTTCAAGTGGTGCGATATCGAGCCAAAGGAAGGCCTCATGAATTTCAAGAATGCAGATAGAGTTCTGACCCTCTGCGATAAGTATAAAATCGAACTCATGCCCATTATTGGA
Organism: Verrucomicrobiota bacterium; assembly: GCA_022703965.1. Classification (GTDB taxonomy): domain Bacteria; phylum Verrucomicrobiota; class Lentisphaeria; order Victivallales; family UBA1829; genus JAKJHH01. The sequence goes on from JAKJHH010000031.1 coordinate 7,277, forward strand.
ACATGGCTTGGACATAGCAATCCTAACATCAATCCTCTCCCTCAGTGGTTGCGTCCCAAATGCGAAAAAAGAACTGTAACTCCCTACAATAACCGCAAGGAAACCGATCCTCTCTTTCCTCCAGAAGACGCATGGAGAAAACACGTCCGCGCAATCGCCGAAAAGTACAAGGGCAGAATCAGGCATTACGAAATCATTAACGAGCCCAATGCCGATTATTTTGCGAACGAGTACATGATTCTTTTGAAAGCGGCGCACGAGGAAATGAAGAAGGCTGATTCGCAAGTCGCCATTATAGGATTCTGCTCCTCCGGCGACTGGGGACTCCCTCCCGGTGCGTTTCTTGAGGACTGTGCTAAAACAGGAGGCCTGAAATACTCCGATATAGTCTCATATCATCCTTACGAAACACCGAAAATTCCAGCGGCTAACAAGCTCAATCAGGCTTGCATGGACATCATTAAAAAGTACAACGACGGTAAAATGATGCCTCTATGGAATACAGAAATATATTACCTGACAGGCAAAGGAAAAAATGATGATGAAAAAGGCCGTTACAAACCTGCCGATGCCGCACAACGCTTTCTGACTGACCTCGGCGACGGACTCGGACAGTCTATTGCAGTTACTTCCAGTTCGCTATGGCAGAGAGTTCTCTCGCCGCATCTCAGCTCAAATTACGGCAGAGAGTGGATTCCATCCGATAAATATGTCTGCTACAATGCACTTGCCAGAATTTTTGAAGGTGCAAAACCGAAAAATAGAATATTTTGGCCTGCTCAAAGCGTTTGTTATATCTATGAACGCGAAGGCCGAGCCCTGGCTGCTTTCTGGGCTTACGGGGACAAAAAAGATCTTTCCGTAAAAATTGACGCCAACAGTTCAGACATTGAACTCTTTGATGTTCTCGGCAACAGGATTCCATTTCCTGAGAACGGACTCATTAAGCTCAGTAATGACCCTGTTTATGTAGTAGCCAAAAAGAAATCCATCTTAAATATTCTCTCAAACGAGCTTTCTCCGGACGAACTCGACTCAATCATGAAAAAAGCCGTTATTGAGAATGAAAGGCCTGTGGAAATAGGAGTTCTGGCAAGACCAATTCCGACAGATAACGGCAAATGGATGCTCTCAACTACTCTGCATAATGATTCCGCAAATGAGATCACTGGAGTGCTGGAAATAGACTCCGTCTCAAGAGAGATCACTGTTCCGGCCGGAAAAGAAATTTACGCTTTGACCGAATGGAAAACGGGCGGACTCACGAAGACTCTTGCAAAATTCAGCGCAAACGGAAAATCATGGACTGCTCCACTGGAAATATGTCCTGAAACAAAAGTCCTCATCTCCGGACAGGAAACGGCAATCGGACAGAATGCCAAACTGAAAGCTGAATACCGATTGGATAAACTCCTTTTAACATTCACTGTCAAAGATGCCAGTCCCTCCGGCGATCCGTCTGGACGTGCCGCCTGGGAACAGGATTGCATAGAAATATTCCTTGATACCGCTCCTGAAAAGAACAGCCTGAAAACCCCGGCTCTTTACACTGAGAATGTCACAAGACTTTTTGTGCTTCCTTACGCTGCAAAAAATCTTATAGTCGACTCGAAAGATCAGAAACTCAAAGCTACTCAATGCAAAGTTTTCAGACAAAATGACGGCTACGCTGTCGAGCTTGAAATCCCTTTGGATCCTTCTAAAAATCTGATAGGTTTTGATGTCCAGATCGACGATGCAGACACAAAAGCCGTCAAGTCAAAAGTCTTCTGGAGTTCTCAAGGCAACGCCTACAAAAACCGCCTAGAATTCGGCTTCATCATACGCAAATAATCCATCAGTTTCCAGAGGAGAGTTCGACGAATTTGTTGTAGGCCCAGTCATCCCATTCATCTTTGACTCCGATGCCGGGGAGATCAGGATAGTTCTTGCAGATCAGGAAGCCGTTAAAGGACTTGAACATCGCTTCGGCGGAGGACTCGATAAGTTTGCGGTCGCCTGTCGGCAGAACCTTCTGGATGTCCACGGGAGACCAGAGGGCGGCACGGTATTTCTTCAGAACGGATGAGAGATCGGCAAAATCGTAGATTGCAGGCTGGTCAAACTGAAAACAATTGACTCCGGCATTAAGAAGATGCTCAATTATTCCTCGATTTTGACCACAGGAATGCATCCAGACAGAAAGACCGCCTTCGTGCGCCTGGTCAAAAAGTTTTTTGTAGAGAGGACCGAAATAATCCTGCCACATGTCGGGGGAAAAAAGAGTCGTTGTTTCGGTTCCGAGATCCTCGGCAAAACAAATCGCGTCAGCTCCGGCGTCGGAGGCGGCAGCAATCACGGTTTCGTAGACAGGAGCCATTTTCTCGTGCAGAATATGCAGTTCATCCGGATAAAGCGCCATGTCCATCAGATATATTTCCATTTTGCGCATGTAACGAGCCTGAGCAAAAATCCATCCGGGCATAAATGCGATTCTGAAAAGTTCAGGCGATTTATCGAAAGATTTTTTATAGCACTCAGCGGCAAGTTTTCTGTCGAATTGCGGAATTTTTAGATCTTTTAGCTGAGACCAGTCCTCAATAATCGGCTTGCAGACTTCTCCGACCTGACAGCCTTCCTTCATGCGATGCCAGAGATTTCCCCAGATATCATCGTAATACTCATAAATGCCCTCAGTCCAGCGCTTCTGAGTGTATCCGGCAGGATCGCCGGGGCCTCCGCATACGACGTCGTTCATTCGTCCACGGTCAAAAGTCATGCCTGGACGAGGGGCTCCGGAATGTTCAAGGTTAGCTTTGATTATATCTCTTGAGTTCATAGACTTGTCCTTTATTAATTTAACAAGTAGATTATATCAAATAAACAACGGCTGTAAAATGTCTGATATTGATAATAATTTGTCTATTATTGACGAAATGACTGAATTCAGCTTTTTCAAAAGCGGACGCGAAACTTCTCACGCGCAGATTCTGGGAATTTTTGAGGGAAATGATTTTTTTGAATTCAATCTGGAAACCTTTCATCTAGCCGAAAAAGCAAGGGCTGTCCGTGGGACAGTCACGGAGCACAGCCACAAGGTTTATCACGCTGTATTCTACCTGAAAGACGGAAGCTGTCAGATTGAAGGAAAAAGAATTAAAGTATCACGGGGCGATCTTGTTCTGATCCAGCCGGACATAAGCCACAGCTTCGCGCCGTTTCAGGAAGAGGATGTTCTCTACAACGAAATAACCTTCAGTCTTGAAGGCAAAGAGGACAAGTCATCGCATAGCTGGGAAAATCTTCTTTTATCTTACAGTGGACAAGAAACGGAGTCGATAAAAAATCCCTTATCCGGCAGGAATGAAAATGAGTTCCGGAATGCTTACAGCAAAATAGCGGAACTATTAAAACGCGGCATGTCCGAGAGTCTTGAGATAAGAGCCGCAATATTGGAGTTATTCGCACTGATACAAAAACGGATTTCCGGAGATAATAAAAGCATAGGAAAAGACAAGCGTTTTATTAGGGCAAAACAAAGAATTGAAGAGAACTTAGCCGCAGAATTCAGTCTGGACACATTGGCTAAAATCTGCGGAATTTCACGGGAACAATTCTGCCGGGCCTTCAAAGGAGAGTTCGGAGAAGCGCCGCTGGAATATCGTAACAGACTCCGTCACGGAGCGGCGGAAAGGATGCTGCGCTATTCCGGAATGCCGATAAAGGAAATCGCCGAAAGACTTGGATATTCCGACATCTACAGCTTTTCCAAAGCCTTCAAGAAATACAGCGGCGAATCCCCCGCCGCATTCAGGAAGAAATAAGAACATCTTGTCATTTTTTGATGGACAGTATGGACGAAATGGATACAATGGACAATACCTGATGGATTTCTCCCCCTGTCGTAATGCTTCATACCGGAAGGAAAACCACGAAGGGCACGAAAAAATGCAGAAAGTAGTGTTTTTATAATTAAAGACTTCGGTCTGAATATTCTTTAATCACTAGTGAACTGAAAACGGGTAGCGACGGCAGTCCCTTGCCGTCGAACCATTAGACACTAAACGCCGGACGCAATGGACAAGAGAAAATCCAATTATCAAGTTTTATCCTTCGTGATCTTCGTGCTTCAAAATCTCCGCACAATAAGGAAGCTTGACGCATTCCCCACATCAAAAAACTTTCAAATTTCATGAACAGAGCTATTGCCTCCGAGACTTTATTTTCATATAATATAGACACAACTGAAAGCGTATCGATACAGATGATAAAACAAAAACACACAAAGTATCAGAAACTGACCGAGCAACTGCGGGAAGAAATCCGCAAGAGAGAGCCCGGAGGGGATTTCTATACCGTCCGTGAAATCATGGCGGATTTCGACGCAAGTCAGGCGACAGTAACGAAATCGCTCGATATTCTTTCAAACGAAGGACTGATTGAAGTACAGCCCGGCAGCGGCATACACATAACCGATAAAGCGGCACTTCTGAAGAAAAGAAAATTCACAATCTGTATCGCAATCCCGCGCTGGTCTTCACTGTCCTTTCAGGAAAGTGAAGTGGCGTTTTATGAAGAGGCGGACAGAGTCGGTTTCATTCCGGAAACCGTCTATTTCGACTGGCAGAATACAGTGCCTCAGAAACTTCCGGAAATCAAAATAGACGCGATGCTGATCATCACAAGTTCAACCGAGGAAAGACTGCCGGAGGAAATCGAAAAACTCAATCAGTTCGGAATTCCTTATGCATTCATCGACAAGAAGATAAGTAACTGCAACGCAAACTGCATATACTGCGATGGACATGATTCAGGCTCAATGGCGGCGGATCATCTGATAAAAAACGGACACCGCAAGCTTGCGGTAATAGTCACGGAACCTGACACCACGCATATAAGCGACAAGATAAGAGGCTTTGTAAAATATGCCTCTCTTCAGGGAGCTGAAGTTGAGATTATCGACGCAAAAGTGAAGTCTGGCGAGCTGGCGCATGATAAGGTATATACCGCGCTCAAAGCGTATCTGAAAAATGGGAAACCTTCATTCACGGCAGCTTTTACAGTCAGTAACGAACCTACAATAGCCGTGTACAAAGCCATATATGAAGCCGGCTTGAAAATTCCTGACGACATAAGCATAATCACTTCCGGGGACAACAAATTAAGCGGTTATCACTATCCCGGCCTGACATCTGTAAGCGAATCGCTTGAGAAAACTGTCTCATACGGAATAAATATGCTGCTTGAGCAGCTTTCAATGAAACATGGACTGCATCAGAGAAAAGCCATTTCAGTAGATCCTGAATTGATCATACGCGAATCTGTCAAATCCTTAAAGTAACTTGAGGTGTCTCATGAAAAAGGCATTCACGCTCATAGAGCTTTTAGTCGTCATCGCGATTATCGCGATACTTGCGGCAATGCTTCTTCCAGCCTTGAAAAGCGCAAGAGAAGCGGGCAAGAAAATTTCATGCACCAACAATCTTGCCCAGCTGATGAAAGCCGCGCTCAGCTACGCGGATGACGGAGGCGGCTACATGTGGTATACAGGTTATGAGCCTGATCCGACTCCATACGACAACTGGGTAATGACACTTACGGGAGGCAAGACCTTCCAACAGGCAAAATACATTACCAATAAAAATATCATGGTCTGTCCCTCGACAAGCATAAACAAGTATGTCGACGACTATAGGACGTACGGAATGTATAGAGGCAGAGGAGACGGCGATTACTCCGCAAAAGTCGGTACGACAGGAGATTTTTTAGTCTCAAAGAATTCCGCAAACATATTTTATGCGCTTGGCAGGTTCAAAAGTCCCTCTAAATTCGTCATGTACGCAGATACCTATATAATTCCAGGAACATACAAAGCCGGAGCACACGCAGGTAAGCCTCTCTGGACATTCATGCCAAACAGCATAACAGAAGACTCAGCCGTAGGACTCATACACAACGGATTCGCAAACTGCGCTTTCGTGGACGGACATGTTTCATCCCTGAATGCTCGCGGATGCCGCGATACCGATACGCAGATCAAGGTCACAACAAAACTCGAAGGCATCGCCCAGACAACGCCTTGAGCATAGATTCGATATCAAAATTCCCGAACTATAAATGGAGAAAAGAATGACAAAAAGAAAATTCTCGTGCAAAGCCGCGGCCGGACTGCTGCTGTCAATGCTGCCTCTCGCAGTCTTTGCCTCGGCTGATGAAGGCGTTTATGACACTCTTAAGCTTCCCTCATTTATTCCAGGTGTATGCACACATTTCGGATTCATGCAGGGAACACTGACTCAGAATCTTTCGATGATCCAGCAGGCGGGCGTAATAGCCACAAGAGATGAGCTTACATGGGGCAGAGTTGAGCCTAAAAAGGGAACTCTCTCAGTTCCGGACTTCTATGTAACATATCTTACCGAAGCCCAGAAGCGCGGCATCTACACGCTCAATATCCTCGACTACGGAAACAAAGAATACGACGGCGGTGATTATCCTAACAGTCCCGAGGCTGTAGAAGGCTATGTCCGCTACAGCGAAACTCTCGTCAAGGAGTTTAAAGGAAAGGCTCGCCTCTTCC
>JAKJHH010000031.1:13845-16854 GCA_022703965.1 Verrucomicrobiota bacterium
GAGCTATCTATGTCAATCTGCTGAAGGCTGTCTATCCGCGAATCAAAGCGGCAAATCCCGAGGCAGTTGTTGTCTCGAACTCGATCTGCACAGGCGACAAAGCTCTCAAGGAACATCTCGATCAGGGAATGATCAAGTATTGCGACGTAGTCGCTCTGCATACATACAACTATCACAACGGAACGCCATCCGACTGGTACACAAGAATGCTCGGAGTGGACAAGATGCTCCGCGAGTACAGCAACGGCAAGGAAGTTCCGCTTTTCATCACTGAAATGGGATATCCTACGCATGTTTCAGCAGGCGGCAACGACTATGAAACATCGGCCTCATATCTCGCCAGAATTTACCTCATGGCAAAAACCCTGCCTTTCATCAAGGGAATCTGGTGGTATGACTTCCAGGATGACGGCTGGAAAGCTGCCTATAACGAAAACAACTTCGGCATAGTCAGAGGCGACCTCACTCCCAAACCCGCGTACTACGTGCTGTCCGACATCACAAACATCCTTAAAAACGGACAGCTCGCTGAAAGAATCGATGTAAAAGATCCTGGTGTATGGGTTCTCCGCTTCAAAATGCCCGAAGGTAAGCAGGCAATAGTCATGTGGTCTGAATATGAAAACGACGACATGCAGATCACGCTCAGAAATTCGGCATCGGATAAGAAAGCCGTTACCGTTCGCCACGCAGGAAATAAATCCTATAGCATGGATTGGGGATGCAGAGACTGGATATCTGACAGAAGCCTTCCCATAAGTCAGGATAAGCTTCAGTTCAGCGTAAGAGGCAGACCCTTGATCGTAGAGGGCAGTCTTGATGCAGTAACAGTCGAAAGCATGGTAAAAAGAGATTTCCCCGAAACAGCTCGCGTAAAGGGCAGCACCAAGCTCGTTCTCCCCAGACTCTCGGCAATTGCAGCTCCGGCAGGCAAGGAAAAGAAAGTCTATGAATTCGGACTTGAGCGCAACTACAAAGGACTCAATGTCAAAAAGTGGGGCGGCAAGGCCGATCTGGACGCCAAGTTCTCCGCCTCATACGACAGAAACGCTCTCTATCTTGAAGTAACTGTGACAGACGATGTGTTCTTCCAGGAAAAGGACATTGAAAATGCGTGGGAAGGCGACGGACTTCAGCTCGCTCTTCTTCAGGGACAGGCAGGAATCACATCCAAAAACAGAATGGAACTTGATGTCGCTCTGACCAAGGATGGAGCCCAGGCATATCTCAGAAATTCGCCTGACGCAAAAGCGGCTCAGATCACAAGTGATGTTAAAGTCAAAATCGACAGAACGGACAAAACAACTGTCTACAAGATCGAAATACCTTTCTCCAAGTTCGGCATGCAGCCGCTTGAAAAAGGTTCTCTGCTCGGCTTCTCCATTCTCGTCAACGACAACGACGGAACAAACGGCCGCGAAGGCTGGATGGAATGGGGCGGAGGCATCGGACAGGGCAAAGATCCGTTGGAATACAATCTTTTAATCATGGAGTAAAAAGATGAAAGCAATACTGCTTGCAACAGCAATCATAGCAGGGCTCGCCGCATCCGCGGCGGCTCTAGACGAAAACTTCGACAACAACAACGCAAAATGGAGTCTCGGCAAGGCAGACGAAAGAAAACAGTCTCTCTCGATCGAAGCCTACAACGATTCTATGGGACAAGTGGCAAGACTGAGCTTCACCCCCTCGACCTTCCATTATCTGGAACTCAGCGCTGAAAAGCCTTTTACGCTTGCGGCTACTGAAGCTGAATTCAAGGGAGTCCTATCCCTGAAAATCTGTTCGCTGACACCGGACGCGATCACAGCTGTCTCGGTCAGAGTGAGGGATGCTTCAGGTGAAACATTCCAGCTCATGAATCGCTTGAAACTGCGTCAGGGCGAATGGACAACTGTCGAGATTCCTCTCGACAAGACAACGAAATTCAACCCGACCTGGGGCGGAAACAACGATAAGAAATTTGATTATCCGCTCGTAGTGCAGACAATTACGATGGACTTCGACAAAGGCTTCAGCGGCCAGGGAGAAGCTTTCATCGACGCGATCAAATGGACTCCCGCAAAATAAAAAAGCATATACAAAAAGCTGCGCTTTACCTCACAAAGCGCAGTTTTTTGCTATTAAAATGTGAAAAGGGAAATAATGAAATTCAGATGGACTCTCGGCATCTTCCTGACCGCAGCTTGCCTTTCACTGGCAGCTGAGTCTCCTGTAACTAAAAATCCTTATGGTGTCTGTGCTCATGTAAGTCGCTCCGAACTTGAGCTTGCGCCAAAGGAATTCGTGCGTTTCCATGAGGCCGGAATAAACTGGGTTCGCACGGACTTCGACTGGAGCAGAATCCAGAAGAAGCAGGGCGAATGGAATTTCGCTCATCTGGACAAACTGCTTGAGCTCTCAAAACAGGACAAAATCAATGTACTCCCGATTCTCGACTATGATGTGGCGTGGGCAAAACCGGCATGGCAGAATCTCGACATCTGGAGCGAGTACGTCAACAAAACGGTTTCACGCTATCATAAGGATCTCCGCTGCTGGGAGGTCTGGAACGAACAGAATCATGAAGGATTCTGGAAAGAACCAAGCGGAAAAAATTATGCGATACTTCTCAAGCGCACATATGAAGAAATAAAGAAAATCGATCCTGAACTCACAGTTCTTTACGGAGGCACAGCCGGAGTTCCGCTCAGTTACATAGAGGACTCCTACGCAGCCGGAGCCGGAGCTTATTTCGATGTAATGAATATTCATCCCTACAACTGGATGGGCGTGCCGGAGGATATGATAAAGCAGATCAACGGTCTCAAAGATCTGATGAAGAAATATAATCTTGAGAAAAAACCGATCTGGATTACCGAAGTTGGCTGGTCCACAGCCAAAGCCGGAGACTTTTATCAGAAGGTTCTGCCGGCCGCTTTCAAACGCGCAGGAATCGATCTTGCAAAATCAAATCTTGCCGTTGTAAATGACCCGGATAACGGCGGCGGAGGCGGATTCAACTTCAGT
>JAKJHH010000031.1:16864-28085 GCA_022703965.1 Verrucomicrobiota bacterium
CCGCCGATAATATCAACGGTTTCAAGGAAGTAAAAGCCATAAAACTCAAGGATCTCGCCACGCTTGATGCGGCAGCGTATCCGGTACTCATGCCTGCGCTCGGTGAAGAGTTTCCGAGTAAATATATTCCTGATCTGCTCCGTTACCTGAAAGCCGGAGGCACTCTGCTTCTTCCCGCCGGACTTCCCTTCTACTTTGACATTCAGGAGGACGCAAACGGCGGCTTAAAAAAGGTTCAGGTCAACGACAAATACATGAAGACTTTCCATATGAACTGGGAAACATGGTGGACTAAAAAAGGCGTTCCTGAAAAGGAAAAATGGCAGAAGCCTGCGCCGGGCTTTGAAGATCAGTTCAAAGTCGATTTCAAACCCTCCAGCCGTTTCCTGACAGCCGCAAATCTCAAGGAAGGCGATGAATTCATCCCGGTACTTATGGCAGGCTCCGATGATTATCAGGCTCCGATCGTGGCTGTTTACAAACTGAACAGCGACCTCAAAGGCAATATCATTGTATGCACGCCAAGAGCGAGCATCGAATCCGTTCCGGAATCACGTCAGGCTGAAATGCTGCCGAGGACATATATCATCGCGCTGGCAAACGGAGTGGAGAGAGTGTTCTGGTACAATTTCCGTTCCGCAGAGTGGAAAGCCGATGAACGTGAAGCTCACTTCGGCATTGTCAGGAAAGACCTTTCGCCGAAGCCGTCCTTTCAGGCTTACAAGACATTGACAAGCCTTTGTCCTTCAGGCTCAACAATTCCCCAGATAAAAAACACAGGCAGCGTTTATCTCGCAAACTGGAAGCGTCCCGACGGAGTGAATGTCTGGGCTCTCTGGTCCTCCCGTTTCGAGCAGAATGTAAAGCTTGAGATCAAAGGAAAAGTAAGCGATGCCGTAAACTACCTTGGAGAAAAGCAGACAGTCCCGGCATCCGAGTATAAAGCGGCTCCGGCACTGCTCTATATTGTAGGTCCGGATTCAATCACAATTCCCGGACTCTGAGCTCCTAAAACCTGCCCCTTTTACCTCATACGTAAAAGGGGCTTTTCCTTGCGGTACGCTGAAGGAGAAACAGCGTAATATTTGCGGAAGGCAGAGGAAAAGTACAACTGATTTTTATAACCCAGACATGACGCAACATCTTTGATCGTATAATCAGGATTATCCAGCATTTTTATCGCTTTTTCCATTCTGACCTTGAGTACGTATTCGCTGGGAGACATTGAAAGATATTTGTGAAAAGCCCGCAAAAGAGTCATTTCAGACACCCCAAGTTTTGCAGCGATTTCTCTTATCGTAATTCCGCTTTCCAAGTTGGATTCTATCCTGAAAATAGCGTTTGATACGATTTCAGGATAAAGACGTCTCTCCGACGAAGCGTGATACGCATTTGCCAGACTTGCCAGAAGATTGTTGCAGAGACTGTAAATCTCAACTGCCGTATTCCTGTCTTTCCGCTTCAGAAGAGTTCCTATTCTCTTTATCATTGACAAGACAGCGTCTGCCTCAGAAGCGGATTTAAACTTGATTATGGAAGGCGCGGCAATTCCGAACCAGATAGAGTAAAAAGAGGTTATTCCTCCGAATAAAGTCAAAAGAAGACGATGAGTCTTTCTCTCTGTTCCGTTGCGACACAGAACATCATGTCCGGGAATCTGAAGATATACTTCGCCGGGATGCAAAGTCATGACTTGATCGCCATCTCCACGGTAATGCATATATCCCTGCCGCGACGACACCACCACCAATCATTAAAAACAGCCTCCTGATAAATCCCCGGCCAGAGAGAAAGACTGTATGGATAAATATCGTACCAGTAGTGTTCCTTCAATATTTTTTTAGCCTTGTTGTAATTCGGAGAAAGAGTCGTAGACGACTTGGATGTCCAACTCCAGACTCTGGATTTTTCAGGTTTCTGAGTCAACATATCTTGTTGTTTCCATATAATGCTTTTGTTTGAAATTTATATATAAGGCGTGAAAAGTCAAATTGCCTTCAGCTCTAAAAAAATATAATATGTTTATATAGCAGATTTATTTTTACACAGGAGTACAAAATGTTCAGGCTGATCAAGCGCAGTATCGGAATCGGGATTCATTCATTGCCGGGTTCAGGAAGAATCATGCAGAATAATTCTCTGACGCGCTTTACCCTAATTGAACTTCTGGTAGTAATAGCCATCATTGCGATTCTCTCAAGCATTCTGCTGCCGTCCTTGAACCAGGCCAGAGGAAAGGCAAAACTCGCGACATGCAAGTCGAATCTGCGTCAGGTCTACATGGGCTTGAGTTCCTACGCAGGCGACGAAAACGGCTGGATGCCGTATACCCTCTGGAATAACGATTACGCCTATTACATCAGAGACTACGTCAGACTGACAAAGGGCAAGGATCTTCTGAGCATTGATAACACCTATAAACTTCTGTACTTCAAAAAAACAGGAGTTCCGGAAAGCATCGTGCATTGTCCGTCCATGAGTTTTCCGCATGAGCAATCCCCTCAATATCAGCCTTCAGGCGGCTCATATACCTATGCTCTGCCAGGCTACAGCCCGACCTTCAATTACGGAAGCAATCCGCAGGCAGGGGGCTGGGTTCAATTCGATTTGCGCCACAGGAGAATAGACCTCATAAAAAACGGTTCCGTCATTCTCGCGGACAAGGACTGGACAGGCATCACAAGCGGCTGGCTGATGCAGGCGGTAAATATTTACTCTTATACTCATGATCCGGCAGACGCGCACAGTCCGGGCTACAATCACGACAGATCTGCCAACTTCCTGTTCATTGACGGACATGTTGAATCAAGACGCTATTCAGGAAAACGTCTTTTCGACGGCGAATTTATGCTCCTTCCCTGATTTTATAACCATAAGGACTCATATACATGAAACGATTATTTTTAATTCTTTGCCTCTCACTCTGTCCATTTTTGACTCAGGCTTCGGAAATGGCGGAAATATTTAAACCCTCTCAAAAAAATGAGATCAAAATCGGCGACAAAGTAACGGCCTCCATCTTTTCCATCTTTGGAAACTGGAACAACGGAGCATTCAAAAACATCCGTCTTGAACAGGATAAAAACAAGATCAGTGTAGATTACGACGTAAAATATCCTGAAGCCAACGGTATCTATAAACTGAGAATCGACAGAAAAGAAGACTCATTATTCAGCTTCGATGTTTCCGGAACTCTGCCTGACGCGCTCACGCCCGGACTTCAGTATGTTCAATTCACTCTTCCGATTGAGGATATTGACAGTATTTCAGTTAAAAGCAAGGACAAGGAAATTATCATTGCGATTCCAGAGAAAAAAGAGAAAGCAAAACTGCTGGAAGACAGGAATAGTGAGAAATGTACGCTCAAACTGAAAAATGGAGACATCTTTACTTTTTCCGATTACAACACAATGCTTTATATTCAGGATAATCGTCAATGGGGCAGTCCGGATATATCAATCCGTTTCTGGCTGCGAAAAGCGGAAAAAGACTTCAAACTCTCATTCCTCATGAATTATCAGGAAAACATTGCGTATCCTGTTCCGCTCGGTAACAGCGCCAACAGCTTCCGTCAGGATGAAATCGCGGACGACAAGAAAGGGGGCTGGACAGATCAGGGCAAATCCAACGACTTGAGAATGATGCCTGCCGGAACATACTGTTATGGAAAAATCCCTTTCATCGTCGCCGCAGAGGAATACGGCAGGAAAGCTGGAACCGTCGTCACTGCCGGAAGCGTCCGCAATATCGCCGTTGCCGAAGTGGATCTGCCATTGCCTCCGAATCTGCGCGCAGGGGGGCTTGCACTCCTGCACTGCTCCGCATGGACTCCGAATACGCTGCTCGGTGAAATCGATGTGTTCTATGACGAGACCGGAGTGCAGACGATTCCTGTCGTCGGAGGCACAGACGCAGCTAACTGGTGGGGGGCGGCTGGACATCAGAACGCGCAAGTTGTCTGGAAATCATCAAATCCGCAAATGCCGGTCGGAGTACATGCGTCCTTCTTCACTCTGAACGGACGCAGCGCAAACCGTCTCCGCTTCCGCATCATGAACCCTAATGCCGTCTGGATGATTCTCGGAGTCACTCTGCTCAAGGAACCAGTAAAAATCGAACAGAAGGAGGCCAAGCAGCTTATCACAAAGGCGGACAAAGACTGGCTTCCTGTCAACTTCACGCTGAATACAATTCCAAACAGTCCGATGGACTTCTCATTCATCAATAAAGAACTGGCTCCTGCCGGCAAATGGGGGCGAGTCATTGTTTCTCCAGAAGGACAGCTTAGTTTTGAAAACGCTAAAGACCGCAAGCTCAGGCTTTACGGGACAAATCTCTGTAACAGCGCCTGCTTTCCCGAAAAGCAGGATGCGGAATTCCTGACGGACTACCTCCTCTCAATGGGAATCAACAGCATTAGAATCCATCATCATGACAGCTTGCTGGTCAAGCAGAACGAAGGAGAACTGGAGCTTGATCCTGTAAATCTGGATCGTCTGGACTACCTGATCGCTCAATGCAGGAAAAAAGGCATATATATAACAACTGATCTCTATACAAGCAGGAATCTGCGTTCTGGAGAGCTGTCCGAGCTTCAGAAAAAGTATCCCGGTGAATCGCCAAAACTCCTGCTGCTGACAACGGACGAGGGAACTGAAAACTGGAAGAAATTTGCCCGCCTCTGGCTCACACATCGCAATCCTTATACAGGCCTGAGCTTGGCTGAAGATCCGGTTCTGGTCTTCCTGAACCTGGTCAACGAAGACACCCTGACTTTCAGCTGGAAAAACTGTCAGCCTGTCGTGGAAGCTTACGAAAAATACGCGAAAGCGCAAGGGATATCTCAGATCAGAACTGAAATAGGCGATCCGTATTTCGGCAAATTTCTTTATGAATTTCAGGTGGAACGCCTGAAGATCATGGAGAACTTCGTCAAGGAAGAGCTCAAAGCAAAATGCATGCTAACAAGCTGCAATTTCGGCGGCAATCAGGTCACGACAATGATAAGAAACAACTTTGATGTGGCTGACGATCACATGTACGTCGGACATCCCACATTCCTCGGCCCTAAATGGTCGCTGCCTCATGCCTATCAGCAGGGCTCAACTCTTGAACGCGAAGCCCCTGTTCCGGGCTGCCTCTTTCCCGGCATCATCTATGGAAAACCTTTTTTCATAACGGAACTCAACTTCTGCGCCCCGGTCGAAACACGTTCGGAAGGAGCACTGCTCACCGGAGCCTACTCTTCGCTTCAGGATATCTCGGGAGTCTACCGTTTCAATTTCACACACAGCCTTAACAAGCTTCATAGCCAGAACAGATCAATTGTGCCTTTCGAGTCAATCAACGATCCCGTGATGCAGATTTCCGACAGAATTATTTCGGCTATGTTTCTGCGCGGCGACGTGAAAAGTTCCGACATAAAAATATCTTATACAATTCCAGAAGCGTTCTGGGAAAAGCAGTCAGACTCCGGTTATCCGTGGATTCGCTCACTGGGGCTGATCGCAAGAGTCGGAGCTGTTTTTGAAAAAGCCCCCTTCCCGGGAACTTTCAATTACAAAAATCTGCCGCCCGAGATCAAAAAGCGTTTCGAGCGTTTCGAGAAGGAAAGAATTACCGTCAGCAGCACGGACGAAATCAGTCTTGATGTTCAAAAAGGAATCATGACTGTAAATACGCCCCGATGCACGGCTGTTACGCTTCCGAAAGGAAAATCTGCAAATGCCGGACTGCTCTCCGTATCCTCGCCGGACTGTTTTCAGACGATCGCCGCGATTTCACGCGACGGCAGCCCTCTGGAGTCCAGCAAAGATATAGTCCTCTTCCAAATGACAAACATCTGCGCAAGCGGAGAAATCTATCGCAACGAGGAACGGACTATCATGGAAAAATACGGAAGCAGCCCCCTGCTCCTCCTGCGCGGAAAAGCGGAGATATCTCTGAAAATTAATTCTGAGGCAAAAGTATTTGCTCTTAATATCGAAGGCAAAGTTCTCGGAGAGACCGCCAGCCGTTTCTCTGATGGAACCCTTCACTTCACTGCTGATACAGGCAGCTTCCCCGGCGGAGTCTTCGCCTACAGCATAAAACGCTAAGAGGAATTCAAAAAAAGAGGCAGAGCGTATTGTTCCGCCTTTTTTGTTTTAGACTCTGAATTCGGGGAGTCCACGGATGGATTGAGTCATCACGAAGACGGAACCGGCACCGCTGCTATTGTAAACGGATTCGTCAAATGGATGATTTGCGGTCGTCACAAAGATGTCGGTGTAGCCGGGGCCTCCGAATGTGACGCAACTGACTTTGGCAATGGGAAAACAAATCTCTCCTGTCTTGAGTCCTTCAATGGAGTAACGGACAAGACGGTTGCCGTTCCACTGTCCAGACCAGATACAGCCTTCGGAATCGACAGTCATGCCGTCGGGAAGACCTTCGCTGTCGGGAACGACAATGAAAACAGAACGTCCTGTCAGTGAACCGTCGCGACGATTGTAACTGTAGCGGTAAATCGTGCGTTCATTGGTAACGGTGAAGTAGAAGTCCTTGAGATCCGGTGAAAATCCCATTCCGTTCGGCATTCCGCGGGTAACCGGTTCGATGCATGTGAACGAACAATCTTCATCCATGCGCCAGAGAGAACCTGTGCCGCCGGGAACAAGAGGAGCGACTCCGCAGAAAACACGTCCGGACGGATCGGCTATCACGTCGTTGAATCGTGATTCGGCGGCTTCCTTGAGTTCCGCTTTAAGCTCCGGCTCGCTGCCGGGCTTCCATTTCCAGACGCGTCCGCAGGCGGCAAAGAGAAGCATAAAGCCGTCCTTCGTGAAAACAGCGCCGCCGATTTTGCCAATATTAAGCTGCCAGTGCTCGAAACTATCCTTTGGATTCTTGTAGGAACTTCTGTATACAGCGCCTCTTGATACATCGATCCAGTAGAGAGCCTGTTCCGCGTCGTTCCAGAGAGGTCCTTCTCCGACTTCAGTTGCACAGGAGGCGAAAACTCTGAATTCTTCGGAATTATGTGATCCGGTCATAAAAGCCATCCCTTTCTGAGTTTTGAATTGAGGGAGCCTCTTAAAATTGGCTTGAGAAGAAAACTCATGTATTTGCGGCTCCAAGCCATGATTTTGCAAATCATTGGCTAGCAGAGCTAAGCAATGATGCGCAAGGTCGTGGCGCTTGCCGCAAGACAGAGTTTTATTCCAAGATCTACAATTTTAAGAGATTCCCGTGAGAAAACCTAACATCACACGATTAAGTCTGCAAATGGAAGATATTCCATCTAACCATGTTAATTGAATAAATTAATCATTCTTTTATTGTATTGAGATTTATCCTTTGACGATATATATTTCTGCACTTTTATATTTTAAGAGCTCTTCCGCTAATTAAATACTGAGGATTTTACTCGTAATATGGCTTCTCTAAAGAATGATACCGCCGAAAACGGGCAGGGATTCAGATTCAGATATGTCTTCTATATTGCCGCCGTACTGCTGATGGTGCTTGCAATAGTTTCGCACTCTCCCGGCGACATGGCAGTGATCGAAGGCGGCAGCGACGCTCAGATAGAAAACTGGATCGGCATAATCGGTGCGCAGATATCACGTCTGCTCTTCTATCTTTACGGCATAGCGGTATATCCGATCATGATAGTGCTGCTTCTCTGTCTTGTACGCAGTTTCATGCCCTTTCCCATGAAGAGAAGAGGTTATGTCGGCTCTCTGATAGCGGTTATCATCGGCATCACAATACTCATGGGAATGTTTCCTCTCGACTTCTGCCGCTATACCGAAATGCTCGGAATAGGACACAGCAAAGCCCCTGCTCTTGCTCTCTCTGGAGGCGTTATAGGACAACAGCTTGCAGCACCTGAAACGAACTATCTTGCCGCCGGAATCATCCGTCGTTACATCGGAACTGTCGGAACCGCGATTGTCGGAACTGTCTGTCTGCTGACAGGTGCTGTTTTCATATTCCTTGCCGACTGGAAAAGCGTCTTCTTCCAGCTCTTCGTCCATGCCGACACCCTCATAAAGGAACGCGAGGAAAAGAAAAAGCGCGAAGATGAGGAAAAAGCCAAGGACAGCCCCGCGACAGCTGATGCGGACATGCCAAGTCCTCCTGAAAAGAAGAAAAAGGATAAAGTAAAAGAACCTGAAGCCGTTACAGCGCCCACAGCGCCCCCCTCCCCTGAAAAAACCGAAGAGACTGCAAAGCCAGAAAAAGAAGCGGAAATACTTGATAATGAAAGTCCTCTAAATACCGCAAAAGAAGAAACAAAAGCGGAAGAGGATGTCGTATATTATGGAACCCGTAAAGGCGGCAAAGTTGTAGCCAAACAGCTCGACAAGCCGGTCAAGGAGATTTCTCAGGAAGTATCCGCAAGGGAAGAAAAGCCCGAAGCTCCTGCGCCTCAAATTATTACACCTACACCAGCTCCCGTTTCAAAAGCCTTTGAGGAAGAGCCCAGAGAAAGAAAAGCCCCATCCAAAGCATCAGGCGGATCGGTATTCAAAGGGAATGACTCCGATTATACGCTTCCCCCGATATCGCTCCTGGAAAAGCCGAAAGATCCTCCGAAAGATGATCTCATGCTTGCCCATATCGAGGATGCAAAGCGTATTTTGCAATCAACACTCGACAGCTTCAACGTGGACGGCAGAGTCACGAGCGCTATAACAGGCCCCCGCGTGACACGTCTGGAAGTAACCTTGTCCCCCGGAGTAAAAGTTGAAAAGGTTTCAGGCATAAGCAATAACATAGCCATGGATTTGCAGGCGGAAAGCATAAGAATTCTCGCTCCGATTCCAGGCCGTAACGCCGTCGGCGTGGAAATCCCGAACAAGATTGCCTCGGCAGTCTATATGCGCAGTCTCATGGAAACTCCTGAATGGAAGGAATCCAGAGCCGACATTCCTGTAGTGCTCGGTAAAGACGTGGCAGGACGTCCTGTAATTCTCGACCTCGCCAAAGCGCCTCACCTGCTTATAGCCGGTTCAACGGGAAGCGGAAAGAGCGTATGTATGAACACGCTCATTATGAGTCTGCTCTTCAGATTCTCGCCTTCAGATCTCAGACTGATACTCGTAGACCCGAAAGTCGTTGAGCTTGAGATGTATACACCGCTTCCTCATTTGATTACGCCTGTCGTCAACGATCCCAAGAAAGTTCCGCTGGCTCTCCGCTGGGGCGTAGCCGAAATGGAAAAACGTTACCGCATGATTGCCAAGGCTAAAACAAGAAATCTCGCGGGCTTCAACTCACGTCCCCCGGACAAGGAGCAGCTCTTTGACGACGCCGGAAATCCGATACCTGAAAAACTCCCGCTCCTCGTGATTATCGTAGACGAGCTTGCTGACATCATGATGACAGACGCAAAGAGCGATGTCGAAACATCAATCGCCAGAATCGCCCAGAAGGGACGTGCCGCCGGAATTCATATAGTCATCGCGACACAGAGACCCTCGGTCAACATCATCACTGGCGTTATCAAGGCTAATTTGCCCACAAGAATAGCCTTCCGCGTAACATCAATTACGGACAGTCGAGTCATCCTCGATCAGAAGGGCGCAGAAACCCTTCTCGGCAAAGGAGATATGCTTTTTGTTCCGCCGGGCTCCGCAAACATCGAACGAATGCAGGGCGCAATGGTCGCCGATCCGGATATACAGAAGGTTGTGGAATTCGTCTCCTCACAGGTTGAGCAGGACTTCGATAATAAAGTTGTCGCAGGCGGCGAGGACGGAGATGATATCGACGGAGATATCTCAGACTCCGTTGCAGATTCCTTCGATGACGAAGAGGACGACGGAAACGATGTCACATCCTCCAAGGAAGTATCAGGCACAGTGGCCAAATACCTCCAGCCCGGCGACGGCGAACTGGTGAAAAAAGCTCTGGAAATAATTCTGAGCGAACGCAAAGCCAGCACAAGTTATCTGCAAAGACGTCTGACAATCGGCTATAACAAAGCCGCTGAACTTATAGAAACCTTTGAAAAACGTGGTATTGTAAGCGCACCTCTTCCGGGCGGTCAGAAACGTGATATATTAGTGTTCGACGAAATAGACGGCAAGTAATACATATTCATATATAGAGGATCCTAAGCATGAGCGATTCATCTGAAAATAAGAATGCAGGAAGTCTTTTTCCTCCTGAAAACAGCAATCAGGAAAAGAAGCCTGTTCCGCTGACAGGTTTTCTTAAACCCAAAACAGAAGCAGCTCCCGAAACTACCCCGGCAGCCAGTACAGCCGCCGCTTCCGTGCAGTCTCCCGATCAGCCGAGAAGAATATCGCTCGCTCAGTTCGTAAGAAAAGAACACCTCAATCCGGCATCTGCTCCGGCAGCGACGCCAGCGCCATCGGCAGAAGTACCGAAACCAGTCTCTCTTGGAACATTCCTGAAGAAACCTGAAGCAGCAGCAGACACTTCGAGTCCTGAAAAGGAAATCCTCAAGCTTTCAGATATTCCTGTCGAGGAAAAACAGGAAACTAAAACTGTTTCCACTCCTGAAGTCCCTGCGCAGGAAGCAATTAAACTCAATCAGACTCCTATACCTGAAACAATAGCGCCCGCTCCGGCGGCAGCAACGCCGACTCCAGTGACGGCTCCCAGTCCGGTAAAACTGAGTCCGGCAGCCACATCGACACATAGCGCGACAGCGCCTAAGGTCTCGGCAGCTCCTGCAAGTCCGTCAGTTCAGGCGCAGCCCGACAAGAAGATTCTCAGTACCGAAGAGCTGGAAAAGATCTTTGATGACGAAGTCAAGGCACATGCAGCCAAGACTCAGGAACAGGCAAAAACACAGACTCCGGCACCCGAACCTGCCAAGCCCTACAATCCTGAAAACGCCGCAAAAACTCCTGTCAAAATCATGCCGAAAAATACAGGCACGGACAAAGCGGCGGTAGCAACTCCGACACCTGCGCAGCCTGTCAAGAAACACAGCAAGGTACTTAGCTGCATATCGGCTGAAAACGCCAGCTCCGGCCAGATTCTTCAGGAATGCCGCGTCTCAAGAGGCCTCAGTCTGAATCAGGTCGAACAGACAACCAGAATCAAGGCTCAGTATATCGAAGCGATAGAAAGAGACGACATCGAAAATCTGCCTCCGGCGGTTTATATCTCAGCTTACATAAAGTCCCTCTGCTCTGCTTATGACATAGCACCCGAAGACGTGGCGACAATTCTGAGCAAAGTGAAAAAGCCCGAAAGG
>JAKJHH010000320.1 GCA_022703965.1 Verrucomicrobiota bacterium
TGCATCTGGTACGCCTGCTGGAAGGCTTTGGCTTTGTTAAGGATGGGACGTTGTGATGAATGTTTGTCTATTCTCAGAGAATGTGCCGCGGATACCGGCTGTTTCAATGAGATTTTTGAAATCTATGAGACGGAGGCACATCCATGGTTCACTACTGCCGAGGGCATATATCTTCAGGCTCTTGCCGAGTATCTGAAAGTGGATGTTCCTGGAAAATAACTAGAGAAGGCGCGGCAGGAAGCCGCGCCTTTTCTGGATGTCAGTCGAGGGTGATCTGGAAGACGTTTTTTGCGTTCTTGGCAAGTTTGATTTTCTTCTTGAAGGTGCCTTTGTCCGTTTTGACTGTGAGATCGTAATCGCCGTAGAAGCCATGGAATTTGTTGACGGCGCCGTCTTCGTATTTGACTTTGACGTTTGATATCCAGTCCTTCTTGATAAGTTTTTGTATTGCTTTGTAGGCGGGTTTGGGAGTGAGATCGTAGTTGACTAGTCCGGCTCTGAGGCGGTTTTCGCCTTCCTCGCTGCCGAGTGGAGCGTAAGCTGCTGTACCATCAACCATGTTCCACCAGATAATGCCGTTAGTCGCGGCATGGCTGAACCAGACTTTATAAAGTTTTTCGGTGACGAGTTCCTGGAACCTGTCGCCATCGCCGAGATCGCGTCTGCTTATGATGCTGACTTCCGAGAAATTGACCGGGATTCCAAGCTTGCCGTAGAGGTCGAGGATCGTAAGCTGCCTCAAGGGTTCCATGAACTGACATGAGAACTGGAGAAGCCAGTCGAACATGTGATACTGGAGTCCGAGCGCATTGACCTTATAGCCTCTGTCGAGCAGCGATTTCACAAGCAGATAAACAGGGGTGTTTGTCTTGCTGTAGCGGAACCACATATTGTCGTCGTTATAAGTTCTTACGCTGTCCGGGAAATACTCGGCGGCGAGCTCGAAAGCAAGCTCGACATGGTTGTCCGGCATGTAATTTCTGGGATCAAGCGGGTTTATTGTCTGAGCTTCATTGCAGACATCCCATATTTTGATCTTATCGGCATAGCGCTCGGATATTTCCTGAAAATGGCGGCGTATTCTGGGACGAAGTTCGTCGTCCTTCATTGTCAGCCATGAGGGACGGAAGCAATGCCAGAGAAGCGGATGTCCCTTCGGTGTAATATTGTATTTTGAGCAGAATTCAAGAACTCTGTCCGGGGGAGGGCGGCGGTATATCGGAGGACTGTTTTTTGTGAAGCGTGGCTTGCCGTCTTCAGGTTCAAGATCAGACCAATAGAAGGGGACTACAGCAAGATTAAAGAGATCGGCGAAGGTCTTTTCATATTCCTTGTTTTTTTCTTTTTCCGGGAACTGATCAATCATGAAGGCATTGCAGCCGAAATGATACTCATGTCCGGTCTGTTTGAGTTCGATGGAAGCGTTTTTTACGGCGTTGCCTTTTTTGTCTACAAGCTTTATTTCACCAAAGCCTTTTCTGTTGGTTTCGATTCCGTGCTGAATACGGAATTCCACTTCAGGGTCTTCTTTTATGAGAGCCTTTGCGAGATTCATTGCCATTTCATTCATAGGATAATCCTTATATTTTAGTATCAGTCAACCTGATCTGGAGACTTGTCAAAATCACGCCACATGGATTTTTTGCAAGGAATGGAATACGTTCCCGCGTTACCTGAAAACATTACTGCATTGAAATATTTGAGACTGCCGTGACGCAGAGCGACACTGCTTCCGCCTCCATAGTCCCATGGAGTTTCTCCGTAAGTGAGATAAGGAGGATTCACTCCCGGCGGACAGTCAACCGCGAAGTCAGTCATGTCCGCGAAAGCCAGCGATGAATCGGGATGTTTCAGACGGCTCATATTCCATGCGATGACTTTGTTCATCCCGCTGTCAAGGCCTTCAACGGTTGGGTTTGCCCATGATATGTTATAGTTTGCCATGCCGTATGAGCTCCAGACTCTATAGCCGCTTGAATCCATATTGGAGAGAGCGTGAGTCGCATTAGGACATATAAGACCTCTCGCTTTGATTCTGTGATCGATATTAATTCCAAGTTGAGAGCCATAGCTCTTATTGAGGTACCATGGAAATCTTTCGCTGGCTCCGGCACCGGACATTCTTGCCGGGACATAATAGCCGTTCCAGTCGTTGGAGTATGAAATGCCTGCCATTCCATATTGTTTCAGAGTGCTGAGGCATTGAATTTTTTTCGCCATTTCCTTGGCGTTTTTCAAAGACGGAAGCAAAAGCCCTGCGAGAATTGCGATGATCGCAATTACTACCAGAAGCTCAATAAGGGTGAATGCTTTCAGTTTCATCAGCTCCTCATGCGTTGTGATTATGTAAAGATTATAAATTATTCAGACTGCAAGTCAATAAAGGAGCTATTCTCTCTTATAGAAAAAAATGTAACAAAATCTTGAAAACAGCGCATTTATAGCTAGATTGTCCGTGTGAATATTCTTAAGGATAAGGAGTTTATCTCTATGAAGCCTGTTACTGTGAGAGATGTTGCAGTTGATGCCGGAATATCAATAGCAACGGTATCGCGTGTTTTGAACAATAACTATAAAGTAGCCGAATTGACAAGAATCAAAGTGATAAACTCCGCGCGTAAGCTCGGATATCCTCTTATTCCGCGTTCAAAGCAGATGGTTGTGGCGGTTATCCTTTCCGGCTCGGCTTACTGGAGTATGTATGAAGCAATGCTTCAGTCGACGCTGACAAGAGAGCTGATTGAACGCGGTTATCGGGTGGAGCTTGTTACCGAAAGGGATATCGCTCTTTTAAGTGAGCGTCTGGTTGGCGGAGCAATATCGCTTGGACTAGATGACTTCATTCTTGATAAATGGGCATCTCTTTTTCTTTTTCCAGTGGTGAGACTGAACTGCCGTTCCAAAAACTCCGAAAATATTTATGCTGTGAATGCTGACGGAATAACATCCATGAGGAAAGCCCTGAAGCTTCTCTGGGAGAACGGACATCGGAAAATAGGCTATTTAAGTGGAACCAATGAACGCGATGAAACAACTAAACCTTCTTTGCGTTATGAAGGCTTTATCCGAGCGATGAAGAGTTACGGTGTCATGAATCCGGAAGACTATTGCGTTTTCAATGAGACTTACAGGCATGATCTTGTTCCTGAGAACATCAAAAAGCTTCTTGCTAAGGAGGTGACTGCCCTGATCGTGACTCAGGAGGCCTTTGCTTTGAAGGCCTATTATCACTTGCAGCAGATGGGAATAAAAATACCGGAAGAGCTTTCTTTGATAACATGGGAACTTGA
>JAKJHH010000321.1 GCA_022703965.1 Verrucomicrobiota bacterium
TTAAACCTTTCTTCGATACCGAAGTGGAAAATTATCATAGGAGAGTCATAAATGACCTGCGGAAGCCTTCGCAAAGATGCAGTAAAAAGCATCGGTACAAAGAAAAGCGCATCCTATCTCAATGCAAGTGAGAAACCTGTGACTGCGTATTACGGAGAAGATGTCTTCAACCTCAAGACGATGAAAGACTATCTTTCAAAGGGAGTCTACAACAAGCTCCTCGCAACAATAAAGAGCGGCGTTGCAATTGATTCCTCAATCGCTGATGACGTGGCAAGCGCAATGAAGCGCTGGGCTCTCAGCAAGGGCGCCACACACTATACACATTGGTTCCAGCCCCTTACCGGCACAACAGCTGAAAAGCATGACTCATTTATCGATCCCGAACAGGATGGATCCGTAATCATGAATTTCTCAGGCAAAACCCTGATCCAGGGCGAGCCCGATGCTTCAAGCTTCCCCTCCGGCGGTATCAGAGCTACATTTGAAGCTCGCGGCTATACAGCATGGGATCCCACCAGCCCGGCCTTCATCAGAAAAGGCACAGCCGGTGCAACTCTCTGCATTCCTACAGCTTTCTGCTCATACACCGGTGAAGCTCTTGACAAAAAGACTCCGCTTCTCCGTTCAATGCAGGCTGTTTCAAAGCAGGCTAAGAGAGTTCTCGCATGCTTCGGCGAAACAGTTGACAAGGTTACAACAACTCTTGGCGCTGAACAGGAATACTTCCTTATCGACAAGGAATTCTACATGGCTCGTCCTGACCTTATTCAGACAGGCCGTACTCTTTTCGGTTCAGTTCCTCCGAAAAACCAGCAGCTCGAAGACCACTACTTCGGCGCAATCAAGACACGCATTCTTGATTTCATGACTGAACTTGATTCAACTCTCTGGGCTCTTGGCATTCCGGCTAAGACACGCCACAACGAAGTTGCTCCTGCTCAGTTCGAAATCGCTCCTGTTTTCGAAGAACTCAATCTTGCTGTTGACCACAACATGCTCCTCATGGAAATCCTCAGACAGGTTGCTGACCGTCATGGTCTTGTATGCCTTCTTCATGAAAAGCCTTTCGCCGGCATCAACGGCTCGGGCAAGCACAACAACTGGTCAATGTCCGCCGGTTCAAAGAATCTTCTTGATCCCGGACACAGCCCACATGAAAACGCGATCTTCCTTACCTTCCTTGTTGCCATCATGAAGGCTGTCGACACCCATGCCGACCTCCTCCGTGCTACAGTTGCCTGCGCAGGTAACGATCATCGCCTCGGAGCAAACGAAGCTCCTCCGGCCATCATCTCCATCTTCCTTGGCGAGCAGCTCAATGATGTTATCGAGCAGATCGAAAAGGGCTCAGCCAAGTCCAGCAAGAAGGCCGGTACAATGCACGTTGGCGTAGATGCTCTTCCGCATCTTCCTAAGGATGCAACAGACCGTAACCGCACAAGCCCGTTCGCCTTCACAGGCAACAAGTTCGAGTTCCGTGCTGTCGGTTCACATCAGTCCTGCTCAGGACCGAACGTTGCTCTCAACACAATTGTTGCTGAAGCTCTTGACGAAATCGCGACCAGACTTGAAAAAGCCAAAGGTCCGAAATTCAATGCAGCTCTTCAGGATCTTCTCAAAGAGATCATCAAGAAGCACAAGAGAATCATCTTCAACGGCGACAACTACAGCGACGCATGGAAGAAGGAAGCTGAAAAGCGCGGACTGCCGAATCTCCGCACAACTCCTGAGGCTCTCAAAGCTCTGGCTTCAGCCAAGGCTGAAAAGATCTTCGAAAAATACGAAGTTCTCAGCAAGAGAGAGCTCCACTCAAGATATGACATCTACGTCGAAGAATATGAAAAGACCATTCTTATCGAAGGTAAGACAGGTCTTGACATTGCCAAGACAATTGTCTATCCTGCCGCTGTAAGCTATCAGACTGAAATTCTCTCAAGCATCACTGCTCTCAAGGCAGCTGGTGTCAAGGAAGGTTCAGCAGCTCAGACAGCCAAGGCTAAAGCAGTCGGTTCTCTTATCGACGAACTTGCTTCTGTCTCTTCAAAACTTGACAAGGCAATTGCAGATCATGCAGCTGACAAGATCGTAAAAGAACTTGTTTCGCTCAGAGCTGTTGTTGACACTCTCGAAAAAGAAGTCGACGATGCCAAGTGGCCTCTGCCGAAATACGGCGAAATGCTTTTCCTCTACTAAGGAAAACTTCAATTCAGGGGAGCGTTTCGCTCTCCTGAATCTTTCCTCTCCGTCTCCATGCTTTACGGACAAACGGACGGCAAACCGGATTGTTCGCTTATCGGGAATCCACGGCAATAAGATTTCCCGGGTCTCTTATGAGTTTCGTTCCATCTTGGATACGAAGGGGATTTTTGTTTTTAAATATGGCTATTAAAAATGAGTGTTTTTGCTCTTTTTTAAGGTCAAACCGTTATTCTGGAACTTTAAGGAAGGTTGGGTATGTTAAGGTTTATTGTGTCTTCTTTTCTGCTGCTTTTCTGTGCGGCACTTGTGAATGCTGAAGAAGCGGCGGCAACTACGGTTGCGGCAGTTTCCGCTCCTGCGGCAGCGGCTTTCAAGATTTCCGCCGGAGATATGTTATTTCTCTTTATCGGTGCGGTCATGGTGTTCAGCATGCATGCCGGATTCGCATTTCTCGAACTGGGTACAGTGAGACGTAAGAATCAGGTTAACGCTCTTAATAAAATTCTTGTTGACTGGAGCGTAAGCACTCTCATTTATTTTCTTGTCGGTTATCCTCTTGCCCGCGGTATCAGCTTTATGTGTTCCGCGACAACTCTTTCCGATGCGAACGGAGTAGAGCTTGTAAAATTCTTCTTCTATCTCACCTTTGCTGCATGTATTCCCGCCATTATCAGCGGCGGCATTGCGGAACGCACAAAATTCTGGCCGATTGTAATTGTCAATGCGTTTCTTGTTGCCGCAGTTTATCCTCTTTTTGAAGGTGCGATGTGGGGGCGTTTCGCTTATGACGCAAGCGGAGCGGTTATAGGTTTCCAGAAGCTTATGGTTGATTATTTCGGCGGTGAATTTACTGACTTCGCCGGTTCTGTCGTAGTTCACTCTCTTGGCGGATGGCTTGCACTTCCTGCCATCATTCTTGTAGGAGCAAGAACAAAGCGCTATCAAACAAGCGGAACTCCTGTATCGAACATTCCTTTCCTTGCTCTTGGAAGCTGGATTCTCTGTATAGGCTGGTTCGGATTTAACGTAATGAGCGCGGCTGCTCTGGACAAGGCT
>JAKJHH010000322.1 GCA_022703965.1 Verrucomicrobiota bacterium
GGAGGCGCTTTATCAGAAATATAAAGATAAAGGCTTTATTGTTCTGGGATTTCCTTGTAATCAGTTCGGCGGACAGGAGCCGGGGACGGAAAAGGAAATTCAGTCTTTCTGTGAAGTTAATTTTGGGGTGAGTTTTCTTCTCTTTGCCAAGATTGCGGTTAATGGGAAAAACGCTCATCCGCTCTATGTGCTTTTGAAAAGCCGTGCGCCCGGCGTGCTTGGAACGGAAGCTATAAAATGGAATTTCACCAAGTTCCTGATTGCTCCGAAAGCGTCTCTGATAAAAAGATTTGCGTCATCTGATACTCCGGATTCTCTTGAAAGAAATAGAAGCTCTTTTATAGAGCGAGCCGCCTCTTTATAAATTGTTCCATAAGGAATGCCGAGCCAGTGAGACTTGCACCGTGATCATGACCGCTTAACGCATGGAATTCAACATCTTTATGTCCCAAGGCTTTCAGGCTGGCTGCCATGAATGCGTTTTCCTCCGGACGTGCAGGCATGTCCAGTCCAGATTCTCCTGTAACCAGTAAAATTGGCGGAAGATCTGCGCGCAGGTGGGCGAGAGGAGCCAGTTTATCAATCACCGGGATGAACTGGCCTTGTGGATAATGCAGATCTTCCTTGACTCTGAAGTGAGTTGTCATCTGACCGCTGATGAGAAGGAGTCCGGCAGGATGCATTGAGCTGTATTGATGACGCTCTGCGAATTCCGGATTCATGCTTGTTATTGCGGCCAGATATGATCCTGCGGACATGCCTCCGATGAATATTTTATTCTTATTGCCTCCATATTTTTCGATATTCCTGAATGTCCAGCCGATTGCTGTGGCAGCATCTTCGATTGCCGTGTCGGCTCTGAATTCAGGGGAAATTCTATAACGGACTTCTACAACGAGCATGTATCCGTCAAAAAGAGAGGACTGGATTTCACGGCTGTCGTCAGTCAATCCTCCGCCGTGAAACCAGATTAGAACAGGATGATTCAGCGCGTTTTTGGGTTTTGATATATATACAGATGGAATGGCTGTTTTTTCGCATCCGATAGAAAGATTGCAAATGTATTCGTAGTCTTTGCTGTTTAACTTGGAAAAAGAATTCCAGGTTTCATTTATTTTCATTGTTTTATCCTTATTATATAGCGTATTGTGGATTATTGTATACAATTTAACATTGACTTTATTAAAGACAAGCGGACATCTGAATTCATTGAATCTTATACATGCACGAGAATGGTCTTGAAAAAGGAAGAGATAACGGCTATTGTGAAATTGGAAAACACATTAAAAGCAAACGTTTTTTAGCCTCTTCGGGTAGCCAGTGAGAAATCTAGTCTTAAAATTTGCAGTTATCTCTTTTTTAAGTGTTGTGAGCGTAGCACTTTACGCTGATATTCAACTCAGCGCCGAGGAGAGATCTTATCTTGCGAAGAATCCAGAGATCACATTCTGCGTTGATCCTGACTGGTATCCTTTTGAGAAGATCAATGAACGTCAGGAGCATGAAGGAATCGCAGCAGATTTATTGCGTCTTGCGGCGGAGCGTGCATCCTTGCGTCTTAAGCTTGTGCCAAGCAGCAACTGGGATGAGAGTATTGAGTTTTCCAAAGCGGGTAAATGCAAGCTCATCAGCTTTCTGAACCAGACTCCGAACCGTGAAGAATGGTTGCTTTTCTCCAAGCCGCTTTTTAAGGATATCAATATTTTTATAACACGCGAAGAGCATCCTTTTATCAATGAACCTCGCATTCTTAGAAATGAAACAGTCGTAGTGCCGCGTAATAGCTCGCTTGAGGAATTTGTGAAGCGAGATTTTCCGAATCTTTTGGTGCTTACGACCGAAAGCGAGGCGGAAGCCTTGAATATGGTCTCTGAAAAGAAAGCTGATATGACAATCAGATCTCTGGTCATGGCTGCTTATACTATCAAAAAAGAGGGACTCTTCAATCTGAAAATTGCCGGACGCCTGCCTGACATATATTCAAACCGTCTGAGTGTCGGAATTTATAAAGATGAGTCGCTTCTGCGAAGCATCATCGACAAAGCAATTGATACTATTACCGATGAAGAGCGCGACGAGATAGTGAATCGTCACGTATCGATCACAATACAGTCAGGAACTGATTATGTGCTGATATTAAAGATTCTATGCGGAGTGTTTGTTTTGGGACTCCTCTGTTTCGCTTGGATTCTGATGTTGAAACGTCATAACAGAAAGCTGAAGGATGCCCATGATGAACTTGAGCGCGTGAATAAGGAACTTGCCACTGCTGTGGAAAAAGCTCGCGAACTGGCCTTGAGAGCTGAATCCGCCAGTACAGCAAAAAGTGAATTCTTGGCAAACATGAGTCATGAAATCCGTACTCCCATGAACGGAATTATAGGCATGGCGGGACTCCTGGCAGAAACCAAGCTGGATGCAGAACAGAGGCACTTTGCCAGAACAATTCTGGCCTCGGCTGAAACTCTTCTGGTGCTTATAAATGATACTTTGGATCTTTCCAAAATTGAAGCGCGGAAAATGCGCATAGAAGAAGCTCCTTTTGATCTCTTTACGCTCTTGGATGAGGTTTTGTCGGTAATGGCGGTCAAGGCCGGAGAAAAACATCTTGAACTACATCTTGATGTTGATCCTGCGATTCCCCTTTCTCTCCAGGGGGACAGCAGCAGGCTTCGTCAGATTCTAATAAATCTCATCGGTAATGCGATCAAATTTACAGAAAGCGGTTATGTTTTGATAAGTGTGGCTCCATTGGAAATACGAAATGGCCGTCTTCTTTTGAAATTTGAGGTGAAGGATACCGGAATAGGTATCGCGGCGGATAAGATAGGCAACCTTTTCCTTCCGTTTACTCAGTTGGATGCGTCAACTACCAGAAAATATGGAGGAACCGGTCTGGGGCTTTCCATTTGCCGCAAACTTGTTGAGTTGATGGGAGGGGAGATAAGTGTTGACAGTGTCGAGGGGAAGGGAGCTAAATTCGATTTTACGATACTCTGCGGCTTTACTGAAGACCGGATGAATATGGAGAATTCTTTGAAAGGGCGTTCTGTTTTATTCTTTGAGCGCTCTGATTTGAGTGCCCGTTCATTTATGCGTTTTGTGAATTACTGGGGCGGCAAGGTGTTGAGAGTTACGAATCAGGAGGAGGCTCTTGAGCTTATTTCCAGCGCGATTGCGACAGGAAAATATTATGATCTTGTACTGATTTCCTGCGAGTC
>JAKJHH010000323.1 GCA_022703965.1 Verrucomicrobiota bacterium
TCCCGGATGCTTCTCATTTTAAGTTCAGAGCAAGCTGTTTCAGTCGTTTTTTTCCAATTGACTATGGGATGACACTGCCATAATAACATAAAAAGACTAAATACGCCTTGACTTTCATTTTATTCTATAGCACAATATCCGCATGAAAACATTAATAAAAACATTCAGCCCTTCCTTTAAGACTGACAATCTTATCTTCGACATGACAAGAATAAGTCTGGATCGCGACTGCGAAAAACACAGTCACAGCTGCGTGGAAATAATATTCGGACTTGGCGGCTCCTGCATTCACGAGATCAATGGATTCCAATATAATTTTGCAGCAGGAGACATCGCGGTTATACATACAGGTCAAACACATGCGCTGAAAAAGACGATCTGCTTTGAACACATGAATCTTTCATGTTCTCAGGAAGCCTTTACCACACTTGCGCACTCAATGCTTCATTTGAAGGGATTCGATGAGTTCTTTATTCCAGGAGAACAGAGAAGCGGAATCCTCCGCCTTAAGGCAAAGGACTTTAAAGCTCTCAGAGAAATTCTGTTTTCAATGTTCAGGGAATATCAGTCCAGAACTCCCGGCTGGCAGACAGCAGTCAGAGCCTCATTCATTATGCTCACTGTTATTATCGCCAGAGCCAATACAGGCAAACTTCAGGATTATGATCCTTCACTCAAAAAACTTAATGAAACAGTCTCTTATATGGACAGGAATTTCAGAAAAAATCTGAGTTTGGGAGAACTCGCTAAAATGGCAGCGCTGTCCGACAGTCAATTCATCCGAGTCTTTAAAAAGAATTTCAACCGCGCCCCGATAGATTATCTTATAGGGCTCAGACTGGATGAAGCATGCAGAATTCTGGCATCAAGTTCAAAAACTGTTTCTGAAGCCGCCTTTGAGGCAGGCTTCAGCGACAGCAATTATTTTTCGCGCATATTCAAAAAACGCTTCGGACGAAGCCCTTCTGAATGGAGACTCAAACCTTGAACTGGCCGACAAGCTTCTTCAACTGAGCGGCAGCCTCAGCCAGCTCACTGGCAGAAGCGTTCATTTTCACAGACATCTCGTTAGTCTCTGAAGTCAGGGCGCCTGCCTTATTCACGCTCTCGCTTATTTCACCCGCAGCCATTGCGGCACGGCTGCTCTTATCTGAAAGATCAGCAGCGCCTTGAGCAACTCCTGAAACATTGTCCGCGATATCTGAAATTCCACTGTTGGCCTCGGTTACATTTCTTGCAATCTCACGGATTCCTTCCGCAGCCTGTCCAAGATTCTGGCTGTTTTCCTGCATGGAACTGTTCTGCTGTTCAATGTTGCCCGCTATGGTTGTAACCATTGAATCAACCTTTTCGATAATCGTACGGATTCCGTTAATGCGCTCAACTGATTCATCCGTAGAATGCTGCATCATGCCTATGCGTTCACGAATGTAAACCGTCGCCTCGTTTGTCTGTTGAGCCAGTGCTTTTACTTCACTTGCGACAACCGCGAATCCTTTTCCGGCTTCACCTGCTCTGGCAGCCTCAATTGTGGCATTCAAAGCGAGCAGTTTTGTCTGTCCGGCAATGTTCTCAATTGTTTCAATGATTTTACCTATTTCGGCGGACTGACGTTTCAATTCCTCCATCTTTTCCGCCGCGGCAGAAGAGTAGCCTACCGCCTCCTGGGTAATAGACCTGGCATTCTCCGTATTCTCTGCCACTGTTCCGAGTCTGTCACTCATCTTTTCGGAAGAGTCAGCCACACTGGTAAGATTTACCTGTCCCTGTTCCACAGCGGCAGCAATTGTCTGCATATTATGAGACAGCTCTGTTGCAGCACTGGAAACAGTCTGACTGCTTGCGTTCATCTGTTCCGCAGTCGCGGCAACTGTTGAGGCAATTGTGTTCAACTCACCTACGGAAGATGAAATTACTGTGATCTGATTATTGATCTCTCCCGCACTGCGGCTCAGATTCTTTGACATACTGGAGAATCCTGATGCGCCTTCAGACATACTGACCGCGTTCAGAGAAATATCCTTTATCATCTTCTGAAGCTTATCCATGAATATATTGAACCATTTGACAAGATCGGCAACCTCGTCTCTTGATCTGCACTCAAGACGCCTTCTGAGATCGCCTTCCCCTTCTGCTATGTCGCGGAGCATGGAGACCGCCGAGACTATCGGCCTTACTATTCTGTCAGATACAAATATCGAAAGGAGTGTAAAGACAATCAGAAGAATCAAGGCTCCGGCAAATATGAATTTCATCATCGTAATCAAAGCCTTTCCGACCACGATCTGGGAGTCCATGAAATCATCCTCATAAGCGCTTGCGCCAATGACCCAGTCCCAAGGCTCATAATAGGCGATTGCTGCGATTTTCATGCGAGCCTTGCTTTCGTCCTTGTTCTTCCAGGCATAGCGCTCAAAATAGTATTCACCTTCTTTCAGCTTGACACCGTTATCGATAATCGACTTAATGAACTGGCGTCCACTGCTGTCAGTTGCCCCATATATATCTTTTCCATCGGACTCGCCTCCTTTGGAAATGATGTATTTGCCCATATCACGGCCTTTGCCTCCAACGACGAAGACATATCCGCTTTTGCCGACTTTAACGCCCATAATGCCGTTTCTAAGCGATTTTACGCTTTCCTGACGAACTCCGGCATAAAGCATTCCTGTAACTTTGCCGTTCGTATCAAAAATCGGATCATAGCTTGTTACATACCAGCTATTCACGACAAAGGCACGTCCGACATAAGACTTTCCTTCAAGAACTGACTTCAGGACAGGATTTGGAATACGCTCTCCATCTTTCACTGTGACAGCAGGTATGTATGTTCCGATTGCTCGTGTTCCAGCAGCGGTCTCCACATTGGTACAGACTCGGAGCATGTCACCTGCTTCATTTATACGCTGGAATATCGTGCAGGTGCTTCCTGTAAGAGCTTTAACTTCATCGACAAGAGGGGATTCAATATCAAGTTTTGCATTCGGCAGAACAGGACGCTTTCCAAGCAGCATCTGAGGTACTTTGATATCTTGTTTTTCTCCGTTCTCCTGATTGGTGATTGTCCATGCAAGACTCTCGTTGGAAAACGTTATTCCTCCCTGCTTTGCAACGAGATCTTTAATGACATTCATATCGGAACTGAGCTTAAGACGCAAAGATTCGTCCTGAGCGCGACACATAAGATACACATCGCCAGCGATTGCGGCCAACTGAC
>JAKJHH010000324.1:0-331 GCA_022703965.1 Verrucomicrobiota bacterium
CTTATGTACAAGAAGGGTGAATCTGCTCCCGGATGCGGAAAGACTTTTAAAGTCAATATTTTCTGGCTGGGTAGAAAGCCGATGGTCAGGAACCGTAAATATACTGTCAGGCTTGGAGCGGCAAGACTCAACGCTGAACTCAGGGAAGTCATAAACATTCTTGACGCTTCTGAGCTTGTGTCGGTAAGCGGCAAGGAACAGGTAGATCGTCATGATATCGGTTTGTGCGTGCTTGAGTTTTCACGTCCGGCCGCCTTTGATCTGCCGTCAGAAATCGGAGCTACCGGACGTTTTGTCATAATCGACAACTACGAAATTGCCGGAGGCGGAG
>JAKJHH010000324.1:341-3174 GCA_022703965.1 Verrucomicrobiota bacterium
ATTGTGGAAAACTGGGATCACGGCCAGAGTACGGAAACTTCCAATTATAAATTTGCCTGGGAGAACGGTTCTGTTTCAAGGGAAGACCGAGCACGGAAAAATCGTCATAAAGGTAAGTTCGTCTTGATAAGCGGCGATGCCGGAGACGCGGGGAAAATAGCGTCAAGTCTCGAAAAGAGTCTCTTTGACAAGGGGCTTAACAGTTATTATCTAGGTGCGAGCCATATTCTCCGTGAAAGCGCAAGTGAAAATACTGGACTTTCTTCCGATATCCGCGAGGAAAAGATTCAGCGCCTTGGTGAGTTTGCCTCGGCCCTTGCCGGAGCAGGATTGATATTTATAAGCTCAATCGACGCTGCGGATGACTACGAACTTGAGGATTTGAGACGTCTGACAAGTCCCGATGAATTCCTCTATGTCGGCAGCGGCGAAAGTCCGGCTTTAGGCAGACAGCCCGATCTCAGTCTGGCAAAAGATCTTACGGCAGAGGAAAAAGTTCGGAAGATTGAGGAACTCTTGACCTTGAGCAGTGTTATTCCGGAATACATTATCTGAGTTAGTTTCAGACGGCGGGACTGCGGGGCTTTCCCAGTTCCGCTTTATGAAGCAGTTCGCAGCGCAGTTCTTTAGGATCGAAGCTGTAAATGGACAGTGTGTCGATGACAAAACGGCTCCTTGGAATTTCCATGAAAAAGAGTTCAAGGAGTTCGTTGTCATCCGGAACGCTGACAAGTTTTATTGTGCAATGCGGTTTATAGGGGAATGGACTCGGATCGAATTTAACCCCGGAATTCGCAAGCTTCTTATGAACGTTTTCATATTTTGACGGATTTCTGAAAGTCAGATAGAATATGTTGGTGTTCTCAAAGCGTTCGACTTTGTAGAATTCGCTTTCAAAAGGTGAAATGGAAGCTGCGACCTTGTCAACGAGATCGAATACTTCGTTCCAGTTCTGTCCTGGGCTGATGGTTCCGACGCCTGAGGAGCCTGTCACTGTTATTTCCACCGGAAGCGCGGCGCGTTCTGCGTCGAATTTTCGGCGGTAGTCCTGAATTTTTTCCGCCATGGGGGATGGAATATCCAGCACGATGTATGCAGGACTTGAGACTGTCGCAGGATGAGCTTCAGAGAGTTCTCTGCTGCATGTTCTGATCAGTGGATTTTTTTCTTCCGGCTTCTGCTGATCCATAATCTCACTTATTTAATGATTGAAGAGATTTTCTCAGGAGATTTTCAGTAGAACATTCCTTTTTATCAAGTCCCGCCGCGATATCAAGGACGATCTTGAGTACTTTTTCACGCTTGAAGCCGAGCTGTTCCAAGGCGAGAACCGCATCTTCGACAGCAGGATTTTTTGCGCTTTGAGCCGCCTGCGGAGTCTGATAAACTGTCTCCGGGAATATTTTAGCAATTTTATCCTTAAGTTCAAGTATGATTCGTTCTGCCGACTTCTCTCCGATGCCGTTTATTTTCTTGATGCTCTTGACATCGCCGTTTGTGACGGCAGTGCAGAAGCTGCTTACAGGCATGCAGCTGAGAACGTTCAATGCTGTTTTGACTCCTATACCGTTGACGGAGGTGAGGAGTTCAAAGAGTGTTCTTTCCTGAATTGTCGCGAATCCATATAGCTGCATCGCGTCTTCCCTTACGTGCATATGAGTCAGGAGAGTTGTTTCCTGACCGGGCTTGGGAAGTTTGTCGAAGGTCGAGATCGGAATGAAGACGAGATATCCGACTCCGCCCACATCTACAAGCGCTTCTGTCAGCGATGCCTCAATAAGTATTCCGCGAATTCGTGCTATCATAAGAACTTTCAGCCTTTCTCAGGGTATATATCCATTGAAATGTCGGCGGATTTTACCGAATGCGTAAGAGCTCCGATGGAAATGAAATCGACGCCGAGTTTTGAAATCGAGGCTATGCGCGGGAGTGTGATTCCTCCGCTTGCTTCGAGCTTGGCGGCTCCTTTGACGATTTTAATGGCTTCCGCCATTGTCTCGTCACTCATGTTGTCGAGCATGATATAATCAGCCTTGGCGGCGAGAGCCTGACGGACTTCATCAAGGCTGTCCGCTTCGACTTCAACTTGAAGATGAGGGTAAGCTTCTCTTGCGCGTTTTACAGATCTCGCGATTCCGTCCGGGCCTTCAAAGCCTGCGATTTCGCGATGATTGTCTTTTATCATGACCATATCGTATAGCGCGAGTCTGTGATTCATGGAACCGCCGACGGCGACTGCGTATTTCTCAAGCATGCGCCAGCCGGGAGTTGTCTTTCTTGTGTCGAGAATGGTGGTCGTTCCATTTTCCGCAGCGATGGTCGAATATCTTTTCGAGGCGGTTGCGATGCCGCAGAGTCTCTGGATGAAGTTCAATGCGGTGCGTTCGGCGGTGAGAAGGATTTGCGCGTTGCCGCTGACTTCGGCCATGAGAGTTCCCTTCGGACAGGGATCGCCGTCCTGAACGTGAGTTTTCCAGACAATAGCCGGATCAAGAGTTTTGAAAACTCTTTCGGCGACTTCGATTCCGGCGCAGACGCAGTCTTCCTTGCTTATGAACTGAGCCTTGGCTTTTGCGTCGGCGTTGATTACCGACTTACTTGTGACATCCCCGGCATCGCCGAGATCTTCTTCAAGCGCGAGTTTTATGAGCAGATCGACTCTCTTCCAGTCGGGTTCACGAAGTTTTGAATTCATTTTATCATTCTCCGTCGGGAGCCATGACAGAGATATTCTTTATGGCTTCCGCTTTTCCAGTTTGATAGTCATATGTTATAATTGCCGCGTCGAGGCGGATTCCTGTTTCAACTACATTGAGACGTCCCGGCATGCCTG
>JAKJHH010000325.1 GCA_022703965.1 Verrucomicrobiota bacterium
GCAGCCGGTCCGCAATATCAATCGACAGCGGTCCGGCGCAAGGTAAGGTCGAGGCCGCCAAGAACAAAATAAAGGAAAAACACGATGAATTCTCTTCTCATGACATCCGACTTGAACACTATGATTCCGGCGCTGATATCCGGAGCCGATGAGCACCTTTTCATTATTACGCCGTACCTGAAACTGAATCCGCTTCTGCGAAGCCTGCTTGAGCAGAAAAGAAACGAAGGGATTCCGGTAAAGATACTGTGTCGGAAGCGACCGGACGAAATGCCGTTTTTCGCTAGCCTCCGGAACCTGGATATCCGCGTGAACGAGTCTCTTCACGGTAAGGCGTATTTCAGCGAACGTGACGCGATCATAACGTCTCTGAATCTGACCGAGCTGGGCGAATCCCGGAACATTGAGTTCGGACTCTATGTATCGCAGGAGGACGAGCCCGAGTTCTTCAAGGACTTAAGCGACACCCTTATGGAATGCTTTTTCTCTGGAGCTAAAACAGAAATCCTGCCGCATGAATCTGAACTTGTGAGAATCCGAGACATGTCGAAAGGATTCTGCATCCGATGCCGGAATTCAATCCGCTTCGACATAAACCGTCCGCTCTGTCCGGATTGCTATGCAGCCTGGAACAAATACCGAAATACTAGGTTCAAGGAGCGCTACTGCCACTCCTGCGGTGGAATCAACGTCTACGGCAATTTCAATCGTCCGCTGTGCCGCACATGCTATTCGTCTTCGGCCTGCGATCGCAACTTGCGAACTTGAAAAGATTTCCAATCAGCACTTAATTTCCCAATAATACCCCCAAGCGGAGAATCGGGATGGGAATGAGCATTTTTTCTCATTCCTTCCCTTTTCTCCAATCTATAAGTTCAAGGAGACGATATGGAGACGGATACCCATCTTTTTCTGCTTGAATCTCTCTTGTGTTTCTTTCTGGTCTACAAAGAAGCTCCTTAGTTCCAGCGCTGCACTCGGCTGGCTAACGCCTATTCTGTAATTTGCCATACTAACCCTGATTTACATGATCAAAACATAATCAGTTCGCCGATCTTTCAACAAAAAACAGTCCAGCAGTAAGGGCTAGGCGCACTAAGCGCAGATAAAGCTCGCCAAGTTTCCTGTATTAATTAATTATATTACATGGTATTTTCTCGGGGATCCGGTCAAGTATTGATCCCTTTGCAAAATAATGGTAAATACAATGTGTTCCCCACGCATGGCAATCAGAACGCAACCACCACTTATTCAGGAAAAGTTCCGGCATTGTTCGTAGCTGAGGCGCATCAGCAGTAGCTAAATATTTCTCCTGACGTTTTCGAAAAAGATCATCAAGACGGTATATCCGGCATGCTTCCAGATAGTAAAAGGAAAATGCGATACCGCATTCATCCAGTGCATCCTCATGAAGCGAACGGATTACAGACGTATCTCCAAACGTAAGCAGAGCGAAAACCTGTGCATGTTCGGAAAAATAGGTTTTGCTTTTGTTCTCACTGAAACAGCCTTTAGTCTTGTCATAATAAGTATCATAGATAGCTTTAGATAGTTTCCCTAGCAGCTTTTCAACTTCACGGGCTTTGAGTTCATTTCCGAAATGTCGCTCCAAATCTGCAAGATCCTTTAATGTCAGAACATAAATCATATTAAGAGTACAGCCTTCGCCCTGACGGCATTCAGGAGGAAATCCTGCGTCCCATTTTGGGAGCCAGTCGATAAAATTCCACCCGGGAGTATGGAGGAGTCCGTCATCTCCGATACTCTTTTCGAGATAGGCAGAGGCTTTGCGAAGGACTGGCATCAGAGAACGTACGAGATCATCATTTTTTCTAAGTTTTGCGAAATCGTGAAGCATTTGAATGTAGATTGCAGTAAATGAGGGTATATGAATACGATAGTATTCTCCTGGCTGAGGAACATAACCCGCAAAATCCTTTGATGGATAACGGCAAGCTATTGCTCCTGAGAGATATTGACCTTCCGCAAATTGCCGCAAAGTTTTTTCAACAAGACGAGTGTCATCACAGAGCTCATATATATTTAAAACATCAATACGGCAGTCTCCGATATATTGCAACTGTTCATAGTATGGACAATCCATCATAGTTTCGAAGCTGCACATTTCCAATGTATGCCATGAGCGCTTCAGCAGGCGAGTTAAACGCTCGTCGCCCGCTACGTTCAAATCACGTTTTATGGAATAAGGATATCCAGTGTGGTAGAATCGTGACGATTCTATTTTTACATCTCCTGTTAAAGTGATTTCCAGTGTACGACCTGCATGCCACCAGTAATCGCGCCAGCGGATTTTTTCGCCTGCAACTGTCAATTGATCACCGGAACCAGAAAAATACTTGACGCTGTCACCAGGTTTACAGCCTTGCATGAAGTCTTCATTCAGTTCGGATGGCTCGCATCCAGGTTCAGCCCAACGTAAGCGGACTGTTCCCGTTCCTGAGAATTCATAATCACCATAAACACAGACGTAGTCATCAAAAAGAAAGATATTGCCGACACGTTCGAAATTATAGATTTCATCGTATTTCATCTGAGGCAGTTCAGACATTTTCAGATTACGGGAATCCTCAAAAGTGGAAACAGGCATCCATTCTCCTCCAATCCCTTCAAGAATCTGATGATTGAAATTACTTCCCGTCAGAATATGCGCATAACTGCCCCAGTCAGTTTTGGAACTTTCAAAACAGCAGTCATTTGCTACTTGATAGTACCATTCAGGATTGAGAAGATCACTTTCTTCTTTAAGCATAAATCCGTGACGTATTGACATCTGCCCGTAAGCAGTAAGCTCAGGCCCCAAGGCATATACGCGTGCCGTAAGGATGTGAATTCCTGGAGTCAATGCAATTTCCACTCTGTTGCAGAACCATTGCTGTATAGTGCCACGATGCGGTCCGTCAGCAATGCGTTCATTGTCGCAGAAAATCTGAACACGCTCGTCGGCACTGTATATGAATTGCAGTGTCTCTGCTTTTTCCAGTTTGAAAATGTTACGGTAGACTACCCAGAAAGGCGGTGATATAGGTTCGTTAACTTGCATCCAGACTTCAGACATAAATATAGAACTCCTATGATAATTTTCCACTTCGGTATCGAAGAAAGGTTTAATTTTTCACGAGTTTAAACTGCGTGAAGTCTTC
>JAKJHH010000326.1 GCA_022703965.1 Verrucomicrobiota bacterium
AAAAATTCCGGCTTTGTACCTGAATCTATGACAGACTTATGTCAGACGGCAGATTCAGGTACAAAGCCGGAATTTTTTACGAATGTCAACATTGTGCGGAGCTTCCGGAAGAGAAACATGATTGTCCATTGGACATGGTGGTCACGGAACAGAGAATCCTGAGCTTCGCTTTGAAAGGAAAATGAGGGAGTCAAAAAAATGCTAATCTACATCATGTGTGCCATCGGGGGCCTGGCGGTCGGATTTGCGGTCAACGCAGTCGTCAGCAGGACAAGAAGAACATCCGAGCGCGCTTCGCTTGAAAAAGAACGCGAAGACGCAAAAAAGGAAGCTGAACATCTTCTCAGGGAATCACGCGTCACGTCAAAGGCCGAGATTCTCAAGCTCAAGGAAGACTTTGAAAATGAGATGAAGGAACGCCGCAGAGAACAGGTCAACATCGAAAAACGCCTCAATCAGCGCGAGGAAAATATTGAGAAGAAGGCCGATACTCTCGAAAACAAAATGCGTTCTCTCGAAAAGAAGGACAGGGATCTCGATTCCATCCGCGAACGCCTTGAACTCAAGGAAGAAGACCTTAAGAAAGCTGTCGATAAACAGATTGAGGAACTCGAAAAAATCGCTGACCTCGACAGAGAAAGCGGCAAGAACATCCTCCTCGAAAAACTGAAGAACGAAATTCAGAACGAGGCCGGCATACTCGTCCGCAACACTCTCGACGAAGCCAAGCAGAAGGCCGAACGCGAAGCCCAGAATATCCTCGCATACGCCATTCAGCGCTATGCTTCGGACTGCACCTATGAAAGAACCACAGCCACGAT
Source organism: Verrucomicrobiota bacterium (assembly GCA_022703965.1). GTDB lineage: Bacteria > Verrucomicrobiota > Lentisphaeria > Victivallales > UBA1829 > JAKJHH01. Next base: position 822 of record JAKJHH010000326.1, read on the forward strand.
TCCGCTGCCCAGCGATGAAATGAAGGGACGCATCATAGGTCGTGAAGGACGTAATATCCGCGCTCTCGAAGCTGCCACAGGCGTAAATATCCTCATCGACGATACACCCGAAGCCGTGGTAATCTCCTGCTTCGACCCCGTCAGAAAAGAAGTCGCGCGCAGAGTCATCGAAAAGCTCATCTCCGACGGACGTATTCATCCTACCAGAATCGAAGAACTCCTCAAAAAGATCCGCAAGGAACTTGATGAAGAAATATTCTCCATCGGCGAACAGGCTGTTCTTGAAACCGGTATTCAGGGCGTTCCGCAGAATATCATCAAGCTGCTCGGAAGACTCAAGTTCAGATACAGCTTCTCACAGAACGTGCTCAAGCACTCTGTTGAAACAGCCTACTTCATGGGCATGATCGCCGCTGAACTCGGTCTCGACCAGCAGAAGGCCAAGAGAATCGGTCTCTTCCACGACATCGGTAAAGCCGTCGACCACGAAATCGAAGGAACACACGCCGCAATCGGCGCGGACATCCTCCGTAAGCACAACGAAAACAAGGACGTCATCAATGCTGTCGCAGCTCACCACGACGAAGTCGAAGCTCAGTCGGTTTATGCGATCCTTGCCAACGCCTGCGACGCTCTCAGCGCCTCCAGACCCGGTGCCAGAAGCGAAACAACAGAACTCTATCTCAAGCGTCTCGAACAGCTCGAAACGATTGCCAGACAGTTCGACGGCGTTGATTCATGCTTCGCTCTTCAGGCCGGACGTGAAGTGCGCGTAGTCATACAGCCCGAAAAGGTCAGCGAAGGACAGGCTCAGACAATAGCCCGCGATATCTGTCTCAAGATCGAAAAGGAAATGAACTATCCCGGACAGATCAAGGTCACTGTCATCAGAGAAACCCGTTCCGTCGAATACGCAAAATAGCAGGGGTGTACCCCTGCACCCAACTAGTGTTGCTCAGCTTCGCTTGCAACACGAAAAAGCCGGTGTACCCCTGCACCCAACTAGTGTTGCTCAGCTTCGCTTGCAACACATAGAGACAAATGAGCCGCCGGAAATTCACCGGCGGCTTTTTTAATGTGAACAAATGATGAGTTTTTACGACTATATATTGATCCTAGTTATTGTGCTGCTCGGCACAGGAACGGCATATCTGAAGCATCCGCGCTGGAAGGCTTTCATGATGATCGTGCCGCTTCCTTTCACCTTTGCGAGTCTTGCGCTCGGAAAGCCTCTTGCCGTTTCCAGTGTTATCGGACTTTATCTGTTGCTCGGATTCTATTATGCAGTTTATTTCTTCTATCGGAAACTTAAGTTGAATATAGTCGTTTCAATCCTGATTTCAGCCGGATTATACTGTCTTGCAGGAGCCCTTGTGCTTCCCGTCCTGCCCTCTGGCGACACCTTTTTCTGGGGCTCTGTCATTGCGGTTTTTGTCTCGGGTTTTCTATTGCACAGGTTCGGAAAAGAGCCGGGCGAGGAAGGAAGCCGGAGCAGTCTTCCGCCTTACATCAAAATTCCTTTTCTGGTGCTTGTGGTGCTTTTTCTGATCTACATAAAATCCCTGATTCAAGGATTCATGTGCGTCTTCCCGATGGTCGGAGTCATAGGAGCCTACGAAGCCAGAAACTGCCTGCGGAGCATACACAGACAAATGCCCTTCTGCATGATGGCATTCTGTCCGGTTTTCACGACAATATATCTTCTCCAGCCACACATGTGCCTTGAGGCAGCCCTTGCCTGCGCCTGGGTAGTCTATCTGCTGCTTCTTCTCTTCACCACAAAATACTGGCTCCCGCAGAAAAGCTAATACGGATTCGTTATCCGTTTCTGACAATATACGCACAAACAAAGATGGAATGGCAAAGTCTTTTATATCGTTTTATTTCTTGCTGTCCTCTTGCCTGTCTTTTCACGCTGGAAACATTATCAGTATTTGAAAGTAAACAGGTATAAGAACATAGTATATTGAAGAAGGGTCAAAATTTCAGGAGTATAGAATAATGAAAAAATTGTTTTTATCATCATCATTCAGCAGTGTAGCAAAACTCTTTGCGGAATTTTCCGATACTGATTTGCAGGGCAAAACAGTAAGTTTCATCCCTACGGCGGCCATTTATGAAAAAGTAAACTTCTATGTGGAAGCCGGGAAAAAGGCGCTTGCCAAACTCGGACTTCTTGTAGACGAGCTGGAGATATCGACAGCAAGCCAGAAAACCATCAAAAGCAAACTGAAGACAAATGACTATATTTATATTTCAGGCGGGAATACATTTTTTCTCCTATGATAATTTTCCACTTCGGTATCGAAGAAAGGTTTAATTTTTCACGAG
>JAKJHH010000327.1 GCA_022703965.1 Verrucomicrobiota bacterium
GCACCGTCAGTGCCTGATTATCTGAAAGGAGCATTCATTTATCAACTCCACGGTTTTATTGCTGACGCCGGAGGATTCAAAGGCTGGACACGTCAGATTCCGGAAATAAGGAAGCTTGGAGTAGATATTCTATATCTTCCTCCTTTAGCTGCACCTGAAGCATATCTGAATAACGCACCTGATGATGTAGCCTCATGTTATGGCAGTGCGGAAGATTTCTCTGCTATGGTCAAATGCGCACACTCATATGGAATGAAAGTAATTGTGGATATGATAGCTCATCATATATTCCGACATGGGAAGGCCGCCGCTATTCCTGAATTCGTCAGAAAGGATGAAAATGGAGATCCGCTATCATATTCAATCGGATCTGTACTTACTGAGACAAGGAATTCAGCATACAGGGATTTTTTCATAAAAGCATGCCGAAATCTAATTTCTCAATTTGATATTGACGGTTTCAGATTCGACGTTGCAGGTTTTCAGTTGCCGAATTGGGATATTGAGAATAATGCGTATCCATGTCCTGGCATGGGAGTGCTTGGGCAGACAGAATTGTTTACAATTATGAAACGCGAACTGGAGCCTTTAAAAGAACTCATTTATCTGGAAGAGGGCATGGGTGTAAACGGATTCCGTTATGTAACTCACGGGTTCATACATTACCTAAAGATGCTGAAGATTTCAGATGGATCTGATACATCTAAAACAGAGGAATTGCTCAGGCGTCTTCCTTACATTTTCACTGATAAAGTGCTTAAAGAGCGTCCCGGTGTCCTTACAATGTATCATACCAAGATTCATGATACTGCTCTTCTTCAGTCTTTCGGGCTTGCGCTCAGGGATATTGACAGAGCCTGGACATGGCTCATTTTTACAGCAGAAGGAGTTCCTTTTATTACTCAGGGAATGGAGCGGGGATACAGAAAAGAGATTGCAGCTCTTTCTGCCATACGACACCGTTATTATGAATTCAGCCATGGGAAGATGTGTTTCGGCAATCTTCATTCAGATAATCCTCTTGTGCTCTGTTTCACCAGAGAGTTTGCCTTGGAACGTTCTATCGTGGCTATAAATTTTTCCTCCTGCGAGCAGGATTTTCTTATTCAGACTGATTTCACTTTTTCTTCTTTGTGTGAGCTTTTCAGCAGTCGCGGAACTTCTCATACTCAAAAGGACTGTACTGTAAGTATTCAACTGCCTCCATATGGGTTCTGCATATTAAAAGTTGATGCGGACGAGACCGTAGTTTCTCAGCGGTCAAATGAGGAGCTGTACGAGCATTTCGGGCATAATTTAGAGATTTCTTCCTCAAACGGACTTTTGCAGTCAAGTCAAAACTGTTTAAGAATGGAAAACTGCATCCGTCTTGAAAATCTTCCACTGCCTCCGCTCAAGCTTCCAGGAATTGCCGCTCAACTTGATGAAGGCAGTTTTTCGGGCTCAGATTCTATTCTTGACTTTGCCGGAGAAGATGAACTTTCGGACTTAAGCTGGGTAAGTGCGGAGTATTCCGACAGGCACTGGATTCCAGCATTTGTTCCATCGACAAGACTTCCATATTATTGTTTGTCACGGATATCTGAGTGCCATTATATTGAAGACATTTCACGCTATGAGCTTCATGCACTATGGAGCCGTTCTTCAAGGCTTCGTCGCGGCATTGCATATTTCAGAAAAACCTTTGAATGCGCTGACCTTCCATGCAGTGCACTCATTCGGCTGATCTCTCCTTCTATATATGACTTTGATCTGGCAGTCGCAAATGGAGGAGTCCGCGAGGAACATATGAAAGCTGTGAACCCATGCCGGGTCTGGATCAATGGACATGAACTTCTTGTCTCAGGAAGCTGGGATTTTTCTCCTGTGGATATAAGTACTCTTCTGAAAAAGGGTTCAAACCTGATTTCTGTTGCAGCTCAACGCGGCAATGGCGGACACGGTATTCTTGCCGCTGTCGATCTAAAGTATCCTGACGGGCATTCGGAGCATCTTGAAACAGATGGACATGCCGCTACTGCCGTTGTTTCGGAAAATAAAGGCGGATCCTCCGTTTTATTCCGCTTTGATTCCCTTGACCATACTGTTCTTTCCGATGCAAAATGCAAATGTATCTATGAAAAACTACCGGACGGCAGAATTGCTGTTAATCTGGAACTTGAGAATCTTAAGAGTTCCGCTGTCCTTAGCTGGTCTGTCCGTCTTGAGGGAATGAAGCGATGCCGTCTCCGCATGACAAATCTGGACGTGGAAGAGGAGTTAAACAGGACGTTTATTCTGCGCAACAGTTATTCCGGTGCATTATGGCCTGTACTGAGAACAGATGAATTTACAGCTTCAGATCTTTTCTCCTTTCTCTTTGATGACGGAACGTGCCGCCTCGCTATATGCTCAGGAGAATCCGGAGAAAGAGGCATCGTATGGTATGAGGACGGCGCGACAGTATTTACCTGCGTTTCTTCAGCCGGACGAATGAGGATTGTGATTGGCTAAGGCAAGTTGAAATGATTGCGTCTCTGGAGCTGCGGAGGCGCAATCAGATGGAGAGACTGGTTCCGAGTATTCTTTCTATGATTTTTGTTTTTCCCCACTGTATGTGCTGACGGATAGTTTGTTCACATTCCTCCGGCGAGGCGTTTCTGAGTTTTTCCAGAATAATCGAATGTGATGCCGGATTATCATCCGCATTCAGGTTTTTGAAGCCGCTGTTTCTTGCAATCAGGAAAGAACGTTCCAGAACATCTATCCGATCAAGCATGTCGATAATTATTGAGTTGTCTGCAAGCATCAGTATGGTTTTATGGAAGAGTCTGTCTGCCTGTATTCCTGCTATGTAATCGTTGTTTTCCATTGCCTTTTGATAGTCGTCTATGCAGGACTGGAGTTTCTGAAGCATTGGTTCTGATATTTTCTCTTTTCCAAGTCGTGCCGCGAATCCTTCAAGAGCTGTTCTAGCATCGTATATTTCTACAATTTCACGTGCTCCCGGGTATCTGAGCAGTATGCCTTTTTTCTTTTTACGGATTATCATTCCTTCCCTTTCAAGCTCAGTCAGAGCTTTCCGGACAGGGGTGCGGCTGAGTTTCAGCTTTTCCGTTATTTCGACTTCGGTAGGTGCCGACCCGTCATTCGCTTCCGCGG
>JAKJHH010000328.1 GCA_022703965.1 Verrucomicrobiota bacterium
CACCGACACTTGACAAGCTTCCGCTTGTATCATCCATCGTAGCAGCACCAAGCTCAGTAACCTGTTCCCATATGTCATTATAGGAATCCACAAAGTCCTCTATAAGCGACTTTATCGTCTCTGTATCGTTGGCTACAGTTAAAGTTGCAGAACCTTCTTCCGTAAAGCTCAGACTCAAGCCACTGACTGCACTTGTGACTTTAGTATTTGAAGAACTCGTAATGGCAACTCCGTTTACAGTAGCCTTCAAGTCCTGAGCAGCCTGAACCACATGATCATCAGCAATTGTGGAATAATCCCCGGACTCACCGGAAGTTCCGGACAAAATTCCAAGCGAACGCAATACACTGTTAGAGGAGCCACTCTCAGAAAGAGCCAGTTTTGTAGAACCTGTATTTGCCTGCTCAATCAGCAGTGTTGAGCCAATTATCGAGGCCTTGGCCGCATTAGTGCTTGTACTTGAAAAAGCAGAGTTTATGGTCGATACAATATCCTCCATTGAATCATCTGAATCGACAGTGACATCTACACCGTTTACACTGAAAGTACCGGAAATCCCGAGCGCTTCGGATGTACTTGTTGCCGTCGTCGTGCCTGCGGTCGAAAGATCAGACAGCGATGAACTGCCGACCCTATGCGCCTGAGCCAACTGACTGACAACTATTTTATAAGTTCCGGTAACTGTGCTTGCGGCATCTTCATCGACAGTTGCAGTTACAACATCTTCATCTGTACTTGAAGCTGCCTTCTGTTGCCATACAGTATAATCCATAAGTGAAGAAGCCTTGTCCTGAAAATCCTGAAGCTCCTCATTGAGGTCATCCCAGGTATCATACTCGTCTTCAGCTTCTGAAATTTCAGTTTCCAAAGTCGTAATTGGAACCTGTCTTGCCTCAATAAGGCTTGCGATAATAGAATCGGTATCAAGCCCGGAGGCCATGCCTGTGATTCTCAGTGTCATAAGCGAATCTCCTTATTCGTTATGGTCTGATTTTCGATTGCTTTCTGCCTCAGACGGCAGAGAGGAAGGAGCCTAGAAGGATATCTTTTTCCTCCCTGTAACGCTCCAGCTTATTTATCAAGGTCCTGCGACTGAAGCCCAAAAGCTCGGCGGCACGGGACTGATTTCCATTTGTCTTGCGCAAGGCGCAGTAGATTGTAAAACGTTCAATTTCTTTGAGATCAAACACATCACGACCTATACTTGCGGTGTCCTGTATTTTCGAGAGCATCTCATATTCGCTGATTTCAACCGGTATATGATCGACGGTGATTTCAGGGCCGTCATGCAGTATGCTGATTCGTTCAATTATATTTTCGAGTTCACGAACATTGCCGGGCCACGAATATTTTCGTATGCATTTTCTGGCTGCATCAGACAAATACAGACGTTTTCCGCGTTTTCTGTTCTGGGCATCCAGAAAAGCATCCGCAAGCGCCAGGACATCTTCGCCTCGTTCACGCAATGGCGGAAGATGTATCGGGAAAACATTCAGACGATAAAATAAGTCTTCTCTAAAATTTCCCTTCTGAACTTCTTTGCGCAAATCTCTGTTTGTCGTCGCAAGAATTCTGGTATTAACGTGAATTGTCTTATTTCCGCCTATACGCTCAAATTCAGACTCCTGCAAAACTCTGAGAAGCTTGGCTTGCAGCTTCATCTTGATCTCGCCTATTTCATCCAGCAATAGAATTCCGCCATCGGCAAGTTCAAAACGCCCGACTCGCCGGTCTATTGCTCCTGTAAAAGCACCCTTTTCGTGTCCGAAGAGTTCACTTTCCAGCAGATCCTCAGGTATAGCCGCGCAATTTATTCTTATATAAGGCTTATGCGCATCAGGGTCGGAAATCCGCCTTATTTCGGATGAGATCATTTCCTTTCCTGTACCGCTTTCACCGGTTATGAGAACAGTGCTGTCCGTATTTGCAACGCGTTCAATCAAAGCTCTTATGTTCTTCATTTTCTCATGATTGGCCACCATCGGACATGGAGAAAACTGTGAATCGGAAGCCAAAAGTTCGCTTTCCAGATAAGACTGTTTCCCGGAATTTTGAAGATAATCCGAAACTTTTTTTATCATGAACTCCATCTGATCCGGAGTAAAAGGCTTTATCACAAAATCGAAGGCTCCAAGCCTCATTGCCTCCACGGCGACCTCTACTGTACCGTAAGCGGTTACCATGACAATCTCCATTTCCGGATACTTACGGCGGCACTGCTTCGATAAGTCAAGCCCACTCATCTTCTTCATTTTCAAGTCAAAAAATGCCAATTGAAAACTCTGTTCCTTCAGTATCTGCAAAGCCTCTTCGCCGGATGACGCTCCGCTGACCTGAAGCCCCTGCCTCAATGCCGTCTCGCAGAGCATATCTCTGACAAGCAACTCATCATCCACTATTAACACGCGCTCTATCAAGTTCGTTCCCTTTGCAATTTCTTCCGGTTTATTATGCAGAAGATGTTCCAGAAAATCGCCTCAAGACAGTTTCATGGCGATAACACAATAATTTTAAGCCACTTAGAATTTAAATTTTTTTTCCTACCCTAATCCGATGCTTCAAAAAATCCCGCCACTGTGTAAAGATTTTTCACAGGCCCGGTAAATTTTTCCTGCCCCTGCTCAGAGGCGGCGAATACTGTCTTCTGACAAGTCGTTTGTAATTCGACAAAAGTTGCACAGTAATAAAGGAATTGATAAAAATTTTCACGATGCTATAGTTCTCTAATTACAATCAGACAAGGGGAATTCACAAATGATAAGAAATATACTCACGAGCATAATTTTATTAATTGCCGCAAGCACAGTTTACGCCGACGGCAATGACTTCTGGACAACCGCCAGCGATGCACAGAAAGAGGAAGCAATAAAGGCCTCCGAAGAAAATGCAAAAAGCAACCTCAACATCAAGATGCACGGCATTAAACTTGAACATCCCGAACCGGAAAGAAAAAAAGGCCCGGCTCGCAAACTTCTTGGCAGAATCAGCGGCGATGATGAAAGCGAAAGCAAAACAGAAAAAGCTCCCGTTGTAAAAACTGCTGCTCCGGCGGTTTTTGATCC
>JAKJHH010000329.1:0-2801 GCA_022703965.1 Verrucomicrobiota bacterium
TGCGGGGATAAGGGATTCATATATCCCTTTGCAGGTGTTTAGACACAGTTGCGAGTGTTCCGGCCCCTTTTTTCGTTTTTTATGGCATTTTACAGCGGAGTGTTGAGCGAAAAATGGCCGGAAAACTCATATAATACCGAATTACATAATATAAAGTAGGAGCATTTCGGAGGGGGCTTCCCGTTTATAGCGAGGGAAGGAGGTGAATACAGATGAAGAATAAAGAAAAGAAAGCCGAACTGATAGTGTTTGGGAACCAGCTCTGTGAAATGCGAGAAAGTAAGGACCTTTCGCAGGATCAGCTGGCGGAAATGCTTGGTGTGGATCGCCGGCAGATCTCAAGGTATGAGACCGGCGCAGCGGAGATGGGCGCATTGCTGTACGCAAAGATGCAGAATGTTCTTTCTGTTAAGGTGGACAAGCAGCTGGCTTCTTTTCTTCAGGTATGGGAAGCCTTGCCGCCGGAAAGCAGATCGAAGCTCATAGACCTCGCAGAAATAATGAAAACCGCAAACGAGAAGAAGTAGAGGATCGCAGGAGAAGAAAACACTGCGGTCCTTTTTTTATACCCTTCTTGCACTATCAAATCTTAAATTGCTACTGATCAGTAGCAAAATCGATGCAAAGTGCTACGGATCGGTCGTCGGCAGGAAAGTCCTTTTTCGCTACAATAAAGGCACAGTAAGGGAACCGCAAAACACATAGGTTCCAACAAAAAAACAATATTCGAAAGTCGGATGCATACGGCTCGGATGTTCAAACGGCAAGGCTTCAGACCCCTTCAGGAAGATGAGAGAGTCGAAGTCGAACCGTCAGGACACCCATGCCTGTGCATCCTTTTTTATTGCCGGCTGTGGTGTCGGATGAATATCCGGCCTTATGTGTCCGCAGAAAGGACACATCATGAAAACAGGCGAAATCGACTTTTCCGGCATCACTCTGCGCAGTCTCCGCTCCATTCTTCCCAAAACCACTGGTCTTAATAGTCCATCTGAAATCTGGTTCAGGGAAAATGTGGATCAGATCCTTTGTTCGAAAACCTGTGGAGACGGGCTTATCACGGTCTATTCCAACGGCTTTTACACCTACACGGAAGACGAAGGCGAACATCTAGCCATACTTCGCGTGGATGGATTTGAGAGGCTGCGCTACGACTTTGTGGATGACACCACTTATATTGTGGAAGAAGCTGACTACATCGATAGCCCCTACATGGTTGCGCTGTATATCAACGGCAAGACCCAATGGGACATAAATGCTTCCAAGCGCTCTATGTATCGACACGGATATTATCTTGAGAATAATTCAAAGGATTGGGGCAGCGAAGCTATGGTTCCCAGCGCGGAGGATGAGTACATAGCACGCGAGACGCGCAAAGAGGAACTCAGCATGCTCACAGAATCCCTTGCGAAGCTAACCAAAAGGCAAAAGCAGATCGTGAAACTGTATTTCGACGATGGCTTGAAGCAGGAGGCGATTGCGAAGCGATTGGGCGTCCGGCAGCAGTCCGTGAGGGATGTGCTTGGGGCCGCGATCAAAAATCTCAGAAATAACTTTCAGAGAAGTGCCTGTAATTTGCCCCTGATTTTCGGTGATTAATGAGAGGGTCAACTCCGGACAGAATATGTCCGCATGATCGATCTGCAAAATTGAATAGCGAGCAAAAGGCTCCGTCGTTTCCTGATTCAGTTCAGATGTCGTCGTTAATCGTCCGCAAGGGGAAACTATACCCATTTGGAGGCAATATGAAAACAAGAGACCGTCAGCGCCAGGCTTTAAAAAGAAAAATATTGGAAGAGAAGATCAGAGAGGAACTGCTGGAATATCGCGACTGCTGTGGGATTCCAGACCCGACACCCTATGAAGCGGTAAAAAACTGCATCAGAAGGGATGTTGAGGCTCTGGCTCTTCAGCAGGCATAACAGCACTGTTTCGACCATTCAAGGATGCGGCTTCTGAAAGTATCAGAGGCCGCGTTCTTTTTATGGCTTCAACACAATCGATTGGAGGTGAAAGAAATTGAAGAAGACTGCGGATATCAAAAAGATTCCGCTTGTGGAGATCGACGATTTTCCGGAGCATCCGTTTCAGGTGCGCATGGATGAAGATATGGATCAGCTCGTGGAAAGCGTAAAGACCCGCGGCGTCATAACGCCTATCACGCTTCGCAAGAAAGAAGACGGACGGTACGAGATCGTGTCCGGCCATCGCCGTCGAAAGGCGTGTGAGCTGGCCGGGCTTGAAACGGTCCCGGCAGAGATCAAGGAGCTTACGAAAGACGAAGCCATCATCCTTATGGTGGAATCCAATCTTCAAAGGAGCGTGATCCTGCCCAGCGAAAAAGCCTTTGCGTACAAAATGCGGCTTGAGGCAATGAACCGGCAGGGACAAAGGACTGATTTAACTTCGGACCCAGTGGGACCGAAGTCTGGAGAACGTTCAAATCAAGAGCTTTCGGATACTGTAGGAGATAGCGCTACTCAAATAAAACGCTATATCCGCCTCACTGCTCTTGAGCCCGGAATACTTGAAAAAGTTGATGAAGGCCAGATTGCCATGCGTCCTGCCGTGGAGCTTTCTTATCTGAAAACAAGCGAGCAGGAGAGCCTTATGGACGCGATGGAGATGACTGACGCCACTCCGTCTCATGCCCAGGCAATCAAAATGCGCAAATTCTCGCAGGAGGGCAGACTTACACCAGAGGTAATCGAGTCCATCATGACCGAGGAAAAGCCAAACCAGAAGGAAAAACTGTATGTCTCTATGGATCGTTTCCGGAAACTGATTCCAAGCAGAGTGCC
>JAKJHH010000329.1:2811-3060 GCA_022703965.1 Verrucomicrobiota bacterium
AAAGAGTGTCCCTCAGAAGCAGGCCGAAGAATACATCCTGAAGGCGCTGGAATTCTATCACCGCCATCAGGAAATGCAGAGACTTCGCGAACAGGAATATGAGAGATAAAAACGCAAGGGCGTAGTGTACCTTCTCATAGAAAAACAGGGTTTCTTTCCCCCTCTCACACTCTCCCCCAATACTTAGCTGTACTTATCTGAAAAAGAAAATCTACAAGAATCGAGGTATCAAGAAAATGACAAAACTGA
>JAKJHH010000032.1 GCA_022703965.1 Verrucomicrobiota bacterium
AGAGTTCATCGCCTAATTCTACCGCTTCAAAGCTGATGCCGCGAGTCCCAGCTAATTATTCATACCATCTCCTTTTTTAAGTTTAAATTTGTTGAACGGTTTTGGTTTTCTATTTAGCAACGCCCGTGCCAAACAAGAATCAAAAACATCCAAAAACTTAATAATAAAGGACTTAAAACAAACAACAAAAACTTCCCACAAACGCACAAGCTGTGACATTGTGTCACAACTTGTGCCATTTACTGAGTCAGGAACGGGACATGAGCACAACGGCTTCGGCGGCTATGCCTTCGCCGCGACCGCAGAAGCCTAGTTTTTCGGTAGTAGTGGCTTTGACGGAGATTCTTTCGAGCTCGACTCCGGCGGCAAGCGCGATGTTACGACGCATTTCCTGAATGTAAGGTGAGACTTTCGGACGCTGCGCGATAATTGTGATATCGGCATTTTCTATTGCCCAGCCGGAAAGCTCCGGCGACTTCATTATGTGAGTCAGAAGCTTCAGGCTGTCAGCTCCCTTGAAGGATGCGTCGTTGTCCGGAAACCACTTGCCGATGTCTCCTAGTGCCAAAGCGCCGAGTATGGCATCCATGAAAGCATGAACCGCCACATCGGCGTCGCTGTGTCCGAGCAGGCCTTTTTCCCAGGGAATATCGACTCCGCAGAGAATCAATTTTCTGTCTTCAACCAGCTTGTGAACATCGTATCCGCATCCTATTCTGAACATTTTTATGCCTGTATTATTTGCGGATTTCATCCGCGGTTCTAACATAACTCATATACTCTTCCATGGAAATGAAATTCTGCTCGTAAAGCTCTTTCAGCGACTTCTCCATGGTTTTCATTCCGTCGCGGCTGCCTGTTTCCATCGACGACTTTATAAGATGACTCTTGCCGTCGCGTATCAAAGCTCTGATCGCAGTATTGGCGACAAGCACTTCAAACGCCGCAATACGTCCTTTTTCGTCCTGACGCGGAATGAGTCTTTGCGCGACAATCCCGAGCAGTGCGCCCGAAAGCTGCAATCTCACCTGATTCTGCTGATGCGACGGAAAACAGTCAACAATTCGGTCTATCGTCTGAGCTGCATCATTCGTGTGCAGCGTAGCCAGTACAAGATGTCCTGTTTCGGCGGCAGTCAGTGCGGCTGCTATTGTATCAAGGTCGCGCATCTCGCCGACGAGAATCACATCGGGATCCTGACGCAGCACATACTTGAGCGCATTGGAAAAACTGAGAGTATCAGCGTGAAGCTCACGCTGTTCAACTATTGCCTTTTTCTGAGGATGTACGTACTCAACAGGATCCTCAACTGTGATAATATGGCAACACCTTGACGAATTGATTCTGTCGATCATGCTTGCCAGAGTAGTACTCTTGCCGTGTCCCGTAGGCCCTGTTACAAGAATAAGTCCCTGTTTTTTATCCGCCATAGCCATGACTGAAAGCGGAATTCTCAACGCCTCGGCCGAAGGAATAGTCTGCGAAATCACTCGTACAGCGATACCGACATGACCGCGCTGATAAAACCCGTTCACTCTGAAACGGCATGGAGAACCTGGCGACTGAGCATCCTGTCCGCTTCTTCTTATATTCAGAGTAAGAGCGAAATCGACTTCTCGTGTTTCCTCAAAAATCGCGCGCTGCCGTGGACTCATCACGCTGAAAAGCAGACGTTTTGTATCCTGACTTGTCAAGGGATCAGCAGCAAGCGGAGTCACTTCTCCGTTAAAACGCACGGCGGGACGATAACCGGCGCTGAGAATGAGGTCGCTTGCTCCGTTCGCCACGGCTGAATGAAGCAGACGCTTCATGTTGATTCTTCCGTCGTTCTGATTCTCTTCCGATGCTGTATTGCGGAAGGTCTCAATTCCGGTTTCCATGCCTCCTATGTGAAGCAGAAATTCGTCGCGGTTTGTGGCGGCGCTGGCACCGTCTTCAGCGGAAATAAAGCCTTTTTTGTAGAGATCGGAAATCGCACGCGTAAAGGTTACCATGCCTTCTTCGTGCCCTCTCTTGATAGCCTCGTCCAGCTCCTTGAAATTGCGGGACGAGATAAGATTTTTTATGTGCGGAGTATTGAGCAGAATTTCATTAGCCGGAACCATGCCATTGCAGTCCGAACGTCTGATAAGACGCTGCGCGACGATTCCTTTCAGACATGCCGCGATGTCCTCGGCTGCCTGCTCGCGCATTCTATCGGGGAAGTAGTTGATGATTCGTTCAATCGACTGAAAAGCGTCTGTCGTATGAATTGTGCTTATGACAAGATGTCCGGTAAGTGCCGCGCTGATTGCTGTTTTCATTGTATCGAGATCGCGCATTTCTCCGATTACAATGACATCCGGATTCTCGCGCATGGCATTTTTCAAAGCCTCCTGAAAAGAAGGCGAATCGCTCAGTATTTCGCGGCGCGTAATCAGGGATTTTATATCCGAATGAATATACTCGACAGGATCTTCGATAGTAATAATATGACGGCATGAGCTGCGGTTGATGCAGTTGACAAGAGCGCTCATCGTAGTTGATTTTCCGCTCCCGGCGCTTCCGGCGATAAGAATCAGACCTCGACGGTTCGAAGCCAGCTGCGTCAAGGCATCCGCAGGAAGGTTCAGAGTCTCAAAATCCAGATTGTCGCCAGAATTCAGATATCTCGCCGCAACACATGGCATATAAGTGGACATGAAAAAATTGAGACGGAAGCGCTTGCCGTCCGGCAGACTGATTCCGGAATCACAGGCTCCGGTCTCGCGATAAAGTTCCTCTGCCTTCGGGGACGCCACCGCTTTCCTCAGACTCTCAAGCTCCTGTGCCGTTATGACCGAAGCATTGACAGTTTCAAGAAGTCCGTTCAGCCTGATTGAAGGCTTTTTTCCGGCAGTCAGGAAGAGATCTGAGGCTCCTTTTTCTGCCGCATTTACAAGCAGCGTCAGAAGTCCCGGCGATATGTTTTCAATTTTATTCATGCTGTCCCCTGAAAAATAGGTTTTATGAATTTATATTACCGGACGCGATAAGTCAAAAGACTTATCAAAAACATGGGCTCAATGAATTATATCAATTTTTGATATTTATTTAAAAACGCCCTTCCATTTGCGTGTACAATGATATATACTAAAAATGAAAGCAGGTAAAAAATGCCGACAAAAGTGACCGTAAAATTCAAGATGGCGGAAGGCTGTGACGATCTGAAACCGGCGAAGGCTCATCACGACGATGCAGCGTTCGACCTGAAATCCAGAGTCGAAATCGTTCTGGAACCGGGAAAAACAACTCTCGTGGCAACAGGACTTTTCCTGGAACTGCCCATAGGGTTTGAAGCTCAGGTGAGACCGCGCAGCGGAATGGCTCTCAAGCACTCCCTCGCCGTTCTGAACAGTCCCGGCACTGTTGATGCCGGATATCGCGGCGAAGTCGGCGTAATCATGTTCAACGCGGGCGAGACAGCTTACAGCGTCAAGCGCGGCGAACGCATCGCGCAGATGGTCATCAACGAACTGCCCGATGTCGACATGGTTCCTGCCGACGATCTCAGCGACAGCACAAGAGGCGCG
This sequence comes from Verrucomicrobiota bacterium, assembly GCA_022703965.1. Lineage (GTDB taxonomy): Bacteria > Verrucomicrobiota > Lentisphaeria > Victivallales > UBA1829 > JAKJHH01. The sequence continues at coordinate 3,552 of JAKJHH010000032.1, forward strand.
GGCGGCTTCGGCAGCACTGGAAAACACTGATTTTTTCCTTGTCTGATTCAGGCTCCCAACGTTTCTTTAGCAAATATTTATGTATGCGAAAAACTAAGGAGCCTGTCTTTTATGACAAAAGGAAAACTGATCAATTCTCCGTCCGTCAAAATCGGAATCGTCGCCGTCAGCCGCGACTGCTTCCCCATTGAACTGTCCAGAAAACGCCTCAAAAATCTCGTCGCAGCCGCAAAAAACATTGATGCCGACATCGTTGCCGCCGAGACAATCATCGAAAACGAAAACGACGCTCTCAAAGCCCTCTCCGAGCTCGCTAAAAAAGGCGCTAACGCCGCTGTTGTATACCTTGGAAACTTCGGCCCCGAAGGACCGTCAACCATTTTCATGCAAAAATTCGACGGCCCCGTCATGGCCTGCGCCGCCGCCGAGGAAAGCGGAAAAGATCTCATCAACGGCAGAGGCGATGCCTATTGCGGACTTCTCAATCTTTCTTATAACATCGCGCTCAGAAACCTCAAAGCGTACATTCCCGAAAACCCGGTCGGACTTCCCGGCGAACTCGCCAAGGAAATCGAACATTTCGCCAAAGTAGCCAAAGTCGTCATCGGCATAAAGAACCTGAAAGTCTTTGCCTTCGGACCGCGTCCTCATGACTTCTACGCATGCAACGCGCCGATCAAATCTCTTTACAATCTCGGTGTCGAAGTGATGGAAAACAGCGAACTCGACATGCTTGAGCTTTACAAAAGCGCGGCATCCAACAAGGACATCGCCGCCATCGCGAAGGACATGACTAAGGAACTCGGCAAGGGCAACACTTATCCCGACATGATAAAACAGCTCGCCCAGTTCGAAAGCGCCCTCAAGGACTTCATGGCAAAGAATCTCGGTTCGCGTCAGTTCGGTGTCTTCGCGAACAAATGCTGGCCTGCCTTTGAAAAGGCCTTCGGTTTCGTTCCCTGCTACGTGAACAGCCGCCTCGCCGCCTCCGGCATCCCGGCAGCCTGCGAAGTCGATATCTACGGCGCTGTCTCCGAATACATGGCGCAGCTCGCATCAGACGCTCCCGTGACAATTCTCGACATCAACAACACAGTGCCTAAGGACATGCTCAACAAGAAGAATCTCGGAGCCTATTCCGAAAACGATGTCTTCATGGGCTTCCATTGCGGAAACACCCCGTCATGCTGTCTCTGCGGCGACTGCTCAATAAAATTCCAGCTGATTATGAACCGTCTAATGGAGGACGGCAAAAAGCCCGTCATCACCAGAGGAACTCTCGAAGGAAATCTGAAGCCCGGCGAAGCTACCATCTTCCGCATCCAGTCCACTGCGGACAGCGAACTTCGCAGCTACGTCGCCAACGGACATGTACTCGATATTGATCCCTGTTCCTTCGGCGCGATCGGAGTCATTGCGGTCAAGGAGATGAGTCGATTCTACAGACATGTTATTGTAGGCGGCAATTATCCGCATCATACAGCGCTGGCGTTCAAGCATTCCGGCAGAGTTCTTTTCGACGCGGTCAAATACCTGACAGGCAAAGCCCCGTCGACAGCTCTCCCGTCCAGTCTCCCCTACCCCGGAGAAAACCCCTTCTCCGTATAAGAGCAGCTTTTCATAAGGAGTCCGGTCATGATAGCTTGACCGGACATCCTAGCTGCATAGCCGCACCCCAAGGGGGAATTGAAACCACGAAGGGCACGAAAAAATGCAGAAAGTAGTATTTTTATAATTAAAGACTTAGGTCTGAATGTTCTTTAATCACTAGTGAACTGATAACGGGTAGCGACGGCAGTCCCTTGCCGTCGAACCATTAGACACTAAACGCCGGAGGCAATGGGAAGAGAAGCCGTCAAGGGACTGACGGCACTACCCATCAAATGTCCCTCAAAAATGGAAAAATCTTAGCAAAAAACTAGAAATTGACGGATAGCAGCACGAAGTACACGAAAGATAAAACTTGGTAATCAGACACTTACATCATGAAATTCTGTAAAACATTATCACCAATCACAGTTTGCCCTGATCTTGTCTTGTCCATTGCGTCCGTATAGTCCATTCTGTCCATCAAAAGACGCAGATAGGCAAACTGTCATGCACTCAGGAAATACGCTCATGATTACGAAATCATCAAATTATTTACTTCCCTTGAGTATATGGCCTATGAATGAAGACGAAAAAGTATAAACAATCCGATGCGTAAGGAAGAACTGAAAAGCCGCAGTGATTTTAGTACTGCGGCTTTTTTATTGTCTGTTTTACAGGTGCTTATCTGCGGCGCTGCGGCGGACGTCTGTGATGGGATTGAGACGTCGATCCGGAGCTTCTGCTATGATGGGACATTGAGCCGGAACCGTTGCGGTCAGGCTCGGCATGAAGAGGAACTATTTCGAAGACATGCTCCGGCGGCTGCTCCGTCTTGATCGTGGTCTTAAGATAAGTCTCTATTCCGGAGAGGTTGAAGGCTCCGTATTCACAGACAAGGCTTATCGATTTGCCGGTAACGCCGGCACGTCCGGTTCTGCCGATTCTGTGAACATAGTCTTCAGGACGTTCCGGAATATCGTAGTTTACCACGTGAGTAATGCCGTCGACATGGATACCGCGGGCGGCGACATCAGTCGCGACAAGCACGTTGATGCTTCCACTGCGGAATTTTTCCAGAATCGTGATTCTCTTGTTCTGCGGGACGTCTCCGGAGAGCTCTTCGCACTTTACACCGTTGCCGCGCAGACTGGAAAGCAGATGATGATTTCTGTCCTTCCAGTTACCGAATACAATGATTCTGGCATCCGGATTACTCTTGAGAACCCAGAGAAGAACTTGCAGCTTTTCGGAAGCCGAAACAGCATAGAAAGTCTGCTCGATAAGGTCTGTAACTTTCTGTTCCGGCTCAATGGCAACGGTCACAGGATTGCAGAGCCACTTGTCAACAAGGCAGAGGATATCGTTGGAGAGAGTCGCGCTGAAGAACATTGTCTTGCGATTCTCCGGTCTGGGCATTGAAGAAACAATTCGTCTGACATCGGGAATAAAGCCCATGTCAAGCATTCTGTCGGCTTCGTCAATGACAAGAATCTCGACTTGTGAAAGGTCGAGTATGCGCTTGTGCAGATAGTCGATGATACGTCCCGGTGTTCCGGCAAGAATATCGACAGGATGCTTGAGGGCGTCCATCTGCTCCTTGTAGCCCATACCGCCGAAGACAGTAAGGTTGCGGAATCCGCAGTACTTGCCGAGCATTGAGGCATCCTTGTCGATCTGAAGAGCCAGCTCTCTTGTGGGAGCGAGAATCAGAACGCGGCAGGAACCTGCTCTTCTGTTCTCTCTGGGATTCTTCAGGAGGTGCTGAAAGGCGGCAATAAGGAAAGCGGCAGTTTTGCCTGTTCCTGTCTGAGCCTGTCCGGTGATGTCCCTGCCTTGAAGAGCCGGGGGCAGACACTGTTGCTGAACCGGAGTACAGAACTTGAAACCTGCATCCTGAATACCCGCCATGATGCTTTTCTCGATCGGAAGATCTGTGAAACGCAGCTTGCCTTCTTCAGGAGAACACTCCACGATTTCCGGCAATGGCGGCGGAGGAGTCGGCTCTTTGTAGGCGCATGAAACATGCTCCTGACGCGGAGCTTTCGGAGCCTTCGGCGCTGCTGGCTTTCTCCCGTGCTCCTTTCCCGAAACTCTCTGCGGCTGAGCCTGGTTTGCAGTTCCGTCGTGACGCTGGGGCTTTCTATGATTTCTGTCCTTGCGTCTGCGGGCGGACTCCGAAGGCTCCTGCGGTGCAGATGCCTTCGGACTCTTTCCTGACTGATGAAGCGGCGCAGGCTTCTTGGCGGAACTTAGTTTAAACTTGAAAATTTCCTTTAACTTACGACTGATAAAATTCAACATACTTCTTTTTTAAAGCCTCTTTTCAATAGAGACCGCGCCGATTTAGAGATATTCGGCGGCAGCCGCTGCGAGCGGGCTCCTTTCGCTTTTTCTTAGTGTGACGTGTCCGTGAATCGGAAGACGTTTGAAACGTTCAACAGTATAGCTGAGTCCGTTGCTGGACGCGTCGAGATAGGGGTTGTCGATCTGATAAGGGTCTCCAGTGAGTACTAATTTAGTACCTTCACCGGCACGGCTTATCACGGTTTTCACTTCATGAGGAGTGAGGTTCTGTGCTTCGTCAACGATGACGAACTGGCGCGGAATGCTTCGGCCTCTTATATAGGTTATGGCTTCGAGTTCCAGCTTATGGCTTCTCATCAGTTCGTCGATCTGTTTTCTGACCGCCTGAGTATCCTTGCGGTCGGTGTGCATGAGATAGTCGAGATTGTCGAATATCGGCTGCATCCAGTGGCTGAGTTTCTCCTCCTTGCTGCCCGGCAGATAACCGATGTCGTTACCAAGCGGGACAATAGGACGGGATACCAGAATTTTCTCGTAATTGTTGTGCTGGAGAACAGACTCCAGCGCCGCGGCAAGAGCAAGAATAGTCTTGCCCGATCCGGCCTGTCCGATCAGGGTTACAATCTGGATTTCGGGATCCATGAGAAGGTCGAGCGCCATTCTCTGTTCCTTGTTTCTCGGATGTATGTTCCAGACCTTGTCATCGGTGATGATGGACTGGAGCATTTCGACAGTGTTGCCGTACCTTGCGCGTCCCATGGCGGTGTGCTTGGTATTGGCGTTGTCGCGGAGAAGGACGAATTCATTTGCCATCAGCTCGACGGCTGGCAGTTCAACTTTACGGGACTGATAGAACTCGTCTACAATGGAACCTGGAACGTTCAATTCGCGATAGCCGGTATAGAGTTCATCAAAATTGACTCGCTGCTTCTCAAAGTCCTCAACCTGTACGCCGAGGACATCGGCTTTCAGACGGAGATTGATATCCTTGGAAATCAGGATTACAGGAAGTGTTTCCTCCTTGTGAAGAGTGTAGGCGACGTTAAGAATTCTGTTGTCCGGAACTTCGTTGTCCAGACCGGTAGCTTTGGAATGTTCTCCGTTGGTAAGAATTTTCAGAGTGCCTGGCTCTTTGCCGGGTAGAGGATCAAGTTTCACGCCGTCGCAGAGTTTTCCGCGCTGACGGAGTTCATCAAGTCTTCTTATGACCTGACGGGCGTTGCGACCAAGTTCGTCCTGATGCTTTTTAAAGCGGTCGAGCTCTTCAATCACAACCATCGGAATCACTACGGTATTGTCTTCAAATGAATCTATCGACTGAGCACTGTAAAGCAGCACGTTGGTATCAAGAACATATATTTTCTTTTCCTGTGCCTTTGCGGCCGCGACGCTCTTTTTTACTGTTTTTTTTGCCATAAATCCACCTGTTTCAGGTTGTTTCCGGTTCCTGACGGATTCATCCCTTGATCCGCCGTTGCAAAAGATACCGAATTCTTTTTCTCAGGCGGCACATCCGTTCGGATAATGCCCTTTCCCGACACCTCCTGTCCTTTCTTTCAAATGTCTTTTACGGCATTGATGTGACTGCTTCCATTATATAATGAAAACGATTTAATGACATCATGCCGGTTTATCATATTTTGATTTTCCGGATTGCAGGGTAAATTAAACCTGTTGACGCTCATCTTCAACATCGGAAACTCATTCAGGAGAAAGAATTCGGAATATGTCTCTGGACTCTATACGGAACAGTCTCTCAAAATACTTCGGCTGCGAAGCGCGGAAAAGCACGGTATCAACCGAGCTTATAGCCGGATTAACAACCTTTGCCACAATGTCTTACATAATATTCATCCAGCCTGCCGTGATGTCCGGACAGCTCTTCGGATTCAGCACCGGAATGAGTTTTGACGCGCTTATAACAGGAACATGCATCGCCGCCGCATTCGGTTCCATTCTCATGGGATTCCTTGCAAACTATCCTGTCGCACTCGCTCCCGGCATGGGAGAAAATTTCTTTTTCGTCCTGACGGTTCTTCCGGCATGCGCCGCCGCCACGGGCCTGAAATCAGGTGAATCCGATACCGTCTGGCAGACGGCGCTGGGGATTGTTTTCATATCGGGCGTACTTTTCGCGCTGCTCTCTCTCTGCAATCTGCGGAAACTCCTTCTGGACGCCATCAGTCCCAGCATGAAAGCTGGCATCACATGCGGAATAGGACTCTTCATTGCCCTAATCGGACTCCGCGGCAGCGGCATCATTGAAATTGATCACAATAATCTTAAAATGGGCGAATTCGGCACTTCAACAACTCTTATATTCATGTGCGGCTTGATTGCGACTGCCGCTTTCAGCATTATGAAAGTACGAGGCGCTATTCTCTTCGGTATCATTGTCTCCGCCGCAATAGCCATGCTTGCCGGAAAAATAACGCCTGATATTCCATTTTCAGTTCCGCCCGATCCGCTTCCTGTTTTCGCAAAATTCGATCTCATGACAGTTTTCCAGCATCTCGGCACGCTTTTCCCGCTGATCGTCATATTTCTCTTTATGGATGTCTTTGATACTCTGGGGACATTGATCGGAGTCGGCACTCAGGCAAATCTCATGAAGAACAACAGTCTTCCAAATGCCGAACGCGCCTTTGCTTCCGATGCCGCCGGAACAGTCGTCGGCTCTGTCTGCGGACACAGCACCGTAACGGCTTTCATCGAAAGCGCCGCCGGAGTCGCACAAGGCGGCAGGACAGGACTCACCGCCATTGTCGCAGGTCTCTGTTTTCTTGCCGCCATGTTCATGGCTCCATTCATTAAAATGGTGGCCTCATGCAATGCGATTACAGGCCCTGCTCTTCTCATCGTCGGTGTTATGATGATGAAGAATATCAAGGACATAGAATGGGATGAGCTTAGTGAATCCATCCCTGCCTTCCTTATACTTGTTTCTATTCCGTTTTCATATAGTATCGGCGATGGAATGATGCTCGGTTTTATAGCGTATCCGATCATCAAACTCCTCGCCGGAAAACATAAGGAAGCAGGCTGGCTCAATTATGTTCTGGCCTTGGTTCTGGTAGTATATTTACTCTGCATAAAGTGACAGAGGCGTTTTTATAACTGAGAGGGTATTAATATGAAGTTCTTTGCTAAAGTTTCTTTTCTTATTGTTTTTCTTGCTCTTGTCTCCGTCCTGACCGGATGCCAGACCGTCCCTTACACCGGACGCAGCCAGTTCGTACTTACCAGCGAATCCTATGAAAACGAACTCGGAGAGGAAGCTTGGCAACAGGTCAATCAGGAAGAAAAGATCTCTACTAATGTCACTTATAATCAAGCACTCAACCGCGTCGGCAAGAACATTGCCAAAGCCGCTGACAAGCCCTCCTACAACTGGGAATTCAGAGTCTTCGACTCAAATGTCCCGAACGCCTACTGTCTGCCCGGCGGCAAAATCGCCGTCTACACCGCTATTTTCCAGTACATGGACAACGATGGAGAACTTGCGGCTGTCATAGGTCATGAAGTCAGCCACGCCCTTGCCCGTCACGGCGGAGAACGCATGTCTCAGGAAATGGTGCAGTCCGCCGGAGCTCAGGTGCTCTCCAGTTCCGGTGCCGGAACCGTCGCGGAAATCGCCTATGGAGTCACCACCAATATCGGCGGAATCCTCCCATACAGTCGTGTCCATGAATACGAAGCCGATAAAATGGGTATCATCCTGATGGCAAAAGCCGGATACGACCCGCGTTGCGCTGTCACTTTCTGGCAGAAATTCGCCGCAGCCGACAGCACCAGTTCAGTAGGCGAATACTTCTCCACCCACCCTCTCGGCAAAAAACGTATCGAAGAACTCCAGAAGATGCTCCCCGAGGCTATGAATTATTACAATCAAGCCCCCGTAAAACTCGGCGTCGGCACAAAATATAAGTAAGTCATCCCTCTGCTCCTCTTGTAAAATTGCAAAAGACTGGCAGGTTTACTGCGGGAAAAATTTAAGGGAGCAACCGATGACAAAAAATGAATCGTTCGAGGCGCTGTATTCTTTTTGCAGCAGCCATGCAGACACAATGTTCCGCGAAGCGGAGGGATGTCTTAATCACCCCTATCTCGATCCGGGAGGATCTTACTCTAAAAACCTCTGGGACTGGGATTCATTCTGGGCGGCAACAGCACTGCTCGGAATCGCGGAGAAAAACAAGGACAGCAAGCTCAAAGATGTTACCATCAAGCACGCCAGAGGCGCTTTGCTGAATATACTCGAACATCAGGGCAAGGACGGCAGTCTGCCGATTATGATGACATACAAGTGTCCCGATGTTTTCGAATGTGTCGAAAATCAAAAAAACAATATGGCTAAACCGGTTATCGGACAATTCTGCAAACTGCTTCTCAAGCACGGAGGAATCGATTCCAAGGAAATAAGTCCGATACTCGAAAAACTTGTCCGCTTTTTTGACTGTTACAAGCAGCGTTATCTCAATCAGAATACATCGCTTTATGTATGGGCAAACGACATCGCAATCGGAGTTGATGACGATCCGTCAAGCTGGGGAAGACCTCCATTTTCAAGCGCGTCAATCTACCTCAACTGTCTGATATATTCAGACCTCGAAGCGGCTGCTGATTTTGCAAGTGAAGGCGGCAATAAGGAACTTGCGGACAAGTTCCGAAAAGAAGCCGAAGAACTCAAGAACAAGATCAACAAATATTGCGCAGACAAACGCGACGGTCTTTACTACACTGTCGATGTGCTCTGCCGCCAGAATCTCACGGCAAACGCGCATATTCCGAATCTCAACATCAACCTCAAGCCTTTCTGGGACTGCATTCCGCTGAAAGTCGGCTGCTGGGTCTCCTTCGTTCCGCTTTTCTGCAAGATAGCGAACAAGGATTTTGCCGCGAGAATGGTAAATGAACATCTTGTTAAAAAGGAACGCTTCTGGACTGATTTCGGAATCCGCACGCTAGCCGCCGATGAACGCATGTATTCGCCGGAAGCAGTACGCGGCAATCCAAGCAACTGGCTAGGCCCGATCTGGATCATCGCAAATTATGTGGTCTGGAAAGGACTCGTGAATTATGGATTCAAACGCGAAGCAGACGAGCTGGCACTCAACACCAAGAAACTGCTTGCCGACGACTACGCTAAAAACGGAAAAATCCATGAATATTACAGTCCCGAAACAGGTAAAGGCATATCAGGCCCCGGCTTTATGAACTGGAACCTGCTAGTCTGTCTAATGGAAGACTGAAGCAACAGGAAAAAGGTTAAATACTCATGGGATCGGTACAGGAACATTACGATGGATTGCTGGCTGAGATTTATTCATGGATGTGCGGAGGCTTCGATTCTGCCTGTAAGCGCAATGCTGATTTTTTTGAGAGAGCAGGAATCTCATGCAGAGGAACAGCCGTCGATTTAGGTTCAGGATGCGGTTTTCAGTCCATTCCTCTCGCAAGAATGGGCTTTCAGGTCATTGCGATTGACACGGATGAAAAACTGCTCTCCGAACTGAAATCCCATGCGGAAAATCTAAAAATAAACGTGATCCATGACGATCTCATGAATTTTCAAAAGCACTGCAAGAGCGAAATCGCTCTTGCAGTCTGCATGACCGACACCATACTTCATCTTGAGTCTCAGGAAACTGTAAAGACTCTCTGCGTCGAAGTTTTCAAAAGTCTGGAGAATGGAGGCAAATTCATCGTCAGCTTCCGGGATCTCTCTCAGGAGCTTCAGGGACTCAGTCGCTTCATCCCCGTAAAAAGCGATGAGAAACGCATATTGACCTGTTTTCTGGAGTACACAGCGGAAAAAGTCTTTGTTCACGATCTGCTTTACGAACGCAATGAAGCAGGTCTCTGGAACTTCAAAAAGAGCTCGTATGTAAAACTCCGGCTCTCCCCGGAAATCATTCTTGCATATATTAAAGAATCAGGCTTCGCAAAAGTCAGTACCGACAACCTGAACGGAATGATAACAATCATAGCTGAAAAATAAAATTTAAAATAAAAATCAGTGAGAACACATCCACTCCGAGCCGCGAAAACACAATCAAGTTTCAATATATCGAATGAATTGAGCCGCGGAGCCGGAATGATCTCGGAGTATCGCCTGAGTAAGTCTTGAAGGCGCGGCAGAAATTCGACTCCGTTTCATAGCCGCATTCGCCAGCGATCTCCTTGATGCTCCGCTTCGATTCCTTGAGAAGATAGGAAGCGTAAAACATTTTCTGACGCAGAATATATTCAATCACAGTAAGACCGCAGCTTTCCTTGAAAACGCGTCCCATATGCTCACGTGAAATCCCCAGCTTTCCGGCAACTTCGTCGGGACTTATACCGGACGGCAGACTTTCAGCTACCGCTCTCTTAACAAGGCTGATGATATCGTGGGACTCCTCTCTACGCAGTCCACGCTCGGAAGACTCCGCAAGAGAATTCAGAACTCCATAAATAATCTTGCCGTACTCATCAGGACTCAATATTGTTTCAGTTTTTGAATAAGCCTGATACGTCATGAGTTTCTCAATAAGAGGATGTTTTTTCCGGTATTTGTAAATATGTCCGTATGTTTCTATAATGCCGGAAAGGATTGTTTCAAAGAGCTCTCCTTCAAAGGCAATCCACATAAACTTCCACGGCTCTGATGAATCCTCAGGATAATAATACTCAATCCTCTCATCACTGCCGCAAAGAGCATAGGCTGTCCCGGGAAGAAGAGCATATTCCTTTCCGTTCTTCCTGAATACGCCCCTGCCCTCAAGAGTGTAGACAAAAAGTCCTCCGTGACGACTCCCGCACATGCAATGATAGTCAGAAGAAAACTGAGTCTCCATAGCCAGACGCAATGTTGTCGGAAAAGAACGGATGAAACGGCTCATCTGAAAATCTATACAGAAGTGATACACAGGCGCGCTCCATGATTATACTTATCATTTTATGAATATTATTATCAATTATAAACTGAAGAACAAAGACATTCAATATCATATAATAATATAAAAAGAAAAACATGGAGAACTTATCATGAAATATTCCCCTCGAGAAAACCTGCTTAATATCTGGAGAAGAAAAGGCTTTGAGTATATCCCGGCGCAATTTGATTTATGCCCCTCACAGGAGGAGAAATTCAAATCCTTGCACGGAAAAAATACTTCATACAGGAAATTCTTCGAGTTTCCCTGGGAAAACATACGGTACTCATTTCTGAGGCAGACTTTTGAGGGCGGCATGCAGTTTTATCCCGGACAGTCCTTCAATCCGGGAACAAGCATAGACCGCTGGGGAATCGCCCACGAACCGGCGCCAGGCTCGATGCACATGACTCGCATGTATCATCCGATGGAAAAATTCAGTTCGCTCGAAGAGTTTCAGCGTTACCCTTATCCTGAATTCGATGATTCCCTGCGTGATCAGGTAAAAAAACAGGTGGAGGACATTCATTCCCGCGGACTCATCGCTTCTGCTATGATGGCATGCTCAATATGGGAAACAGCCTGGTACATGCGCAGCATGGAGGAAATGATGATAGGCATGATGACAGATGATCCGCTGACCATATACCATCTGGACAGGATCACAGAACTGGCCTGCAAAAGCGCTGAAGCCTACGCAGCATGCGGAGTTGATCATATTCATCTCGGCGACGACATCGGCATGCAGCACGCGATAATGTTCTCGGTGGATGACTATCGACGTTTCTTTAAAGAACGCCTGAAAAGCATTATCACCGCTGCGAAAGCAGCAAACCCGGACATTATCGTCAGCTATCATTCCTGCGGCTACATCAGTCCGTTCATACCTGACTTAATCGAGGCCGGAATAGATGTCCTAAATCCGATCCAACCGGAATGCATGAGTTTCGAGGAGATACATTCCGAATACGGCTCCGTCCTCTCCTTCTGGGGAACGATAGGAACCCAGACAACATTCCCGTTCGGAAGTCCCGAAGACGTAAGAAAGACCACGCTCCGCAATCTTGAAATCGCTGGTAAAAAAGGAGGACTCCTCTGTACTCCGACTCACCTTGTCGAACCCGAAGTCCCGTGGGACAACATCGAAGCCTACATAAAAGCTCTGAAGGATTTTTCAGGCATTAACTGAGATTTTAGCAAGTATTACAATACGCGGCGGCGGGCTCCGGCATTCTTTCGGTATTGAGCCGGAGTCACACCGTAAAACTGCTTGAAGAGTTTATAGAAATGGCTCTGGCTCTGAAAGTTCAAATCAAGTGAAATCGCCATAATTTCGTCCTTGGAATCGGATAGGCGGCGGGCGGCGTAATTCACCCTCAATTCATTCAGGAATTCAGTAGGAGTCTTATTCAAATACTGCCTGAATGCCTTGCATAAATGTTCAGGCGTTTTACAGGCGAGTTTCTGCATGCGCTTGAGTCCGATTTTAAGATTGTCCTCCTGCTGCATTTTCCGGCAGAGGGCAGAAAGCCATTCCGGTACATTCGTCTGCTCAAGAGAGGACATATCCTCCAGAAAATAACGAGTGAATAAGTCGGCAAGAATAACCTTGGTCTTGGTCTTCATCAAAGTCGGAGACACAAAGGGATCGCTCTGCACATTCAGAAGACGGTTTGCAAGAGTTTCCGACTCGTCAGGATTGAGAACAAATGTAGGCGGCATAACGTGTTCAGTATAACGCCACATGAATGAATCGTTTTCGAAAAACTGGCTGAGAGTCAGCAACATCTCAAGCTGATAAGCGAGTATAAGCATTTCACATGATTCGTTATGCAGAGGTTTAAAACTATGCGTGTCGGACGGCCTTACAAAAATCAGAGTACCGGCGTCAAGCTGTCTGTTTTCACCGTTGACGAGATGCGTGATACCGCCTCGCATGATCAGGATTATCTCGGCAAATTCGTGTGAATGCGGCAAGGTTCCCGCAGCAGGAATGCTGTGATAATGGATATTGCCGCCGCCCGGCAAAGACTCATTACGACCATCCTTGTTCCAGATGATCGAGTGATAGGAAATATCAAAGCCTATAGCCGGATCAATATAGTTGTCGCGGATAAGTTCCCGTGCTTTCATCAGCAGCCTTCCATGTTCTCGTATAATATTGACCAGACTTTGAAGTTTACAAGATTAACGTCGCAAGGCAGGAGGAAAGCCCATTATCTTTTTGAAGACACGCGAAAAGTAAAACTGGTTTGCAAAGCCCAATCTATCCGCAGTTTCTTTTACACTCAACTGCTCAACGAGAAGCATATTATAGGCATCACGCATAAGTTCCTTGTGCAGGAAAGTCACCGGACTCATGCCCGTCTCTCGTCTGAATATCAGATTAATATGCTGCGGACTGAGGTGAAAATGAACAGCAAGTTCAGCGCGTCCGGGATGCGAGAGGCGCGTTGATCTCAGGAACTCAATCATCTCAGCCAGACGCGCAGAGTGTCCCGCTTCTTCAGGAGCAGCCCATTTCTCGGACAGTCTAAGCCAAATTTCTTTGACTACCAAAGAAAGCAAAGCATCCCTGTAAGTTCCTCCGCAAGTGTTTTCATGTTCAGCCTTCTTAAAGAGTTCCTGAATCATAGTGTCCTTGACGCAATTTGTCAGACGTCGTGGAAAAGGATGCGGACGCAGAGGGTTCTTCTTACGGTTGATATCTTTCCTTAGCTCAAGATGAATGCAGCTGAAAAAACCTTCCTTGTGAGCTGACGGATCAAGTCTGTAGGTATGAAGCTCATCGGGATATATGACAAGAAGAGTTCCCGGCTCCTGCACAATATTTTCCCCAGTCTCATGGTTTATAAACTCAAAACGCCCACGGAGAGCAAGCAGCATTTCGAAGTCCGGAATACGGCGCGGCCCCCACGAACTGCCTACTGGAACAGAGCAGTAATTTGCATGCCTGACATCAGGCTCAATCTCATCCGCCATTATACGCTTCACAAACACCTCAATATTACTTTAAGATATAATAATCCAACTTTAATGCATTCACAAGAGATACTTTTTATAATACTATTATATATAAATCTGAAAGGACTGAATCTTAATGAAAACAATAAATCCCATAGTTTCACCGTGGAAAAGCAGCATGACAGCCAGAGAACGTTTCAATCGCCAGATGCACTTTCAGCCGGTGGACAGATGCTTTAACATGGAATTCGGTTACTGGGAGGAAAATTTTACTGAATGGGATATTTTCCGCGACAACAATATATGCAATAACGACGAGGCGGATATATTCTTCTCCTTCGACAAAATAAAAAGCATAGGCGGAGCTACTTTCATGCATCCGGCTTTCGAGAGCAGAATCGTCGAGGAACGCGAAGATGTAAACGTCATTATGAACGGAGACGGACTTCTTGCCGAGGTTCCGAAAAAAGGCGACGGCTCATCCATTCCGCACTACCTCAAATCCAGCATAGTCACTCCGGAGGACTGGAAACGCTGCAAGGAGGAAAAATTCCGTCTTGACGATCCCGCAAGAAAACTTGATATCGAAAAACTTAAGAAGGCACATCCTGACGACAGGGATTATCCGCTCGGAGTAAACGCGGGCTCAATGATAGGCCGAATCCGCGACGTTCTGACCTTTGAAGGCCTTGCCTACGCAATCTGCGACTACCCGGATATGGTTGAAGACATGGTCGAAACAACCTGTCAGCTTGTCGAATACAGCCTCGACCAGCTTCTGCCTCATTTCAAGTTTGACTATGCCTGCGGCTGGGAGGATATCTGTTTCAAAAACGGCCCTATCGTCACCCCGGACTTCTTTGAGTACATCATCATGCCACGCTACAAAAGAATCAACAAGAAACTGAAAGCTCACGGCATTGATATATGGTATACTGACTGCGATGGCGACGTCAGACCGATTCTCAAGTATTTTCTTGAAGGCGGTATCAACTGTCTATTCCCCTTTGAAGTCATGGGCTGCGCTCACCCCGGAGAACTTCTCGACAAATATCAGGGAGAACTCCGTATCATGGGAGGCTTTGACAAAATCCAGCTCGGAAACGGCAGGGAATCCATAAAAAAATACATGGAATCCCTCGCTCCTTATGTTGAAAGAGGAGGCTATATCCCCTTCTGCGATCACAGATGTCCGCCCAACGTCACAACGGCAGACTACCTTTACTATCTTGAATTAAAACAGAACATGTTTGGAATGGAATCAACTATCTACAAGCACAAGTAAAAAATCAATCAATGATAACACAGAGCAATAAAAAGGAAAGACAGCGCATTCGAATAAGCTTTCCGACACGTATAATAGAATATAACGAAACAAGAGAGCGGAAGCACTTATGAATATCATTGATTTTATTCTCAGATCATCGGAAACACAGCGTCTGCCGGTCGCAGTCTATCCCGGACTCCTTCTCAGCGGCGGCACAGTAAGAGAAATAACAAGCGACTGGGCATTACAGCTCAAGGCAATCAAAGCGCTACAAGCAAGATATAAAAGCCCCTTTGCATTGACCGCGATGGATCTCAGTGTCGAAGCTGAAAACTTCGGTGCAAAAGTTCTCTTCTCGGAAAATGAAGTGCCGACAATCGACGGACGTCTTCTGACAAACGCAGAGGATATAGAAAAGATAAAAGTGCCGTCTCCGGACAAAGGACGCGGAATTGTCCAGATCAAAACCCTTGAAGCGCTGGCTAAAGAAAAGAAGTCGGACGAATTCATTCTAGGCGGTCTCATAGGGCCCTACAGCCTTGCAGGACGTCTCTTCGGAATAAGCGAATTCATGGAAATAACCCTGCTCGAACCGGAAGCAGCACATTGCCTGATAAAAAAAGCGGTGGAGCATCAGATCAAGTACGCTAAAATGTTCAAAGAAGCAGGTGCAGACGCAGTCTTCATGGCCGAACCGGCAGCAGGACTTCTCTGGCCGGAGGGACTCAGAGATTTCTCATCCGTTTACGTTAAAGAAATCGCTGCGGAACTTGAGGATGAAAACTTCAAAATAATCCTGCACAACTGCGGCTGTACAATTGAACATCTTGATGCAGTTCTAGCTTCAGGAATCAGCTTCTTCCACTTCGGCAAACCTACGGATGTAGTCAAGGCCGTTCATACGGTTCCTGATAATATAATCATCGCGGGCAACCTTGATCCGATGGAAATGTTCGTACAGGCAAGCGTAGAGGAAATGAAATCCAAAGCCGAAGAACTGCTGTCACAAACAGCCGACAAGCGGAACTTTGTTCTTTCCTCCGGCTGCGATATTCCGCCAAACGCAAAACTTGCCAATCTGGATGCCTTTTATGCAGCAGAACTGTAAAAAATGATAATACAGAGCAATCTTTTATCAATCTCCGGCAATAAGTTTTTCTGCCGAGATGTTAAAATATAATAAAAAACAGAGAGCAACACAGATATAAGGGTGATATATATGGCTGAGTTACAGAAGATCAAAGAAGCGATAATGGGCGGCAAAAGAGAAGAAGTCAGCAGACTTGTTCAGGCGGCATTGACTGCCGGAGACAGCCCGGTCGAAATCCTCGAAGGCGGAATGATCCCGGCTATGAGAGAAATCGGCGACAAGTTCTCGCGCAATGAAGTTTATGTTCCTCAGATGCTCATTGCGGCAAGAGCAATGCAGGCAGGACTCGCACTTGTCGAACCGGTTCTGGCACAGACAGGACACCAGCCTCTCGGAAAACTCTGCATCGGAACCGTCAAAGGCGACTTGCACGACATCGGCAAAAACCTTGTCGCGATCATGCTCAAGGGCGCAGGTTATGAAGTCGTTGATCTCGGAGTCAACTGCGACATCAATAAGTACGAAGAAGGCATCAAGCAGGGCGCGAACGTCGTCGTATGCAGTGCTCTTCTGACAACAACCATGCCTTACATGAAGGACGTGGTCGAGCACTTCAAATCCAAAGGCGTCAAAGTCATCATCGGCGGCGCTCCCGTAACACAGAACTACGCAGACCAGATCGGCGCGGACGGCTACAGCGAAGACGCAAACGGAGCTGTAAAACTCGTTGACAGACTGCTCGGCAAAACAGCCTGATTCGACATAATTACAAACAAAAAACAAGCATCATTTCCACTCGGAGATGGTGCTTATTTTCTTCACGGCACTATATTAGCCCGACAGAATCCGGAAGGGGCTGAAAATCCATGCTGAAAATCCATGCAGGCGGACAAACATATCAGTTTGAAGCGATAAAGGACAGACTTCTGTCTGAAATCGCCTCGGCAAACGGCATAATGCTTGACCTGAGATGCGCAGGCTTCGGCATATGCGGACGCTGTAATGTTGATTTGATTTCAGGCGCTTTTTCCGTGGATGGGAAAGAAATCATCATCAGCTCTAAGCCTCGTAGGGTTCCAGCATGTCACACCAAAGCCCTCAGTCCAGACGCTGAAATTTCGGTACCACCAGAGTCCCTCGTTCATACAGACGGACAAATCGCAGTAGACTTTGACAGCTCTAAATACAGCGGGAAAAAAGCGTGGACTTCTGAACATGGAAAAATCTCACTGAACGGCGTCAATGACTGGATCGCCTCAATGCGCAGCAGCGTATTCAGCCCGCTCGGACTCGCAATCGACATAGGAACAACAACTGTAGCCGTAATTCTGGCAGACCTTGAAACAGATAAGGCACTCGGCTCAGCCTCAGCCTACAACCGCCAGTCAATCTGCGGCGATAATGTGGCCTCGCGAATCTCTTACGCCTCAGCCAATCCTGACGGACTAGAAAGACTTCAGGAACTCATCATAAAGGAAACACTGAATCCGCTCATAAAAAGACTGCTGGCTTCCTGCGGAAAAAAGAGCGAGGACATTATAAAAGTCAGCATTGCCGGAAACACGGTCATGACACATATTGCCTTGGGACTTTCGCCTGAAAGCATAGGCCAGTTCCCATTCACGCCGCTTTACAGAAAATTCCCTGCCTTGTCAGCCGCATCCATAGGACTGGAAATAACCCCGGATGCGCTTATTGTCTGCGCCCCGGCAGTTTCAGGCTATATAGGCGGTGACATCACAGCCGGAATGATCTCAACAGGACAATATCTGCATAAAGGAAAGAGTCTCCTGATCGACATTGGAACCAACTGCGAAATAGCACTGTATGACAATGGCAGTTATTTCGCCACTGCCGCAGCAGCAGGCCCTGCTTTCGAGGGAGCCGGAATAGCCTGCGGAAGCCGTGCCGCTTCAGGAGCAATAGATAAACTGAAAATAGATTCCACGCTAAAAATATCGTTTACAACAATAGAAAACGCTCCTCCCGCCGGACTCTGCGGTTCAGGAATGCTTGACTTCCTCGCCGAAGCTTTTTCATGCGGTCTGCTTGATTCCTTCGGTCGTTACAATATTCCCATGCTCAAAGATGCCGGACGCCATCTTGAAATAGATTACGGCAAATCAAAAATTCACGCATGCTCAATTGCAAAATCATCCTCAGGCAGAGACATCTATATTTCGGAGTCGGATATTGAACAGATTCTGAAAGCAAAAGCCGCCGTTTACGCAGGAATAGAAACACTGCTTGCAGAAAAAAACATCAGAATTGACGAGCTCGATTCCGTTTATCTCTGCGGAGGCTTCGCAAAATACATGAATACGAAGAGCGCCGTAAAAATCGGTATGCTCCCGGACTTCAAACACATTCAAATAACAGGAAACAGTTCTCTTGCAGGGGCAATGATGAATCTTTATGATCCGGACTTCCAGAAACTTGCAGAAAATATCGCAGACAAACCGGAGGCAGTCGAGCTGAATACACTGACTGATTTTGAGAACAATTATATCGACGCTCTCATGATTCCCAACTTTAAAAACTGCGAAAAATAATCATGAAACTTAAACTCATAGCCTGCAATGTTTTTAAAAGAGAAATAGAACATTGTCTCTCTGATTCCCCTCATGAAATCGAAACTGACTACATCGAAATCGCCGAACACCTTCATCCTGCAACTCTGAGGCGGAAAATTCAGGATATTATAGACAGGACAGCCGAAGTCACTCAACCTTACGATGCCACACTGCTCGCATATGGACTCTGCGGACGAAGCTGCGACGGACTTACTGCACGCAGAGAACAACTCGTCATTCCGCGCAGTCATGATTGCGCCGGCATTCTGCTCGGAAGCCGCAAGCGCTTCGAAGAAGAATTCAGCGCAATGCCAAGTACTCCCTTCAGCTCACCGGGATACGTTGAACACGGACGCTTTTATTTCCAGTCAGGCGAACTCGCCGAAGGTGAAGACGAAATGCAGAAACTCATTCAGGAGTATGGCGAAGACAACGCAAAATATATTTATGAGGCCATGCATCCTAAACTTGACGGAGAACTTCAACCAGTCTGCTACATAGACGCACCAGAATTCAGCTTTCCGGATCTCATGGACAAATGCCGTCATAAAGCAGAGGAGGAAGGACGTCCATTCAAGATTCTTGAGGGGAGTCTGAGGCTCATCAGAATGTTGCTTTACGGAGAATGGCCTGAAGACGAATTCCTGACCGTCCAAGCCGGAAGAGCAATCGCGATGAAAGGCGACTGGGATCGGATTTATGATACTGTCAGCGCGAACGCCATTCCCCCGGCGGAAAACCGTAAAGAGATTTAAATCTGGCTACAAAATAACTGTAATCAGCAAACCCACAACGCAAACTTATTTCTTTCACAGAGAGATGACTGTATTGCAAAAGCTCCGTGGCAGCTTCCATGCGGACACGCGTCAGGTAATCCGTAAAATTTGTATTCAGCTCACTTCTCAGCAGTGCAGTAAGGCGGCTTTCACTGAGTCCCGAAGCCAGAGCGGCATCGCGGCGCACTATCTCAGATGCATAATTTCCGGCGATAAAATTCCTGAAAGCGCGCAAGGCCGGATGTCCGCCAAAACACTCCCGTAAAAAACTGACAACAATATGTATGATCTCAAAAAACGCAGCCTTGCAACGCAAAACAGGAGCCGGATCATCTGAACTCCTGAAAGTTCTTCCGGCATCTTTCAGAATACGCTCAATGTTTGTTCGTTCGCCCTTCGGGAACGTCAAAGTAAACGGAATATCGGGTAGCCCCTCAATCTGATAGACAGGATCACAGAGAGCATGAAAATCTTCATCAGGATTTTCGATTGCCCTGTTGCCCATTGCAAGCTTTTCAGCGCCTTCGTTGCGCCATGAAAAATTCATCATTCCAAGCTGCAAAGGATTCCTTCCGACATTTTTGAACATGTGGGAATCAGCCGGCCCGTAAAGACAGAAAAAACCCGGACTCAGTCTGTAAGGAGTTCCGCAGATCTCCCCAAGCCCGTCTCCCTTGAAAACATAAAGGAGCTGGTAAGCATAGTTAAAACGCGGCCCCATCGATATATCGGGACTGTCAATAAAGTTTGCACCTCGTATCTCAGGCGCTATATCTTTCCATGAGAGAAAATCGGCCACAGTCTCATCCTCACAGTTTAAGTCTCTAAACAATATTCATATAGCTCAATTATAGTGATATAATTGCATCAAATCAATCCTAAAACAATACAAGAGTCTTAAAAAATGAAAAAGACACAGCCGAATATACTCCTGATATTTACAGACATGCAGAGAGCCGACACAATAGCTGCGCTCGGTAATCCTGTCATCAAAACTCCGAATCTGGACAGACTCGTCCGAGAAGGGACAAGTTTCGACAACTGTTTTTCTCCCTCGCCCGTCTGCGTTCCAGCACGCTGTTGCATGCACTATGGAAAGTATCCGCAAAGCACTAAAGTCTTCGATAACTATGACATGCCGCCGGACAACGGTAAATCCATCCCCGGAATACTTGCCGAGGCATCCTATGAGACAGGAGCAATCGGAAAATGTCACTTCATGCCGGACAAACATGCAATGCGCGGTTTCAAAAGCCGTCTGACTCAGGAAGAATGTTGTTCGGAGCCTGAAAGCGACGACTATTGCCGTTTTCTTGCGGATAACGGACTTGATTATGATGAGCCTCAGGGCACACGCGGAGAAATGTACTACATTCCGCAAATTTCGCTTCATGATGCAAAATCACATCCGACTCAATGGATAGGCGATAGAAGCGTTGATTTCATTCGTGAAAAATCGAATGCACAAGCTCCGTGGATGCTGTTCTCAAGCTTTATTCATCCTCATCCGCCCTTTGCCCCGCCGAAACCTTGGCACAAACTTTACCGTTCACCGCTGATGCCCTTGCCCTTCGTGCCTGAGAATCCGGAAAGCACAATGCTATGGATCAACCGATATCAGAACCGCTACAAATATCGCGACATGGGACTGGATAAAAATCTACTGAGATCAATCAAAGCATATTATTATGCGTGCATATCCTTTGTCGACTACCAAATCGGCCGCATGATAAGCGAGCTGGAAAAAGCAGGAGAACTGGATAATACACTCATCGTTTTCAGCTCGGATCACGGCGAATACCTCGGCGACTTCAACTGCTTTGGCAAGCGCGGAATGCATGATGCTTCCTCCAGAGTCCCGTTGATCGTCAGGTATCCTGAACGCTTCAAAACAAACTCAAGATGCTCCGTCCCCGCAAGTCTCGTCGACCTCATGCCCACATTCAATGCGGTAGCCGAAATCAACAGAAAAGATATCGCTCCTGAAGGCGAAGATCTCGCATTAATCGCATCCGGAAAATCAGAGAGAAAAACGGTCTTCTCGCAATTCGCAAGCGGGGATAAAGCCGTTTACATGGCTGTCAGGGAAGACTATAAATATGTTTATTCCGCAGGCGATAATAAGGAATTCTTCTTTGACCGCAAAGCAGATCCTGCTGATTCCAGAAACAAAGCCGGAGTCGGAATGCTGGCAGGGATAAAAAACGAGCTGAAAAATGAGCTTTTATCCTTCCTTAAATCAAAAGGGCAAACTGATGCTTTTGAGGAGACAAACGGCTCTCTCTACTGGAAAATTTATCCTCTGTTTGATGAAAGTTTTCTTGAAGATCCAGATTCAAAGCTTCTATTTCAGGATCATGACGCATTCGTACTTGATGAGTCCGGATACACAAAATAAAGGGCTTATGAGATGCTGATAAACTGTTATTATTATGCTCCGCACAATCATTCGATGTTGACTGAACATGTCATATATGACCTCGACAGGATGAAGGAAATCGGCACGAATATTGTATCTGTCTGCGTTCAGGAGAGCCAGCTCACAAACTGGCATTGGAAACATCTCGATAACTTCATAAAACTTGCTCATGAAAGAGATCTAAAAGTTCACGCCATCCCGAACCGCTGGGCAGGAATCACGGCAGGATGGCTTGACGGCTTCAGCTCATTCTCTATCAGGAATACCAATCTCATGGTTGAAAATGAAAAAGGAGAGCTGGAAATCTCAGGAGAAATGGTCTCCTGCATCAACAAGCCTGGAGTATCTGAATATCTCCTCAAAAACTTGCGTATCATGCTCAAATCATTCGAGTTTGACGGGCTCATATGGGATGAGCCTCACGCAGAATTCTGTCATTGCGAATTCTGCCGCAAAAAAGGCATCGACAGCTTTGAAAAAGCTCAGGATGATTTCAGTTCTTTCATCGACATGCTGTCTCTTGAAGCTAAAAATCTAAAGAATTCCTTTGTAGTCAGCGCATTTGTTCAGCCTCATCATGACGAACTTCTGAAAGCTCTGCTCAAAACAGAGAACATCGATTACATCGGCTCGGACGGACATCTTCGTTCTCCGGATCATACGATGCACAGGATGAAAACAACGATTTTCGAGGCATATGACAAATATGCACCGCTCCTGAAAAACTCCGGCAAAAAATCATTTTTCCTGATTGAAGGCCAGCGTCACCGTGACGAGGATCTGGAAAATTATCTGGAAAATCTCCACCAAGCTTTCAGCCTTCCAATGGATCTCTTGATGTACTATTACACTGCCAGCGAAATGTCTCCAGAAAAGGACAAGATAATGACCGAGGCAACCTGGCTTGCTGTCGCTGCGCTGGAAAAAAGCTGAGATCATTTTTTACAGATCCTGATTCCTTTTGCAGGAAGCACAACTTCTATGCCGTCAGGAAGCTTAACAGAAGCAGCTTCGCCGTAATTGAAAAAGTGTATTTCATTTTCAGAAGCTAAGGCAATAATTTCCTCATTATCAAGACGCAGACTGCTTTTTGACGGAAGATATTCTCCTGAAACTGAGTGTCCCGTTACTTCACGCGTTTCAGCGTTGTTGAGTCTTGCATCAGCCAGACGGGGCAGAGCGGAGACGTTTACGCCGTCATACGCAAAATGCCAGACTTCAACATCAATGAGCCCCTGATCCATCCAACCGGAGGATTTTTCAGCTTCAAAAGGTGCGTGATCTGCATAAAGAACCGGACGGAGCAAAGTAAGCCTCAAGGCATCTTGAGCGTGATCGCAGGAATGCAGATCGGCACTGAAAAATCCGGTCGAAACGGAACCTGAAACTGAGGCACAGAAATCTATCATGGAAAGTTCACCGCTCTCAGGAGCCAGATTGCAGGATTCGCCGTTACGCCACTCCTTTGCTCCGCCGTATTTACTTTCCATTCTCTTGAGTACAACAGCGGATTGTCCTGTATAAAAATCAGATCCGCTAAACCCGTGCTTGAGTAAAAGTTTCAAACAGCAGGATTTTTCATGCCAGTCAAGCTGAAGATTTATACGAATTTCAGGCAGTTCGGCAAAGGCAGTCAAATCCATTCTTATGCTGGAATTCTTATAACGGTACTCAGCTCGTAAAATGGAGCATACAGAGCCTTTCAAGAATTCGCGCACAGAAACAAGCTCAGGCTCTCCTTCTCTGACTCTGAACTCATTGAGCCCGAAGCCCCAGGTTCTGCTCTCATCGTGAAAGACGGCAAAGGACAGTTTTTTAAGCAAGTCGCGCTGACGTTCAAAATTCATCTCAGGCAGGCTGATAGAAGCTCTCGCATATGCAAGATAAAGCTCCCCTGAAGGAGGCAGTTCTACAACAGCGGTAAAGCGTCCCCACGGATCACCGCAGGGGCCGTATGATGTCGCAGGAGGCAGAAGCTGAAGCGGAATCAAAGTGCCGTTTTCAGCCATAAAAACGTTGAAATTCGAGCCGCTGTTATTCGGATCTGCAAAGCCGTCGAACGAAACAATTCCTTTGAACTTGAACGGATGA
>JAKJHH010000330.1 GCA_022703965.1 Verrucomicrobiota bacterium
ACAACGAATTTGCCGGAGTCAAAAAATGGGACAGCAAGCCCTCGCTCAAGTCTAAAAAGACAGACAGTGCATTGGAAATTGAAATACCTGCCGCAGGTAATGGCAAGTTCACTGCCGTAACTGTCGATCTCGGCAAAATCACAGTAGGAACATTGAACGTGGAAGTTGACGGAGCTCAAGGCAGCGAAGTCCTCGACTTCCATTATTTCCAGTGTCTGCGCAACGGAATCCCGGAATATCTGCCCCCGGGTGGCGGCTGCATTATTGCCCTCGCCTCACGCATGAGACCGGCAAAAGGTAAATCCTCCAACGAATTCTTCCATGTGATGGGCTCTCAGCATGTACTCATCATCGCAAGAGACCTGACAAAAAAAATCAAAATAAAAGTCAACTGGAGACTGCATTATTATCCTTTCACAATGAAAGGCTCCTTCAAGTCATCGGATGAAACTCTCAACCGGATCTATGAAGCCTGCCGTCACACACAGCAGATATGCTCTCTTGATTCATATGTCGATACCCCCTGGCGCGAACAGGCTCAGTGGTGGGGCGACGCAAGAGTTCAGGCTAAAAACACTTTCTACATCGACGGCGACGCACGTCTCTTCGCCCGCGGCATCCGCTCAATCGCAGGACAGGACGCGCCTCAGGGCTTGACCTACGGCCATGCTCCCACAACCTCAGGATGGTGCATTCTTCCCGACTTCTCGCTCACATGGATCATGACTGTCTGGGATTACTACTGGCAGACCGGCGACATCACAGTATTCAAGGAACAGCAGAAGAGAATCGAAGCTGTGCTCGGCTACTTTGAAACTCCTGAAGCAAGAGACAAAAGCGGTCTGCTCGTTTACGACAAACGTTTCTGGCTCTTTGAGGATTGGTCAACACTTCCCAAGGACAGAATTCCGGCCTTCCTGAATCTTTGGCATCTCGTCACATTGATTCACTACGCCAAAATGCTCGAAATATCAAAACAGACAGCCGCGGCAAAAAAAGTCGCGGATGAAATCAAAAAGCGCAAAGCCCTGCTGACCAAACATTTCTTCGACAAGAAAAGCGGTCTCATGAAGGCCGGCTTCACGGCTGAAGGAAAAGTCTCCTCCGAGCCCTCCGTACATGATCAGACACTAGCTCTGCTTGCAGAAATCTGCACGGAATCCACAGACAAAATGGTCAAAAAGCGTATGCTTCCTTACCTCAAACAGGAAAAACTAGACGCTCCCGTTCCTTCCGCATTCTGGGCAACCTATGTATTCGAGTGCATGGGAGAACTCGGCTACGGCAAGGAAGTGATCGACTTCATCAAAGCCAAGTGGTCTCCGATGCTCAGCACCGGCACAAGCTGGGAAGGCTATGAGTGGAATGAAAAAGCTGGCGGCTCATGTTCTCACGCATGGACAGCTCATCCGACATTCCACTTTGTCAATATCATCGCCGGAGTCCGTCAGACAGCCGCAGGATGGAAGTCCATCAGTTACTCTCCGACATTCCTTGACTCACTCAGCAATGCTGACGCAGTCATCCCGACTCCGCTCGGTGAAATATCCACGTCATGGAAAAAGTCCGGCAAAAATGTCTATGCGACAATAAAAATACCGGAAGCAATGTCCATCGAAGTAATTCTGCCCGGCTTGAAAAAGAAGTTCAAAAGCGGCGGCACTTATGAATTCAATGTCAGCCTGAAATAATCCTGCTGATCTCTTGTCAACACAATCCCGGTTTCTGAGCAATTCAGAACCGGGATTTTTTTATTTTCTTGCTTTTTATCCTTTCCTGTGTTATAATTACAACTGAGTAGGACAGTTCAAGACACAAAAACAGGACAGTCAAGTTTTATGTCAAAGACAGATCAAGTCAAAGAAGCCATACTGGACGATATCCGCAGCGGGATATACAAAGCAGGAGACGAACTGCCATCGATACGCAGAATGTGCCTGCTGTACAAAATGAGCAAGCATACAATATCCCAGGCACTCTCAGTGCTGGCGGAAAATGGAGTAATTGAAGTTTCACACGGAAAAATAAGCAGAATCGCAGGAAGCCGCAAGAAAAAAATATTTCTTGTCTATGCAAATAAAACCAGCATAGAAGTGCAGGAATTCTGGAGCGAATTCTATCGCGGAGTAAAAAGCGCACTGGAAGAATATCCGGATTATGAACTTGAAATCATACATGTCGCCTTTGAGGGAGAAGGCGGTCTGAAGCGGACTTTTTCCAAATGCCGACCGGAAGCTGTTCTTCTCTTCGGCTCCGTCTTCGCCGATCTGGCAGTTCCCTTCATAACACAGCACAAAATCCCGGCAGTCTCAGTCTACGATGTCAAACGCCATAACAACGTACAGGTGCTGGCTCCTGATTTTTATCCTGCCGTCTCTCAAATGGTCAAACTTTTCCTTGCCCGAGGCGCAAAAAAAATTGCCTGCCTCAGCTCCTGTCTGGAAGGCGGCTCCGCAACTGTTGACGGACAAAAAATCGAAACTTTAAAAAGAGTACTGGCCGAGCACAAAATGAATTTAAAAAAAGACTTTCAGCTTAATCTGCTGCACCATCGTATGGAAGACGCATATGAACTGTGCAAAAATCTTTTTTCACAAAAGGACACCCCCGACGCTCTTTTCCTTTCCAGCGATATCTTTGCGCCTGCCGTTTACAGAGCCGCCTATGAATGCGGCATAAATGTGCCTGATAAACTTAAAATCGCCGCCTGCGACAACCTGGCAATCGGAAAAATGATGACTCCGGCACTAAGCACAATTGAATTAAACCGTAAGGAACAAGGAGAAACTGCTTTGAAAATGCTGTTGGCAAAACTCAAGCAAAACAGCAAAATGCAAGATAAACAATTCATCCCCAACCTGATAATGAGAGAATCTCTATGTCTGGCTTGAGAAAAGGAAACTGCGTATGAAAAAATCCTTCATCTATGTACCTTTCAAGCCCGGACAGCGATTTTCTCCGGATTTTTCCGGGTTCCGGAATATCTGAACTATAA
>JAKJHH010000331.1 GCA_022703965.1 Verrucomicrobiota bacterium
ATCCGGCTCCCTCGCCTTTCGGAATTCCATTCCGTTGTCTTTACTCGAAAAATATAAGCAATCTCTATTTTGCCGGACGCAATATCTCTGCGACCCACATGGCGATGAGCTCGACAAGAGTTATGGCAACATGCGCGATAATGGGGCAGGCAATCGGAACGGCAGCCGCAATCGGTGTAAAAGAGAACCTTTCACCTCGTCAGATATTCGAAAAGAAGATCAAACAGCTTCAGAACACGCTCATGGACGACGATTGTTATCTGCCGTGGAAAAAGCGTGAGATATCTGAAATTACCCGTCAGGCAGCGCTTTCCGCAAACGGTGATGCGGAAGCACTCAGAAACGGACTGGATCGCAGTATTGGCGAGAATGGAAATCTCTGGACAGGCAAGAGCGGCGATTCCATCGAATACAAATGGAATACGCCGGTTAAGCTCAAGTCCGCCAGAATAGTTCTGGACAGCGACTTCTCAAATGTAAAGAGAATGCCCTGTTTCTATCCTGCTTCAGGCTGGAATGTTAAAGTTCCGGCAAAACTTCTCAAGAAATTCAAGATTGAGATAAAGAAAACGACAGACTCAAACTGGGAGACAGTTGCTTCAGTAGAGGAAAACATCAAGCGTCTCGTAAACCTTAAGCTTGATGTCGAGGCAGTTGCTGTTCGTCTTGTTCCGGAAGAATCATGGAAAGGCGAGGAAATGAGAATATTCTCCTTTGACGTGAACTGATTCAGTAATCTTAGAGTCGAGGCGCGGTCAAAAAAACCGCGCCTTTTCTATTTTGCTACAACATGTTTTCTTACAAAGAACGTATTCTTTATCCATGTCCAGTTAAGAATCACATGCGCAAGAAGCAAAACAATCAGAACTATCGCACCGTTTTCATGAACTTTCCATGCATAAGTTGACACCGCACCACCATAACTTAGAAGGTATCCGGATGCAAATTGAGCAATGAAGGCCAATGCCAGAAGCGGATTAACGATTTTCAGCAGTTTTGCTTTCATATTGTCTTCCTTGGAAAAAGTGATTGGTTTAATATACATGCATTGCAGTCCGTACAGGCAGTTTCGCAATATTTTCTGTATATTTGAATAATTCCCTGAGAAGTAGCTGCTCTTTTTTTCAGATGAGAAGATAGTTTAGTATCAGCGATTCCCCACTTGTGCAATGCGTTAGCAATAATCCGGTTGTCCTGATCCTGAGGAATCAGCCGCCAAAGGCTCCGGATTTTTGCCAAATGCTCTGTTTTTCTCAACTTATCAAAGGCAAGCAGAGATGGAATAATCGCATTGACGGTCAACTCATGAACAAAAGAGTTTCCGCAAAGAAGAGCAGGCGTTTTCCTGCGTGTATTGAAACTGACATAATGACACCACAGAGACTTGCCTGATTTGAAGATTTCCCCTAGGTACAAAAGAAAAGCATCGGGTTCAAGCCTCAGAAAATGCTCTTCAATATTCTTGAATGACAAAGCATCATTTTGGAGTAAAGCAGCAAGTGCGGCAATTCGCCTCTCCGGAAAATTCAAAGGGCGCAATGAGCTTCTATTCCACTTGAGCTCCCCAGCCTGAGCTGGCCTCAGAAGCCCCCAGCGACTCCAGGTATTTACAATGAACTCATGCATTTCATCATCGTAAGCTTTTAAAGTCTTGTCCGGCAGCAAGGTGGATTCTCCCCAGAGAATTGCATCGGGATATTGGCGTCTTTCGGCTTCGGAGTACTTCATGAATCTTCTGAATAGTTCCTGAAAAGCATCCTTGTTTGTCTTGTATCCGAATGCAGCAAAAACAGCATTGAGGAAGGCGTAGTCCATCCCGTGTTTAAGGGCGTATTCCATTTGCATTCTGGCTTTTTCCTCCATTCTTTCCCACCCCGCGTCGACAAAAAAGTTTTCAAGATTTCTCAGATTGGAGCGGTTAAAGAAAAAAGAACAGTCGCCAGCTCTGAGTTTTTCAGCTGAGGGAGCCAGAGAAGTATCCGGAATAAGAATTTGAAAGCGTCCCGGACTTCCAGGGGACTCGCGCCAGTCGTCATGACAGAAAATATGAAGAAGCAGATCTTCATAAAGCGGATCCTTGTGATGCGCGTGCCTTTTCCAATCCATGGAAGCATAATGTATTTCAACACTGCCGGTGAGAATAGCGGAGCCGCTTCTGATTTTTGCGTTCAGAAAGTCAGGTCCCTTTTCAAAATTCCATATCCCGGGAGAAAGTATCTGGATCTTTTCTCCGGAAGTGGTGTCAAATGTGAGCGGGCAGTTCAAACTGTTCCAGAAATGCTGAAGTCTGGACTCATAGACGGCCTGGGGTTCCGATATCATGTTTAATCTATCAGGATTCATATATTCATTCATTTGAAAAAGAAGCCCCCGCTGTCTATTATTTATCTAAAAGCCATAAGGTAAATTAAATATGAGTTTGAAAAATACAAGTTCTTATATAATCGCATGTCTCATTCTAGGCGGAATCTGCATGCTTCATGCCGATTCCAAAACTGAAGCCGACAAAAAAATGGTTCGAATGAGTCCGGTCGCCAGTGCCGTCGCCAAAGTTTTCCCGTCCGTAGTAAATCTGAGCACTGAAAGAATTGTCAATCGAGGCTATTCACCATGGGGAGCTACAGATCCTTTTTCGGGTTCTCTGGATGACTTTTATGAACAGCAGAGAGACAATGCCATTTCACTTGGCTGCGGCAGTATAATCAGTCAGGACGGCTTGATAGTGACCAATGCCCACGTGGTTCACCGCGCCTCAAGAATTACTGTCAACATGAGCGACGGAAGGAATTTTCAGGCCAAGGAAATCGCAAGCGATGACTTGAATGACATTGCATTGCTTAAAATAACAGACCTCCCGACAGGTCAGAAGCTTCAGCCCATAGACACGGCGGCTCCCGGCGATCTTATCCTTGGAGAAACCGTCATTGCCGTCGGTAATCCATTCGGACTCGGCAGTACTGTATCGCAGGGAGTTCTGAGC
>JAKJHH010000332.1 GCA_022703965.1 Verrucomicrobiota bacterium
GGGAGGAAGAACCGGAACAAGAAAGAAAAAACACTTAAGAATTCAGAAATTCTGTCCTTGAAATGGGGGGCACTTTAAAAATCGTGGATATTCTTATGGAGGTATTCAAAGATCCTTCAAAGAATTCCGGCGAGATAAGATGTCCATATATACACGTGGATGGTCAGAGCATAGCCAAGATAAAGGAAGGATAAAAATATATGAAGAGGTTCAGCTTTACGCTTATTGAATTGCTGGTGGTTATCGCGATTATCGCGATTCTTGCCGCCATGCTGCTGCCTGCTCTTGGGAAAGCCAAGGAACAGGCCCGCAGTATTCAATGTGCATCCAATTTGAAGCAGATGGGAACGGCAATGTCAATGTACGTTCAGGACAATAATGATTTCCTGCCCGTTTATGATACATTCAGTTCTACCAGCCCCACTTATCTGAAGTGGCAGGATTTGATTTATCCTTATATATACAATAAGACTGTGACTCATAATAATTTCTTTATGGTGAATGATACTTATGCGCACGGCGTTTTTGCCTGTCCAGCACAGCTTGATAAAACGGCAGCCTCAAAATACAAGAATTATGGAATGAATTATTATGTCAGTACAAATGGCGATCCTTATGCAAGCACATCCTTCCGGAAAATAAAACAACTTGCAAAAAGAGCTGTTGTAATGGATTCCGCATATGCCGTAGAAACATTTATTGCGGGCAGGGTCGATGTGGGGATTCGTCATAATAACGGCTCCAATGTGCTTTTTGCCGACTGGCACGTCGAATATAGAACTTTCAATAATATTCCCGGGACAACATGGATGGATCAGTTCTGGGGACAGGGCTTTCCTAATTGAATAAACAGCTATGGAGATATTATAAAATGAAAAGATTTTTTGCGCTTTCTGCTATTGTCTGCTCTCTTACTATGTTAGCGGGAGAGGCCGACTTTCCTTCCTTTGAATCCTTGAAAGCCCCGGTTCTGATGCCTGAAAATCCTAAGATTTCCATTGCCCGTGATGGAAATTTCCTTATCAACGGCGAGCCTCGTTATCTTATCGGAACTCACTATTACGATGGTATGAACGCCGGATATGCTCCTACTCCCGGATATCCGGAATCTCTCAAATGGCTTTATGACGCTCCTCTTGATTACAAAAACGCTCAGAGAATAGGTTTTGACACCCTCGGAGTACATGCATCTGACACATGGATCAAAAAACTGAATCCGGCTTACAGATCGTTTCTATGGGGAAAGGGGGAAGAGGAAGCTCTTCAGTCTCTTTTGAAAGTCTGCGGTGAACCTGTTTATCTTGATTATTCCTGCTTTCCATGGACTCATGGTGTGCTGGCGAACGATAAGAATGCTAAACTCATTTCTCCGGATGCGAAAAACCATCTTTCCGGAGGTAAAAACGATGGCAATCACTGGATGGCTTACAGCGCAAACAGTCCGGAGGGGCGCAGTCTCTACTTCGATATGTGGCGCAGCGGAGCCGAATTCATGGTGAAAAATGGAGTTCACCCCTTTATCTATGAGCTTTTCAACGAACCTGATTATAACGATTGGAGTCCTTACAACAGAAAGCTTTTTGTCGAGCGCCTTCAGAAGCAGTACAAGTCAATTGATGAATTGAACTCCTTGTGGCATTCTTCCTACAAGAGTTTTCAGGAGATCTGTGATTTCTCGCGCCAGACCGAGAATCCTGCTCTGCATGTGGAATGGGCCAAGTTCATGGAAGATTCCTTCGTTCAGCTTTGCTCCGACGGAATCAAAGTCATCAAAGAGGTGGACAATAATCCCGATGTCGGTTTCTGTGTACAGCCAATGATATTCAAAGGCACGAACGTCAATTCTTATAAACTTTCCAAGATTATGAACCGTATATCTTCATCAACAGGAGGTGGCTCGCTCTTACAGTCTCATTTTCTAAGGTCTATTGCCGATGGCAAGCCGATCTCGGATGGTGAAACATATACCCGCAGTTCATACAACACGTTCAGAGATGCTTTCTGGACTCAATATGCCCGAGGATTCAATGCTTCATACATCTTCAAGTGGGACAAGCGTGCTTGGGACAAGGATTGGGGGAAAAATGAGAAGACTCCTGAAGGCGGCAAAAAAGTTGCTGAAATATTCCAGTATCTAATACTGAATCCTTATGCAGTCCCCACCGAGTCCATCACCGGTATCATGGGAGCCAAGAAGGAAATCATGGCTGTCAGCGATCTCTTTACACCCAGAGATAGAGGAATTAAGCACGAGATTGCGGTGCTGCGTTCTTATCCGACAGAAAGAGTTTCGCCTGCAAAGGGGGCTCTGAACCATAACTTTATTGATGATTATTCGCTGGCTCTTGATTACTCGCATTTTGCGATTGACGTTATCATGGAAGAACAGTTTGCGGAAGGACGTCAGGACAGATATAAAGTAATTGTCGCGGCCGGTGTGGATGCTGTTTATCCTGAGACTCCGGCTTATCTTGAGGCATTTGTCAAAAAAGGCGGCACTCTGATACTTGGACTTGAAGCTCTTCAGAATGACGAATATGCGTTTGCGAGAAAGAACAACAAGTTTCCTATCATTGTGCCGGGAAAAGAGCTCGCGCCCGAAATTTCAACCTTGAAATCATCATGGACTGAACTCAAAGACTTGAAGGCAGCCCCTTATAAGGAGTTCAAGGCGGACTCCTCATGGACTGTTCTTGCTTCAATAAATGATTCCCCTGTTATCTATTCAAAGAAGCTGGATAAGGGACAGATCATTTATATAAACGCAAAAATGCCAGTGGATTCTCTCGGACGTGTTTTGACTTCCATATTGACAGACTCAGCGCTCCTTCCCTTCTGCCGCACAATCGATGCGATGAAAGGAGTTCCGGCATCCGATATAGAAATTCATCCGAATATTGCATGTATATGATCTGGCATAAGTAATATA
>JAKJHH010000333.1:0-2620 GCA_022703965.1 Verrucomicrobiota bacterium
AAGGCAATATAATATTAAAGATAAGTCATTAATAATTAAGCCGTTAAATGATGGTAACTACTTTTGGCGGTGCCGTCGCATTACTTGAAATAATTTGAAAAAACGAGAAAAACAGTCACATCTATTGACATTGACAGACGGAATGATTATAATTTAACTAACTTGAACAAGCGCTTGTTCAAGATTGAAAAGACTAAGCCCAGAAGGTTTTTATGATTACTTTAAAAGATGTTGCTGAAACAATCGGATGCGATGTGTCAACTGTTTCCCGTGTATTGAACGGCAAGCCGAATCGTGTCAGCGAGGCTAATAGAAACAGAATACATGAAGTTGCCCGTCAGTTAGGATATATCGCAAACCGGACGGCCAGTTCTCTTGCATCGGGTTCGACTCATACGGTGGGAGTGCTTGTGTCGAATGTTTTTGACGGTGTTTATGCTGAGTACATCGAAAAGCTTGACCTTGCATTTTCCGAGGCGGGATATTCTCTGCGGCCTTTTATATGTCACAATCGTCCGGATAAGGAAGCATTAGCTCTGGATGCTCTTCTGCATCACGAGGTCGACGCAATGATCTCAATGCATTACTCCAGAGAGTGTGAAGACGTTTATGTCCGCATAAAACAACACTCCGGCAAATTGATATTCCGTTCCGTTGCCAGAATTCCCGAGATTTCTTTTGACCATGTGCTGATTGATCTAGAAGAGGGTTACAGAGAACTTTCCTTGCATCTTGCCAGACAGGGATGCAGGCGTATTGCGGTTGTCGGCGGATCTGTTGCGTCGCTCCTGACGCTTGGCGGCAAGTCCGATTCAGTGCAGTTCTTCAAGGATGGAATCAGAGCCGGTGGACTTGCGGAAGACTCAAGCGGCGGTATTGTCTGTGCCGATGAGCAGGAGTCCGCATATCAGGCCGTCAAAAAACTTTACGGAAAACAGAAATCACCTCCTTTTGATGGGCTCATTGTACAAAGCATCAATAAGGTTGTAGGAGTCTGCCGTGCTCTTCAGAATTGCGGCTTTGCAATTCCCTCCGACGTGAAGGTGGCGACATTCAGTGATTTGCCGCTCTGCCGTCTTTTTCCTGTCCCTTTGACAGTGTGGGCTCAACCTGTTCAGGAGATTTGTTCCGCTCTTGTCGAAACTACATTGAGGCGTCTTAAATCTCCTGAAATGCCGCCGACAGTTTTCAAATTCAAGTCCTCACTCATAGTCCGTGAAAGCAGTGGGAAAGATATTATGGAGAAGAAAAAATGAGGGATTGCAGACGAAATTTTACTTTAGTAGAACTTTTGATTGTCATTGCGATTATTTCTGTGCTTGCGTCGATGCTTCTGCCTGCGTTGAATCAGGCTCGTGAAATGGCGCGTTCATCTGCATGCATGAACAATCAGAAACAGGCTGGAATGGCACTTCTCATGTATGCGGATCAGTCGCAGGGGTGGATTCCGCCTGTCAAGACAGGTAGCTGGACAAAGTCGCTCATGCACTATCTTTGGGATACAAATCTGATTGCAGAAGGGGTGATCGGAAAGAACAGCGTCATGCAGTGTCCGTCAAGCCCTGAAGCCGGGAAGTGGTGTGCCGAGCCGACTAATCCATCCAAGCTGGATGTAGCCAGAACTTATGGTATCATTCAGCTTGCGACGAGTGACGGAACTCCTACTGGAACAGCACGTCCGGGGTACACAAATTCGCTCACTATCGGAGGTGTCACTTATGCGTACTGGTGGAATCTTTATCAGATTCGCAGTCCATCAATGCAACCTGTACTGACGGATTCTCAATATGTGATCGGTGAACCCTTGCGCAGTAGCAGTCTCAGTCAGCTTTACGGAGTGAATTCTTCAAGAGTCAACTTTGCCAGACTTTATCACAGAGGCAATAGGTCGATGAATATGTGGGTGGCTGACGGTCATGTTGTTTCCGCAGGCAGAGCTAAACTTTTAAGCGAATATGAGGCCAATGAGGGCTCCTTTTTCTGAAGAGGATTAAATTTATGCGTTTATTTATTATTGCCGTTCTATTTTCTTGTTGGAACGCGGTTTGTTCCGGCGAGTTAAAGGCTTCTCTGGATGTCGCCAATGTCGGCTGGCGTCTGCTTGAAGACAGCGAGTTTTTCGGAACATCAGGACGCATTATCCTCAATGCTGATAAAACAGTGACTCTGAAGATGGATTTTTCGAGAGGCGGCACTCTTGTCAGGCTTGGAACCGATCCGAGAATAATGTATATGAATGGTGCAGAAATAACTTTAAGGACAGCTGCCAAAACATTGAGAGTGGATATGCGTGATTCTGAGCTGCGCATGTTCCGCACGGAAATCAAGCTTTCAGGCGACGCTCTAAAATGGCAGACTGTCTGCTTCCTGAAATCGGAACTGAAGCCTGTCAGTAAACTTGATGGAGCAGTTCTCCCCGTCGAACCAATGCAGGAAATGATGCTCGGCATAACAAGAAAATCGCTTGGACAGGATAAAGGAGACTTGACAATAAAGGATTTTGCATGGCTAAAAGATTCAGCGTTGCGTCCTCTTTTCCCTCTGCCTGATTCATTGTTTTATAACGGAGGAAGCTCAGAATTCCTGAAGCTCAAGCTTGATGGAGAGGGAGAACCTGATT
>JAKJHH010000333.1:2667-2924 GCA_022703965.1 Verrucomicrobiota bacterium
GCGGGTTTTATGAGCTTATTCTACCTGCATGGGATTTCATATGCGGTATATATGTGAAGCCGCAGGAACAGACAATGAAAGAAAACTCCTATTTTGCGATAGATTTTACAAGCAGCTGGCGGACTCAGACTGAGGCGGAAATGCGCAGTCAGATCAAAATATTCCGGGATGCCGGAATTCTCTGGTTCAGAGAAAGAATTGCATGGCGCGAAATTGAGCCTGATAAAGGTTTTTTTGCTTTCGATGCCAGAGGCGGT
>JAKJHH010000334.1 GCA_022703965.1 Verrucomicrobiota bacterium
TTCATCGGAGCTGAAAATAATCCCCATGCGTAACAATGCATTCACACTCCCAAGATCAGCGGCTTTCTGATAGTGTTCAACAGCAAATTTCATATCCGCTTTAACAGCATAGTCGCCGGGCTTTTCATAAATCGTACCGAGCATATACAATGCAGCTTCATTCTTCATATCTGCGGCGGATCTAAAGAATTCCAAGGCTAGAGGAAGATTCTTTTCGCACCCGTCTCCT
Source organism: Verrucomicrobiota bacterium (assembly GCA_022703965.1). Lineage (GTDB taxonomy): Bacteria > Verrucomicrobiota > Lentisphaeria > Victivallales > UBA1829 > JAKJHH01. The sequence goes on from JAKJHH010000334.1 coordinate 230, forward strand.
TTGGCAAATATGATTCCGGTATTGTACAAGGCATCTGTATTTCCATTTTTAGCCGCCTTCTCATAATATCGTACAGCCTCAACAATATTTTTCTCTTTCAGGTATAATGTCCCGAGCTTATACTGCGCGGAGACATTGCCTTTATCGGCAGATATTTTAAGGAAGATTTTAGCTTTTTCCGTATCGGCAGGAATCTCCGAGCAGCCCATAAACATTGTTCCAATGTAGAAATAAGCTTCAGCATTTTCATTTTCAGCAGCTTCTTTTGCGAAGAGTTGCATTGATTCTTTGTACTGTTTATTTCTGTATAAGCTTAAAGCTTTCTGAAAATTCGCGTCATCCGTGATCCCGGAAAGGCAAAAAATGAGGGCTAAAAATGAGAAGGCTATTTTTGTTTTACTTTTAAAATAACCTGTCCTGATTAATTCCATAATTAATTCACCTGAATAACAATACAATATAACATCCCCGTTTTGGCAATGGTTTACACATACTATATGCATGCATAATAATCAAACTACAACGCATCTCTTCTTTCAGTTTAAGCTTAATTCCGAACGATGGACATCATGGACAGAATGGACGATATGGACAAGATAGCGACTGGATACGCTAAACGCACAACAACGTTTATTGCAGTTACTTAAATAGCTATCTTTAACTTTGTACTACTATCCGTCAACTTCTTGTTTTTTAACAAGATTTTTCCATTTTTGAGGGACATTTTACGGGTAGTGCCGTCAGTCCCTTGACGGCTTCCCCTCCAATTGCGTCTAAGGATTCGACGGCAAGGGACTGCCGTCGCTACCCGTTATCAGTTCACTAGTGATTAAAGAACATTCAGACCTAAGTCTTTAATTATAAAATACTACTTTCTGCATTTTTTTCGTGCCCTTCGTACGCTTCGTGGTCATCCTCTCATATTTGCTTGCGGATATGCTGCGCCAGGGTTTCTGTTCTCCCTTTGCTTACAACTATACCGAGCTTAAATAAACCTGACTGAGGTATTTCCATATTGTAGAAGGAATTTTAAAGATTTTTAAGAACTTGACTTGCCTTTTGCAAACGTTTGCGTTAAAATTTAAGTATGCAAGACAATGATGTCTGAAATTTTAATCTAACGTTTGCGGAAATAATGATAAAATCTTTGCAAAGCATAGGCGATGAACTCGGAATATCGGTGAGCACCGTATCAAGAGCCATATCCGGACATCCCGGCGTATCTGAAAAGACACGCAGCAGAGTCCTTGAGCTCGCCGGAAAATATGGCTACGCACCCGATCAGGCAGCCAGTTCATTGAGAACCGGCAAAGGCAACGGACTTACCATAATAGTTCCTCTGAAAAGACCTGAAATAGCGGTTTACCGCGATGACCTTCTTCTCGCTGCGGGCAGAAAAAGTTTCGGCTCAGTGAAAATAGTAACTCTGAATCCCGATGAAAGCGCCTCAAGTGCAATTCTCTCGGCGATGAACAGCAAAACAGGCGCGATAATCTGTTCATATATGCACGAAGAGATACCGTCCGAACTGCTTGAGCTGCTGAAAAGCCGCAGAATACCGCTGACAATGATTGATTCTGACTCCGAAGGAACCGACAACATACAGATCGACCGCGCCGCCGGAACAATGCAGATGGCTCGCATGCTTCTCTTGACGGGATGCCGCAATCCGCTCTTCCTTTCATCATGCGGACTTGAGAATCCGGATAACAGGCTGCAAGGAATAATCAAAGCTTATAAATCACTTGGAATGGAGCTTCAGGCGGATCAGCTGGTACGCTTCAATAATCTTTCATCCCAGCTTGAAACAGGCTTTGAAGCCGCCGGAAACATACTCAAAACACGTTATACAGACGGACTCTTCTGCTACAGCGACCTAGTAGCAATAGGAGTCATGAGGGCGTTTTCGCAGGCAGGCATCAGGATTCCAGCTGAAATACGCATAGTCGGCTTCGACAATATTCCGCTTGCAGGCTTCCTTCCGGTTTCTCTTACGACTGTAGCTCAACCCATCGAAGAGCTCGTTGAAAAGGCGATAGCTATCACGGAAAACAGGCTGAAGGAATTCGATGCTCCGGCAAACACAGTCACGTTCAAGACAAATCTGGTAATACGCGAAAGTGCTCCGGTTACAGAGCATTCGCTCCGCTCTGAAATCTTCAAGGAAACAACCCTTTAAAAATAAAGAAGGAAAGATAATTATGGCCAAGTCAGAAATCAAGAAGTACGCAGTGATCGGCACAGGAAGCCGTTCCGAAATGTACATCAAAGCAATCGCCTGTAATTACAAAAAGGCCGCCAAGCTCGTAGCTCTCGCAGACACCAATATGACAAGAGTCGCCTACTACAATGACAGACTCGTCAAGGAATGGGATTACAAGAAAGTTCCGGCTTACAAGGCAGCAGACTTCGACAAGATGATCAAGGAGCAGAAGCCCGATACAGTCATCGTCACCACAATGGACAGAACCCATCATAAATATATCTGC
>JAKJHH010000335.1 GCA_022703965.1 Verrucomicrobiota bacterium
GTCTAAAACAATGGGAAGGGAAGCCGTCAAGGGACTGACGGCACTACCCGTTAAATCTTCCTCAAATAGCATCTGTTTCTTAAAAAAATTCGTGTCCTTCGTGTGCTTCATGGTTTAAATCCCACTCATGATAAAGGAGACTGACGCATTACGTTTTTATCCACTCTTAAAAAGAAATATCTATTGACAAGGAAAGAACTTTATGTTAAAATTAATTCAACGTTGAATCAAAGGAATCAAAACGTGAATCAAAGAGCGACAGTAAAGGATGTGGCAAAGGCTGCCGGAGTTTCGGCATCGATAGTTTCCCGCGTCATGAACGGCGCGCAGAAATCGACGTCCAGAGTATCCGAAGCCACCACTGAAAAAGTACGTGAAGCCGCGAAGAGACTCGGCTACATGCGCTTTTCATCCGCCAGCATCCTCCGTACAAAACAGACATTCACGATAGCGGTTCTCGGCGGCTTTCATCCGCAGACAGGCTGGTTTTATCCCAGCGGAAATATGGAAATGCTTGCGGGAGTAAACCGCGCTCTTGCGGAAGACAAACGCTACAAGCTTCTGCTCGACCTTGAAAGGACACGCCGCTCGGACGGAGTACCTGCCCTTTACGAAGGAAGAGTCGACGGTGCAATCGTCATGGAATATCTCGACGAACAGCTTCTCAAGGATCTGAAAGCCACCTCGACTCCCTTTGTGACAGCCAACGTTGAACCTGGACTTAATGCGATATATCCCGAGGATATTTCAGGACTCCGCCGCGTCTTGGAAAAATGGAAAAATGAGGGAGCGAAGCGCATAATGTATCTTCAGGATGGCTGGCTAAGCGAGCATTATTCCACTATTGAACGCAGAAACGAACTGCTCAGATTCGGAAACGAACTCGGCCTTGAAATAATTATCAATCTCTACACCCGCGAAACAAAAGTCCATGAGCTCGCTCTTGAGCTTGAAAAATCAGATATTGACGGAGTCGTCTGCTATTCCGAAACTACAGCACAGGCGCTATCTCACAACTGGCTGCTCGACCGCAATACAACGTACAGACCCCGCCTCTTCTGCTGGACTCGTCCTACACGCGAGCACATGATAATGCCATGGATCAGCAGAATCGCAATACCCTTTGAAGAAATGGGCTCAATCGCTGCAAAAATGCTCATAAGGATTCTGGATCAGAACGCGGAAACTCTTTCAGCCAGAGTCCAGTGTCCATATACAGACGCAATTGAATCCTGCGAAGATATTCGCTGGGTACTCTCTCCTCATTAACCATATATAACAGGAGTCCCTCCAATGTTCAAGCTCATGAAAAACGGAGTACATGCCAGACGGCATGCCGCAATTCTGCCTTTTACCCTCATAGAGCTGCTTGTAGCCATCATCTATATTTGAAAGCGAAATTGTATTAAATCAAAAATCAAAAGCCGCCGGCAAATCATCCCGGCGGCTTTTTCATTCAGCTTTATAATGCAGCTTACTTTGCTAATTTCTTTTTAGCAGGGGTCTTTTTCTTCTTGTGATCGGCAATCACATGAATCTTGATAGTATCAAGGCCCACACCGGAAGGCATGATGTTGCCAAGCAGACAAACAATCATATCGCCGGGCTTAACCTGTTTCTTCTCAAGCAGAACGCGTTCAAGTTCCTCGATGTCATAGCGCATGCTGTTGTTGTTCTCATGGACACGGAGCGGAATGACGTTGTGATAAAGTGCCATCCTGCTGTGAACCTGCTCGGAAAGAGTCAGTCCATAAATAGAAGTTTCGGGTCTGAATTTTGAAAGAATAAGAGGAGTGTAACCGGTATAAGTAAAGACGGCAAGATGCTTTGCGTCGATCTCGCTGGCAAGCTGCGCGGCGGACTTGGCAATCGCCTCGGCAGTTTTATGGATTTCAGGCAGGTCGAGAGTCGTCTTGCTGTGCCAATAGCTGATTTTGGAACTTTCAGCTTCAGAAATGATATCGGACATCGTCTTGACAGCCAGAGAAGGATATTTGCCCATTGCAGTTTCATTGGAAAGCATGAGGGCATCAGTACCGTCCCAGACGGCGTTGGCGACGTCGCTGACTTCAGCTCTGGTAGGAACAGGACTTTCAATCATCGAGCTCATCATTTCGGTGGCAGTGATTGTGATCTTGCCTTTGAGGTGAGCCTTGTGAATGATTTCCTTCTGAGCGACAGGAACTTTGCCGAAGGAAAGCTCTACCGCGAGGTCGCCTCTGGCAACCATCACGCCGTCAACGACATCAAGAATGCTGTCGAGGTTTTCAAGAGCTTCAGGCTTTTCGATCTTGGCGATAATAGGAGCCTCAAGACCTTCCTTGGCAAGAATCTTTCTGAGTCTCAGAACATCTTCCGGCTTTCTGACGAAGGAAAGTCCGACGTAATCGACACCGGCTTTGACACCGAAAATCACGTCTTCAATATCCTTGTCCGTAAGAGCGGGAATGGAAACGTTGGTGTATGGCAGGTTGATGCCTTTGCCGGTGAGGATAGTACCGCCGTTGATGACTTTGCAAGTAACCTGCTTCTTTGTCGGATTGACTGAACTTACTTTCAAAGTAATCTTGCCGTCGGCAATAAGGATAGTCTTGCCCGGTTCGGTGTCGGAAGCGATCTGCGGATATGTTGTAGGAAGGCAAAATTCGCTTGCATGAGCTTCCCTGCCG
>JAKJHH010000336.1 GCA_022703965.1 Verrucomicrobiota bacterium
CATTATGGCGACAGTGACAGTGGCACGGCAGACATCCGTGATCTTGAAATTGAACTTTCCGGACAGATGACGATAGTAAGAGTAAACAGCTCCGGGAACGCGGCGGAAATATTTTTCGATATCAAAGCAATACGCGGCAGCGGACTTTCCCCCTCCTCCTGCGCAGGCTTGAGTGGCAAAAGAATCAGAGCTGTCCTTGATCTTACGCCTCCGCTTATAACGATTGAAGGCTCCAGTGAAATAGAACTTACCCATGAAGAGAAACGACTTCTCTATCTGATATTCCGTCCCGCCTCAAAGGAGACTCTTGATGATCTGATAGGCACCGAAAAACTGCTGAAAATCGGCTCCACATGGCAGCCCTCGTTCAAGCTTCTTGAAAAACTCTGCGCCGCACGCGGCATCACCGCGACAGCAAAAAATTTTGAAGGACAGGTCACTCTTGGCGATATCGCCAATATCCATGATATCCCATGCTGGAAAATCAATCAGGAAATACAGGCCTCCGCCATCAAGGACTTTGATTTCAGATTTCATTCAGAGATTTATCTTCCCGTAAATCCTGAAGACGGCCCGGCTATAAAAATAAGCAGAAGCGGCTATGACCGCTACAAAAGAGCGCTTCCAGCCTCACAGCCCTTATCAGCAGGAAGAATTCTTGAAACAGAAAACAAGGAAGATTTTCAGGCAGAAATAGTCCCGCTTTCTCTGGAAAAATCCAAATCTTATAAAACCATTCGCCAGCATTGATTGCAGAACCATCCTCATATTGACATCACTTGTCAACGGGGCAATCTGTGCAGAACTTGCGACGTCCGCATTTTTTGCACAGGATTCCGCTCCAGACATTGTCAAACTGAGCAGAAAGAGGCTCAATAAGTTCCGGTCGGTCAGTCAGAATACCGTTCTCGAAATTCCTGCGTCCATCGCTTTTGGCTCCCATTCCGGCTCCGGTAAAATTGGCACTGCCGAAATAAGCTGTCTTCCCGTCAGCAATGATACATTTAAAATGGACTCTCGGACAAAGGACACGTTCCAGATTTTTCCACAAGGCCGGATACTTATCGAAGTCCTGCCGAAAGGCCGGCCCCGGTTCCTTGGCGTGGATAAGCCTGACCTCAACGCCTGTATCCAGCAGATTCGAGAGGACTTGTAAAAATGGAATCATCTTTTTACCTGAAAGACTCTGCTTCTCAACGTACATGTCTTTCAAATCGGCAGTAGCAATCCAGAGCATCTTTGTGCTGGACGGCACAAGTTTGCAGATTACTTCAGTATAAATTTCTCTGTCAGATACAAATTTCAGCATAAGAACCGGCATTGTTTATTTAATAGAAGATACAGCAAGAGTCCAGTTTCCGCTATAGGAATTTTGATTTTCATCAGTCACAGGAAGAATAGAAATCCGCGTAGCTTTTCCGGCTTCTGCATAAATTTCATAGGACTGTGACACCATTTCTCCGGAATAAACATTTTTATAAGCAATCTGCAAAACATGCGCCCCGCCTGAAACATAAATCGTATGTTTTCCGCTCTGCGAAGATTCAAAAAATCTTGCTTTGTGATCAATATCAATCTTCAGACAAGATAAATTCAGAAAGCCGCCGACTTCTTCCCTGACAAAGTTGAAGGAAGTATAAGTTCCCTTGAAATAGAGTCCCAGCAACACTAACGCGCTTATTACAACGCAAAAACGTATGATCAGTGTGCGTTTTACTCGCATGAACTCACTTCAAAATAAAGTTCTTGAGGTAGATTTTATCCAGCTTTTGAGGGTACTGTTCAAAACAAGGCAGTTCATTCTTGAGAGGCAGATTTCTTCTCGGTTCCTGCTTTTGTGATCCGCTCGCCTGAACAAGACATTCATAGGTCATAGTGCCTTTGAAGTTCTTCTTGATAATCAGAAAGGTCATATTCTTGAATTCAGACATCATATAATCAAGAGATTCCACCTCGGTGGGCGGCAGGATTTTTTTGCCGCCGAAGTTTGAGGCACAACTCAAACTGACACAATAGTCGCCTTCCTTCTCTGCCTCAACCTTAACAGGAGCGACCAGTTTATTGCCTTCCTTCCTGAACTTCACTATGATTTCCTCGCCTGGTGAAAGGCTGATTACAGACTTCTCATCAATCGAAGGCGTCGCATGGAGAAAGGAAAGAGCCGCAAGGAAAATAAAAAACGAAAAAAACTTTTTCATCATTGGAACAAATCCCCCTTTTAACTGTCTTTTTATTTAAGATATAGCCCGAATAACTATAAAACAAAAAGCTAAACAATAATTTACGGAATCCTTGATTTTTCAAACAAAAGTTTTAAATTATCATACAAGTTTTGAACAGTTTTTCCAAATTATGAAGAGAGACTCCTAAATGTCCGACGACAATAAGACTCCAGCCAAGCCGGAACCGCAGAACGAAAGCCCCAAGCTGCTCAAAATAGTATGGGATTACATTTGCTATGTCCCGTTTATCTGCGCCGCGAAAACGATTCAGTTTCTACCGGATAAAATATGTTACAAGCTTGCGTCAATCTGCGGCACGATTTTTTTTCTGGCGGATATCCCGCTCGCCTTAAGAGCAATACGAAACCTCAGACACAGCGGAGTAGCCAAAGGCTTCTGGCCTGCCGCCTTGATTGCCCGTAAAAGCTTCATCAGCTTCATGAA
>JAKJHH010000337.1 GCA_022703965.1 Verrucomicrobiota bacterium
CATTCCGTATATACCGAGTTGCTTCATCAGTCTCAATACCTTCTTACTATTTACGTAGAATCCATAATCTTTCAGCCGTTCCCGGATCGTGCGATAACCGGAACTCGGATGCTCAAACCAGAGCTCCTCGATTTTATCAAGAAGTTTCTGTTCTTTCTTATATTTCCCCGGACGTTTGGGCTTAAAATAATATGTCGATCTGTTCAGATTCGCAAGCTCACATTGCTTTACAATCGGAATCTCTGTGTTTTCCGGATCTATCATTTTCCGCTTCTCCACAAGTCCATTTGTGCAGATTTTTTTTTAAGCCAGTCCAGTTCTATCTTCTGCCTGCCAATCTCTTCATACAGCTTCGCCCGCTCCTGGTCAAAATCTCCGCCGGATGCTTTCCCTTTCCCAAATACCTCCGGCGCATTCTCCAGAAGCTCTTTCTTCCACTGCGTTATCTGATTCGGATGAATTTCATATTTCAGCGCAAGTTCTGCAATCGTACGGTTTTCTTTTAACGCTTCCAGCGCAACTTTTGCCTTAAATTCCCGGCTGTGAACCCTTCTTTTCTGCGGCATTTCATTTCTCCAGTTTTTTCTAATCTAATTCCACTTTACACCGCTGTCCATTTTCCGGGGTTCACTATAGAGAATCCCCGTTCTCCTTGCCAATCAATCTATACTTAAAGAATAGAAAAAAAAGCTGATCCCTCATTTTATGCATAGATTTCTTTTAGGATCGGTGGATTTTCTTTTCAGTCTGCAATATTTTTCTCTTTGTGCAGTTTATGAGTTGAAACCCTAGCGGGAGTCGTTGAATATGTTGAGAAAATCGTTTTCCTTCCTGATTGCCTTTACTTGTGCAATTCCTTGCCTTTTTTCCGATGTGAAAATGCCGGCTGTTTTTTCTGATAATATGGTTTTGCAGAGAGACAGTTCTGTTCCTGTCTGGGGCTGGGCTTCTCCCGGCGAAAAAGTAACTGTGGATTTTGCCGGACAAAAAAAAGAAACAGTCGCTTCTCAGGATGGACGCTGGCTCATCAGACTCTCTCCGCTTCCTGCCTCTTTCGATCCCAGAGAACTTACTGTATCGGGGAATAACAAACTCATCTTTAAAAATGTTTTGACCGGCGATGTCTGGCTCTGCTCCGGGCAGTCCAATATGGAAATGCCTCTTTCAAAGGCGATGAATCCCAACGAGGAAATCGCGGGTTCCGCCTTTCCTTCAATGCGTCTTTTCCTCCTTCAGAAGTCTTTTGCCTCCTCGCCTAAGTCTGATTGCGTCGGTGTCTGGAACGAATGTAGCCCCGCTTCCGCCTCTGTCTTTTCAGGCGCGGCCTATTTCTTTGGACGTCAGATTCTCAAGGATATGAATGTTCCTGTCGGACTCATCGGCACTTATTGGGGCGGCACTCCCGCTGAAGCATGGACTCCCGACGAAAACCTGAAGGACATTCCCGAGCTCGCCCATATGTCCGGTAAAGCCGCTCAGATTATGTCGCAGGATGTTTTTGAGGAGATGGTCAAAAATCTCAAGGGAACACGCCACATTGATATGGGCAACAAGGGCGAAGCTCTCGGATACGCCGCCGTCACTGGTGATTTTTCCGACTGGAAGAAAGTCCCTATGCCTGACCGTATATTTGAACTTACCGGCGTCGATACAAACGGCGCGATATGGGTGCGCAAGGAAGTCGAAATCCCTGCTTCTCTCGCTGGCAAGGACCTCGAATTGCACCTCGGGCCTGTCGATGATTACGATGTCACCTACTTCAACGGTGTCAAGATCGGTTCCACCGGCAATGAAGTTGAAAACTGGTGGCTTTCATTCAGAGTCTACAAAATTCCCGGCAACCTTGTAAAAGCCGGTAAAAACGTCATTGCCGTCCGTGACTTCGATGATTACGGAGGCGGCGGCTTCTCCGGTACTGCTGGCGACATGTACATCTCTCTCCCCGGCGATGAGGGCGATAAAATCAGCATAGCAGGCGACTGGATCATGAAATATGAAATCCAGCTCGATCCCAAAACTCTTGTCAAAGTTCCACGTCCTCCGGCTGCCACTCCTTCTGTTCTCTACAACGCAATGATCGCTCCGATTGTCCCCTTTGCAATAAAAGGTGCCATCTGGTATCAGGGCGAAGCCAATGCCGGACGTGCTTATCAGTACAGAACTCTTTTCCCTGCCATGATCAACGCATGGCGCGAAAAATGGGGACAAGGCGACTTCCCTTTCCTCTTTGTCCAGCTTGCCAACTTCAAGGACAGGAAAGATGCTCCCGGACAGTCTGACTGGGCTGAATTGCGTGAAGCTCAACTCCGCACGCTTGCCCTGCCCAATACCGGAATGGCGGTTATCATCGATATCGGCGAAGCCAACGACATTCATCCGCGCAACAAGCAGGATGTCGGCTACAGACTTGCCCTTGCT
>JAKJHH010000338.1 GCA_022703965.1 Verrucomicrobiota bacterium
AGAATGACTGAAATTCCGCGCCAGCGTGTTTTTATATAACGGCATATGTCAAAGCCGTTGTCACCGGGCATGACCACGTCCAGAATAATCAGGAGTTCCTGAGACGGTTCCGTTCCGTTCAACGTTTCATCCAGCTTTGAGAGAAGTTCCTGTCCGGACGAGAACGTTTGAATATTTTTGAAGCCCTTTATTTCAAGTGTATGATGAATCAGACTTCTGATTTCGGAATCATCATCCGTTATATAAATAGGCGTTTCCAGCAGCTTTTCCATGATCAGTGCTTTCCCCCCTCGCATCCCGTTGTGTGTTTATTTTACCATGAAGGCGAGATTGTTTCCACTTCCAGAACAGGGCGTTTCCAGTCTTTTACCCATCTTTCCTGTCCCTTGATGCGGACTTTTCTCTTTTCCCATAGACTCAGATTGTGTGAACTGCTGTGAAGGTAAGCTATGGGATAAGTTTCGTTATTGATCTGAACCGTCAGCGCGTGAGTTACATAAACAGAGTCCTTGCTGAGTGGATATATGATGCCTTCTGTGACCGTGATTTTTGAGGAATCATCCACAAACGGAAGTCCGCTCTCATCCTTTATAGGTCGGCTTGCCTCGGTTGTCTGAGATGTAGTTCCGGTGCTGTCCGGAATGCTATCTTTTTCCTGCGAGTCCGGCTTGGCTGCGTCGGTAGCAGGCTTTTCTTCCGGATTGGCGATTTGCGCCGCCTCCTCGATTTTCTCCATGTCTTCAGGAGAGACTTTGATATAGTTTTTATTTACCCATGCTCTGAGCGAAGGCATGGAAGCCACCTTGATCCAGTTAGGTCTGCTTTTATCCTGTATGCTGAGTTTTTCGCCCGGCATTACAGTAAGATATGACTCGTAGGTGATGCCCGGCCCGGCGCGGAGATAGGCTTTTTTCAGAACAATGCCGTTTTCGTGGTCGATGAAAGAAGCTCCTATCCAGACGGCTGAATCCTGAGGTGCTTCGATGCAGTACCAATTGGCGTTGGATGAGTATATTTTCACCTTATCGCCATGCTTAAGCAAGGTGACTGCGCTGTATGCTGTCTCCGGTCTGATTCTTACGTTAAGCTTGTCGGCGTTGACCTCGCCCGTTACGGGTTCGCCGCTGAAGGCGGATGTGACTGCTGTTGCAGCACAGAGACATATAATCAGTTTTTTGATGATACTTTTCATAATCTCAGATCATTTTTTGTTGCATTTTGAAAGTGATTGTCTGAAAACAGGTTCGGGCTTGATGCGCAGTTTCACAGGAGGAAGCGTAGCGTCTGACTCTATTTTCTTGAGGAAAAGCTGTGCCGCCTGTTTGCCTATTTCATAGGGGAACTGTCTCATTGTGGTGAGCGGCGGACTCATGAGTTCGGCGTGTTCTATGTCCGCAAAGCCGAATACTGATACGTCGTCAGGGATTCTCAGCCCGGCTTCCTTGATGATTCTGTAAGCGGAGACCGCATAATAGTCATTCATGCAGAATATGGCGGTCGGATGGTCTTTCTGTTTGATCATGTTTCTCAGTTTTTCTTCCGCCGTCGCAAGATCATTTTCGACGATTCTCGTATATCTGATGGCTGGATCTTTGGAAAGAGTACTTTCAAAGCCGTTGACTCGTTCCCTGAAGGAATTAACTGTTATTCCCACTCCGAAAGTGCAGATATTGTGATGTTCAAGTTCAATGAACTTCGAGGCGATGTAAACGCCCGACGCGTTGTCGTCGGTTCCTATGAAGTCCGTGCTGACTTCCGGAATGTCGCGGTCAACGAGAATCAGAGGAAGCTTGCGTTCCCATATTTCATTGAAATACATGCCGGATACCAGATCGTTTGTAGGACGCAGTATGATGCCGTCAACACGTCTGTCGACAAGCTGATGAATTATTCTGAGTTCCGTGTCGTCGTCGGAACTTGCGATTTCCTTGTCGTTCCAGGAAAGGAACATGGCATAGTTTGCCGCCAGCAGTTCATCATGGATTCCATGAATGATCTTTGACATGAAGGTCGCTGTCGGCGGAATCATTACACCGGCGGTTCTTGTTTTGCCTGAAAGAATTCCTTTTACGAGGATATTCGGACGGTATTTCAATCTTGCAGCGGCTTCCATTACTCTTTTACAGGTTTCTTCTGCGTAGAGCTTGGATTGTCCGTTCAGAATCCGGCAGACCGTGCTTTCCGCAACGCCGGTTTCCAGAGCTATTTTCTTCATACTCGGTTTGAGATTTTTCGCCATATCTTCACTGCCTTATAAAAAACGCGGTCCATCGCAAGTTTGTATTAGGAACAAATTAAAGGACTTATTGTGCTTTTTCAAGTGAAATCTCTTGCGGGAATGAGT
>JAKJHH010000339.1 GCA_022703965.1 Verrucomicrobiota bacterium
CGCGTTCCGCAATGTCTTCGAGACGTGTTCCTGACCGACCATGTCGGCAAACCTTTTGGGACGCCACTTTCGGGCTATTACCTGGTATTCCATTTTCAAAGCCAATCAAGTAACTGTTAAAGAAGTATGCGGAAAGAATCAGATCTTTATGTCGCCGAGTACATCGCCAAGAGAACCGAGAGATTTGTTTCCCTTTGCTTCGGGAGCATTTGCAGTTCCGTTTGTACCGTTTATGACTTTCCGCTGAATTTCAAAAATCTTTTCAAGCCCGCCCTTGGCAAGAGCAAGCATTTTTTCCATTTCGCTGTATGAGAACGGCTGTTCTTCGGCTGTTCCCTGAATTTCAACGAACTTGCCGGCCTCGGTCATCACAACATTCATATCGACTTCAGCTCCGGCTCGCCCCTGACGATGCCTACACTCACGGCAGCAACATTGCCTGTCATGGGATTCTCGCTGAGAACTCTATCGGCAACAAGCTTCTTGAACGCTATCTGGAGAGCGATTGACGCGCCTGTGATGCTTGCGCAACGGGTTCCGCCGTCAGCATCAATTACATCGCAGTCGATATATACGGTATTCTGTCCGAGTTTTTCAAGGTTGATCACCGAACGGAAGCTGCGTCCGATGAGGCGCTGAATTTCCATTGTCCGGCCGCCCTGCTTGCCTCTGGAAGCCTCGCGCTGTGTTCTGTCGTGAGTTGACGAAGGAATCATGCCGTATTCAGAAGTAACCCATCCCCCCGGCACGCCCTGAGCTCTCATCCAGCCGGGCACGCCGCTTTCGAGAGAGACAGCGCATATGACTTTAGTGCCGCCGAACTCAACGAGTACCGAACCGGCAGGATGCGCGAGGAAATTACTTGTTACTCTGATTTTTCTTAATTCGTCTGCAAGTCTGCCGTCCAAACGCTTCATTAGCGGAGCTTCCTCATTTTTGGTGGAAATAAAAAGGCCGGCTGCCAGATGCACCTGCGGCGCCTGGTTTTATCGCGTAGGGCTGCTTGGTTCCCCACCTGACCCGGTTGGCGCAAATCCAGCGCACAGGGTCCGGCATGCCGGCTGATAAATTTATTTAACGCTGTTCTTTTGTATGCCCTGAACTTTACAGGAATATGTTAAATATTCAAGGTAGAGAGAGAGTTCTTTACGAAGATTCTTTCTTTCAACTATTCTGTCGATAAGGCCTTTTTTCATCAGAAACTCCGATGTCTGAAAGCCTTCCGGCAATTTTGCCTGTGTTGTATCCTTTATGACTCGGGGACCGGCAAAACCGATGAGAGCTTCCGGTTCGGCAATAATCAGATCGCCAAGAGAAGCAAAACTGGCTGTAACACCCGCTGTTGTCGGATGAGTCATTATCACTACATAAGGAAGTCCGGCTTCGGCATGTCTCTTCAACGCACCGCTTGTCTTAGCCATCTGCATGAGACTTATCATGCCTTCATACATACGGGCTCCGCCGCTGGCTGTCACGATTACAAGAGGAAGCTTTTTGGCTGTTGCATGTTCAGTCAGACGAACAATCTTTTCGCCCACAACTGCGCCCATACTTGCGCCAAGGAAGCGGAAATCCATGACTCCTAGAGCATACTCACGTCCATCAAGTTTGCCTGTTCCGCAGACAACCGCGTCCTTGAGACCAGTCTTCTTCTGGTTTGCGGAAAGCTTATCAGTATATGATGCAGTACCTTCAAACTTCAGTGTATCGACGGATTCGAGATTGGCGTCGATTTCCTTGAATGTACCGGAATCCGTCAAAAGATCAATTCGCTTGGGGGCAGTCATCGGAGAATGAAAGCCGCAGCGGGGGCACACATCAAGATTGGACTCCCTCTGCTTGGTGTAGATGATCTCATCACACTTCTTACATTTTTCCCAGAGACCTTCCGGAATCTCTTTCTTTTTCATGACCTCTCCGCCCTGCGCCTTCTGGGGCGTAAGGCTCAATGTGGAATATCTTGACTTTCTGAAAAGAGCTGCCATAAAATCCTCTATCCTCTTCTTGCAAGTATTAAAACGTACAACTCCGACGCACCGGCATTCAGCAGTATTTCTGATGCCTCCGTAAGTGTCGCACCGGTCGTTATAACATCATCGATCAATAATATAGCTCTGTTTTTACAAATCTCACTGTCTTTATAAGATTCTTTTAGAGAAAAAGCGTCTTTCAGGTTCTTTCGACGCTCTTCCCTGCTCAATTTCGCCTGCTGCCGCGTCTGATGCACCCTCTTAAGGATGTCTCTGTATT
>JAKJHH010000033.1 GCA_022703965.1 Verrucomicrobiota bacterium
TCTGATACTCCGCAGGGACTATATTATGTGGAATATTTTTAAATCCCGGAGATTTTTACAGTGAATATATCTTATGATTTCAACGGCTCTACCGTCATTGTCACCGGCGGCACAAGAGGCATCGGCAAAGCTATCGCCGAAGCCTTCCTAAGAAGCGGCGCTTTTGTGACTGCAACATATGCCGGTAACGAAAAGGCCGCAGCGGAAATGCGCGCCGCATGGCCCTCGGATAAATTTGAAGCTGTCCGTTTCGACGTGGCTTCTTATCAGGATGCCGAACAGTTCTTCAAGGATTTCGACACCCGCCACAAGAGCCTTGAAATTCTCATCAACAACGCAGGAATCCGCAAAGACTCCGTTGTCGGCATGATGTCCGAAGCCGACTGGTCTTCGGTTATAAACACAAATCTTTCCGGCACTTTCAATATGAGCAAGTTCGGTCTCATGCGCATGATGGGCAAGCGTTACGGCAGAATCATCAATATCAGCTCGCCCTCGGGCAAGATGGGCTTTGCCGGACAGGCTAATTACGCCTCCGCCAAGGCCGGGCAGGTCGCCTTTGCAAAGTCTCTTTCCAAGGAAGCGGCAAAACGCTCCATCACAGTCAATTGCGTTTCTCCGGGATTCATCGATACCGAACTCCTCGCCGATCTCCCCGCCGATCTCAAGGAACAGTATAAAGCTCAGGTTCCGCTCAATAAGTTCGGCTCTGTAAGCGACATCGCCAATGCGGTGCTTTTCCTTTCCTCAAAGGAAGCTTCTTATATTACCGGTACCGTTCTTGAAGTGGCAGGAGGTCTTTGATTCATGGGATTCCTTCAGCTTGAAAACAGGAAAATACTCGTATTCGGCATAGCCAACCGCAAGAGTGTTGCGTATTTCAGCGCAAAAGTTCTGATGGAGGAAGGCGCGCAAGTAATTGCCTCCGTCTTCGGAGATGAGCAGTATGCCTCCGTCAAAAAACTCTTCCCCGATATGCCTGTTTACAAGTGCGACGTCTCAAGCGAAGAGGATATCGCCAAGCTCGCCTCTACGATAAACGCAGAACACGGACAGATTGACGGAATTCTTCACTCCATCGCCTTCGCGAACTATTCAGAAGGAATGAAAAGCTTTCATGAGACTGTGAAAAAAGATTTCCTTCAGGCTGTTGACATCTCATGTTTTTCTTTCATCAGCATTGCCCGTCACTTCAAGCCGTTTATGAACCCTGAGGGCGCGATTGCCACCGTTTCGATCTCCACAACCAGAATGGCCTCGGAGAGCTACGGCTACATGGCTCCGGTCAAAGCCGCCCTTGATTCTTCGATAGTTTTCCTTGCTAAATCTCTCAGCAACGACACAAAGATAAGAGTCAACGGCGTTGGCGCGTCTTTGTTGAAAACTTCGGCTTCAGCCGGAATCCCAGGTTATATCGAACCTTATCTTTTCGCAGAAAAAGCGACACTGCGCAAAAAAGCCCTCATGACCGAAGAAGTCGCCAATACAATCGCCTTCCTTCTCAGCCCGCGCTCAAGCGGAATCAATGCTCAGACCCTCGTTGTCGATGCCGGGATGTCCGTCAACTACTTTGACCGTTCAATTATCTCCTCAGCAGTAAAAACAGCTCAATAAGTCCACACTTTTTACTAAAAAAGGCGAGCCTGTTTTGCAGGCCCGCCTTCAGAGTCAAAGGACTGACAGATCTCTTACTTGTTGCCGACGGCAAGCTTGTTTGAGGTCAGGTACTTATAGCTGTCTTCAACAGCCTTCATGATGTCTGTACCGCATGAGTCGAACTCGACAACCATCCAGCGGACGGAGTTCTTGTTGGCGGCACCGATGACTTCCTTGAAGTTCATCTTGCCTGTGCCGACAGCAACGTTGGGCTGGCCTTCAACGAACATACCGTCCTTGATGTGGAGGAGGATTGCGCGGTCATTGAAGTACTTGAGTTCTTCAGCGGCGTTGACTTTTCCGAAGTTTGAAGCCCAGTATGTGTCGATTTCGAAGAAGACCTTCGGGCACATTTCAGCAATGTAGTGATGGGCAATCTTACCTTCAACAACGTTGAATTCCCATGCGTGGTTGTGGAGGAAGAGCTTGATGCCTGCGGGAGCAAGCTTGTCAGCCATCTGGTTGACAACGTCAGCTGTCTTCTTGATGGCGTCAAGATCCTTGAACTCGTCTCTGCCGAAGCCTGCTGCTGCGATGTCGAGGCCGAAGATTCCGGCTGTGTCGATAACTTCGTTGATATTGTCGAGCTTTGTCCAGGGAGTATGGCTTGAGGAGATTTCAAGGCCGTAGCTGTTGACAAGCTTCTTGTATTCCTGTGCAGTCATGCCGTAGAAGCCGGCGGGCTCAATTGCCTTGTAGCCGATGTCGGCAAGCTTCTTGAGAACTGCGTTGAGGTCTTTTTTTACTTCTTCACGGAGTGTCCACATCTGAATCGAGATAGGTTTCATGACAATAATATCCTTATGGTTTGGTTCTTTTTAATTGGCTTATAAAAGCCCCCGGAGGAATTTCCGGGAGCGTATTTGATTAATCAGTCAAGGAGACCTTCATGGAGGCCTGTCGGGAGCGGAGCGGGCTGTTTGCACTTGGTCTTAACGGTGTAGTGCTTGCCGGACTTGGATGCTTCATCGAATGCGAGCATGACTTCAAGGACATGGAGAGCCATGTCGCCGTTGCAGCGGTGATCGCGCTTACCGGCAACGCCGCAGACGAGGTCGGCAAGACCGATGCTGCGCATGTTCTTGTCGTATGAATGGGTAAGCGGAATTTCCTTCCAGTCCTGACCTGCTCGCTTGATTTTGACCGGGCCGCCGAAGGTGTTCGGATCCGGAACGGCGAGAGATCCTTCAGTACCGTAGATTTCGATCGGATGGCTGTGACCGTGGCCGCCTTTGACGTCGAAACTGACGGTTACTGTGATGATAGCGCCTGATTCGAACTCAAGCACGCCTGCGTTGTGTGTGGAGACTGAAACAGGAAGCATTTCGCCGAAATGTTCCTTACAGCCCGCAAAACGCTTTTCCCATGCTCTGGATGTCATTGCGCAGACCTTCTTGACGGGACCGAGCAGGTTGACGAGAGCCGTGATGTAGTAGGGGCCCATATCAAGCATCGGACCGCCGCCCTTCTGATAGAAGAAGCCGGGATTAGGATGCCATGCTTCGGGGCCGCCCGCGAGCATGAAAGCTGTTCCTGAAACAGGACGTCCGATCCAGCCGTCTTCGATAACTTTACGGCATGTCTGTCCGCCTGCTCCGAGGAATGTATCGGGAGCACAGCCGACGCGGAGTTTCTTTTTCTTTGCAAGATCAAGAACTTTCTGACCTTCAGCGAGGTCGACTCCGAGGGGCTTTTCGCTGTGGACATGCTTGCCTGCGTTGAGGATCTTCATGTCGATTTCAGCGTGAACTGCGGGGATTGTGAGGTTGATTACAGCTTCGATATCTTTTCTCGCGAGAAGTTTGTCTACTGTCAGAGCTTCAACATTGTTTTCTGTGGCTTTTGCTTTCGCCACTTCCATGTTGATGTCTGCACAGGCAACGACTTCAATCATTCTGAAAGTTTTCGACGCGTTGAAATAGGCCTGGCTTATGTTGCCGCATCCTATTATACCGACCTTCATTTTCTCCATCTTGGAAAATCTCCTTGTTGTCCGGTTTTGCTCCCGGGTGCATAAGCATTTTTAAAAAAAGTGACAGAATTGCCACGTTGCATAAATTTTAAGTCAAATGTAGATTACATGCAATTGACCTAAACTATTATTTTTTGACGAAAAATACTTGTCGCGATTCAGGAATTATTACTATGAAGCTGATAAAAGTTGCTTATTACAAAGCTCCCTATCATAAAAATATACGTCCTCAGCATATACCAGAAAACCATGAATATGTCGAGCTTTTGACCGACGGGGAAGTCTATTTTGACGACGGAAGCGGGCGCAAGGCCTACAATCGCGGCTGGATGTTCTGGCATATGCCGGGAGATATGACGATTCACGATAACAACCCTGATTTCCCCTATCAGTGCGCAACTTATTTTTTCGAGAATTGCAGCGGAGGCCCGCGCCATGTGCCGCGAGTAACCTTCTGGGACGACGATTACGAAGTCCGTAAGTTTACCGACATGGCACTAAAAGCCTTCCATAGCGGCATGCAGGACGTCGAACTCCTGAGCAGCTATGTTTTCCACCGCCTGCGCTGGGAGGCGCTTTCACGTCTGCGTCCTGCCAACGACGCAAAACTGCCGATGCCGCTGCGCCGTTCGCTTGAGTTTATCGAAGGCAATTTCAGGGAAAACATTCAGGTCGAAGAAATCGCCGAATTCGCCGGAGTCAGCGTATCACATCTTTTCCTGCTTTTCAGGACTCACTTCAAAGCGAGCCCGCACAGCTATCTTAATTCCGTGCGTATAAGCGAGGCAAAACAGCTTCTTGCCAAAAGCCCTGACACCATCAAAGCGATCTGTTTCAATTGCGGTTTCATCAATGTTGAAAGCTTCTGCCGCGCCTTCAAGAAGACTGCCGGAACAACTCCCGGCGACTACCGCAAGAAATGCTCCCTCGAAGGCATGCTCCCGATCACAGAATCAGCGAAATAATTTTCTTGAGGCATTGAAAGCAGTTCTTTTTTGTTATATAATTAAGTCTTATATAAGACTTGGAGGCTATTATGACGGGTCGTTTTTTTGCATCGGTTCTCTGTGGTGTTTTTGCTGTTTCATCACCCGCTTTTGCTGCCGAGGCTCCGGAGGGGCCGGGATGCGTTTCCTTTCGTTCAGATGACAACAGGAGCGTGGAGCTTTGGAGTGAATACTCTGGACTTTTTGACAAGTACGGATTTCATAGCTGCGGATCATTCAATTTCGCAAGCCTGAGCCCGGAACATGTGAAGTTCCTGAAAGAGTTTCAGACAAAGGGTCATGAGGTCATGGATCATACTCCATCGCACATGGTGCAGTATATCGACTTCAGGAACAAAGAGGAGGCGGCTCCTTTTGTAAGTCATCCTGCCGTAAATCATGTTTTTGATGTTTCAGGCAAGCAGAGGGTATGTTTGAATTACAAAAGTCCTGATCTGAGCAAGGGAAAGAAATTCCAGCTTCAAGTCAAGGAGGGGAAAATAGAATCGGATTTGCCGACAAAAGCATCGACATTTTTCATATATCTGCCTGAAAAATCTGCTCTCTATGCGGCTGAAAAATCCAAGGATGGAACTGTGACGCTTAAAACTTTCTGGGGCGAGAAACTTGATCTGTCGGGAACCTTCGAGGCTCTCGGATACGAACAGGGATCTGTCTTTGTGACCGTGACGGATGAGGCTCTTGATCTTCATGCGAAAGTCACTCGCTCATTCGCCGAAAAATATGGAATTACTCCTCCGGTCTCATGGATTCAGCCAGGCGGCGGAATAATCTGCTGGGTGCAGGGGCCTGACTTCAAAAAAGTCTTTGCCGAAAAGTACGGCTACAAGGCTGCTCACGCTTATCTGCCTGCCGGATGGAAGCCGAAAATCTTCAATGAATACGATCCGGACGGACTCATGAAATACGGCATCAACTGGGGCGATTTCATGGATGACAATCTTTCGCTCGACATCGAAAAGGTCAAAAAGACAATTGCCGACGGTGTCGCTCTGCACAGAATGATGGTCGGACACTGTCACTTTCCGGGAGACTCAAAGACATATTTCGCACGCATTGATATCCTCCTCAAATGGCTGAAGGAAGAAAATATTCCCGTTGTGACGATGAAGGAAGGAGCAGGACTTTTTTATGGTGACAAGAGCGAACGTTTCGCTAAGAAATTCAATATAATTCCTCCCCTCTCTGCCGACAGGAATCATGATGGAATTCCTGACGGCTATGCCTCGACAAAAGGACTTAATGCTGATGAAGCACTGCCGGACGGCTCAAAAGGCTCTGTGAGCACAAAAGACGGACAGCTTTTTGCTATAAACGGGCTTGGCGCGTTGCCGAGAGGAAAACATAAAATTGAATTCTACGCTAAAGGCGATGCTGCTTCTGAGCTAAGTCTTTCATGGAAGACTCTCAGTTCTTCAAACAGCCTTGTTAAGCTTGATTCGGCAAAGTGGAAACTCTATTCCGTTGAAGTGGAAATTCCTGAGAAGGCAGTCAGCGCCGACCTTTCGCTGTCCGTTAAGGGAGCGGCTTCGGCCGGCGCCTTCAAGCTGATTTATCAACCCTGAATCAGAGCATGTCTCCGACTATGAAGATGGCTCCGGCGTACCAGTTGGAGCCTTTGTATTTTGCGGGATTCTTTTCCATGTCACCGAGGTTGTGCTTGAAGAGAATTTTGCTTTTGTCGAGTTCTTCAGGAAGAACCTTGATTGTCACTTCGTGCTCCTTGTTTTCGAGCTTGTCGCCGACAGGGAGAATTGCGAGTCTGTGATATGTGCAATAGCCGTCGATTCGCTGAGTCGTCCTTGCGTTGCCGTCAATGGTGATTTCGAGCTTGCCGCAATCCGGGCCGAGTATGTCATATATGCTTGCCTTTGTCCCTTTGAATTTAAAGCTCAAAGTTGCGCCGGGCTCAAGTTTCCATACACCGGGCATGCGGTTTGCGAACTGCTTGCCGATGCCGTTATCAGCAGAAAGCTTTGTTACTCCGCTGGCTGAGAACGCAGCTTTATCAAGAGAAATCATTTTTGCGTTTTCGAGGTTATCCGCAGCAAGCGGAGCAGGCAGTTTATGCGAAGCCTTTGCGGTGATTTTCTTGATCTCGTCCATTGCCTTGGCAATGGCTTCCATGTAAAGAACGTGTCCTGTTTCGGGCATGGGATGAACGCCGTCCTTTGAGAAAATGATTTTTCCGTCGGCATTTTTCGGAATATTGAAACTGTTGAGTTCGTCGCCTGAAACGCGCTCGATTTTTGCGTCCGGAACCTTCATAATGAGCTTGCCTTCCTTTTCAAGAGCGGCGATTTTTATGCCCATATGAATCGAGGGAATATTGTAGTGGTCGGCGACGGCTTCCATTACGCTTTCAGAACGCTTCATTTTGCCTTCCTGAAGCCCTTTTGTGTTGTCGGCGGTAATTGTGTAAACAAAGCAGATATCGGTGTCGGGAAGAGCCTTCCAGGTCTTGCGTACTATGCCTTCCATTGAGCGTGTGATATTTTCGGGACTTGCGCCTGCGTCATTGACCGCAAACTCGACGAAAAGAAGATCAGGCTTCATATCAAGCGCGTCATGTTCAAGTCTGAAAACTCCGAGATCAGAACCTGTTCCGCCGATTGCGGCATGAATCTGTTCAGCTTTTGCCTCAGGATACATCTTCTTGAAGTAGGCTAGACTCTTTACTCTCCAGCCGTCCTGAGCCGTGATGCTGCCACCGAGATAGGCTATTTTGACTGGCTTTCCGGATTTCAGTTTATCGAGAAAATTAGGCATGCCGCCTCTGACTGTGAACTCGACGGCATCTCTGAGCGGGTAATCGGTTTTCGGAGCCTGAGCTGAAATATCCGCTGTCATGAACGCACAGACGGCGGCAAAAAATCCAAGTTTGAAAAGCTTTAGGGACATAGTAAAATCCTTTCAGATATTTGTGCTAAAACTGATCAATTATATATGAAGAATTTGAGCAATGCAAGGCACTTCATAGACTAATAATAAAAAACATTATACTCTCGCTGTATCAGGTTTTTTCTGTTCCTTTATGTAGTTTACGGGAGAGAGGCCGCTCATGCGTTTAAAGAATCTCGAAAAGCGGAAGACATCGCTGAATCCCATTTCCTCCGAGACTCCTGATATATTTAGATCAGAATAAACAAGCAGACGTTTAGCCATGTCAAAGCGCAGTTGGTCGATGAAGGTTTTGAGCGGAATTCCGAGCTGCTTTTTAAATACTCTGCAAAGATAGACCGGATGCACTTTCAGATGAGCTGCGGTTTCTCCTGCCGTAACCTGGTTTCCGTTGAAAAGCTTCTGCTCGATGAACTGTCTGGATTTCTGCACAAGCTGGGCTTCCGTCCCTACAAGATCCTTGCCGAAAAATTGCAGGTCGATAAGGCTTTCTATCAGGTGTTCGAGGAGCAGCATGCCTGAATCCGAATTCTGACGTCCATTTTCAAAAAGACTCATCAATGCCTGAAAAATTATATCCGAATCAGGAGAGCGACTTATCAGTTGAGGCGGAAATCTTTCCTCGATACTTTCGACCGTGAATTTTACCGTCCATGCGCTTTTCCCCTGGCTGAAGTCGAAGAAGTGCCAGTTTTGAGGCGGGATTATCATGAGTTCTCCGCTTTCAGGTTCGAGTCTTGCTCCATCGAACTCGACGGAGAAACTTTTCTGCATGACTACAGCCATCTGCCAGTATGGATGCACGTGTCGTGTATGGACGCAGGAATGCTTAAATGGATTTTCGATTCTTACCACTGAAACCTTGAAGGCTCTCGAAAAGTTCTTAGCATTGAGCTCGTCAAGATGCTGATCCCAGGCGTCTATTACAGGCCACGGCATAAAAGGAATCCTTCCTTATCAGGTTTGATTTTGCTATCTTTTGTAATGATTATGCAATTACGGAAAGACTTATAATACTATATAATCTATTACTGTCAGACTTCGATATGCAAATCTGACAAGTCAACAAAACGAGGAAATTATTCCATGAATTCTTATGACCCGCTTCTTGTTCATACAAAAATCATGCGAAATTCAAAGCCAGCTCTTGGTATAGATCTTAAAAATTACTGGAAATGGAGAAGGAATCTTCTCAGAAAACTCCGCCACCTTGTCAGGCTGGATGCTATGCCGTCCGAAAGAACTCCACTGAATATCCGTTCTCTCTGGAAGAAAAAGCACGAATTCGGAGAGATCGAAAAAATTGCTTTCACAAGCGAAAGCGGGCACGATATTCCTGCTTATGTCTGCATTCCGTCAAAGGTACGCGCCCCCTATAAATTTTTCATATGCCTTCAGGGACACAGCACCGGGATGCATAACTCTATAGCAGTGGAATTCAGCGACGAAAGCAAGGCTAAAATCATTGAAGGCGACCGTGATTTCGGCATTGAGTGCATGAAGCGCGGCATCGCTGCTGTCTGCATTGAACAGAGAGCTTTCGGTGAGTGCGAGGACAGCCGTAAACACGACAATGGATTTCCGCGCTGCCACAATCCGGCAATGATGGCGATTATGAACGGCAGGACTCTGCTTGGCGAGCGTATTTTCGACGTCAACCGCACAATTGACTACATAATCAGCCGAGGCGATGCCGACAAGGAATTCATAGGTGTTATGGGAAATTCCGGAGGCGGAACGGTCTCAATGTTTGCGGGAGCTCTTTTAACTAGGATTACTCACGTCATGCCCTCATGCAGCTTCGGCTCTTTCAAGGATTCCATCATGTCGATAAATCACTGCATATGCAACTATATTCCCGATCTTCTGCTTTACTGCGATTGCGCTGATATCGTGGCTCTGACAGCCCCGAAACCGCTTGTAATCGTCAACGGCAAGGACGACCCGATATTTCCGATACAATCCGCAATTGAGTCTTTTGAGCTTGTACACTCCGTCTATGAGCATCTTGGAGCCGCTGATAAATGCCGTCATGTGATCGGCAACGGAGATCATCGTTTTTATGCCGCTGACGCGTGGCCGCTAATGGAGAAATTTCTGAACGGAAAATAATCTATGAACAGCGCTGTTTTGTCCCGCTCTGACAGAAGTTCAGGTATTAAACTTTACCGGCGTTTTCTGATATTCACCGAGGCCGGATATACTTTTCTGGCCGAGTCTGTGATATTGCTGCTTGCTCTTCAACTCGGAGCCGGAAATATGCAGCTCGGCTATCTGGCTTCGATCACCTACACAAGCGGAGTCCTTGTCATTCTGGTTCCTTCGCTTTTTGCCGGAATGCGGATTGTGTCCGCATTCTGGATTCTCTGGCTGATTCGAGGGCTATGCTGTCTCCTGTATTTTGCGGCTGCGTTTTTTTCACAAATGCCTGAGCTTGCCCTCTGGCTGCTTCTGGCTGGATACGGAGCTTATGCGGCCTTGCGCAATCTCGCATGGCCTTTAAAACAGACTCTTGAGAAAATTCTGATTCCCGATGAGTCCGCAGGGAGAGTTTTGGCTTCACTCAATGTATCCATGAACTACGGAAAACTTGCAGCCGCCCTTGCCTGTTTTTTCCTGCTCGCTTCCGGGCTCGTTTCGGGGGTTAAAGGACTCCTCCTCTTAAGTGCCGCAGGTATTATTTTCAACTCCTGCGCCGCATTATGTATCAAACGTATTCCGGCGGGGGATTCCGTTGAAAGTTCAGGCGGTATTATCGGACAACTGATCGACGAGCTTAAAAACTGGAAGGCTTTTCCATATATCCTGCTTTACTGCGGAAGCGTTGCACTGTCCGTCCTGATTGCTTTTATCGTCCCTGTTTTCAAGTCCTCCTGCTCCATGAGTATGAGCTCGATATTTCTTTTCGGAGTATTCGGAACTCTGGCTATGATTTTTGCCGGAAAACTGGTTAAGGTTTTTTCAGACAGGACAGGAAGCCGTCCCCTGCTCATTCCCTGCTTTCTTTTCATGTCACTTGCGTCCTTTATTTTCGCTTTTGCCGTGCTGAGAATCCATGTGTTTTTTCTGTTTTTTGCGGGCCTTTCCATTGTCTTCGTACAAAGCATGATTCAACTTCTGGTCTCCAGACTGATAATCAAGCATACGCCTTCATGCAGAAGGCTAGGCTTCACTTCATTTATAAATCTCGGGGCGGCCATCTGCTCGATTATCGCAGGACTTGCAGCCGGAGTTTCAGCCGACAGCGGACTCTACAAATCAATTTATCTGCTTTCCCCGTATTCGCCGGTTTTTATAGGCATATCAATGATATCCGCGCTGCTTGCGGCAGGCAGTCTTATTTTTCTGAAGGATGGCAAAGCTCTTGAGCTGGACAAAGCTTGCAGGCTATTTCTTTCGGCGGACAATCTCAGAGCATTCATGCTCCTTGACCGCCTGAACGATCCGATGCCTGACAAGCTCAAGGAAAAGGTCATTCTCATGAATATTTCCTATACCGCTTCCGGCTTGGCTGCGGAGGAAATACGGAGACGCCTGAAAAATCCTCTGATCGACCCCAAGGATGATTTGATGCGTTCTCTTTTTTTCTTCCCGCGTCCCGAGCTTCTGGACGATATTCTGGCAGAGGCTTCAGATCGCAGTTCGTGGTGGCGCGAGACCGCTATCTTCACTCTTGGTGCCTATCCTGATTCCCGAACAGAAAAATGTCTGCTGGATGTATACCGTAATGAAAGCTATCCTTATCTGCGTTCATCAGCGGCGAAGTCTCTTGCCAGAATAGGCTGTACAGAGATTCTTCCGGAATTGCGGGAGACTCTCTACACGCGTCGCGGCCTGAACGTAAAAACTATGGTCAATCTTATTATTTCCATCAGCATAATGGATAAAGAGGGACGATGCTTGTCGGAGATATGGAAAATGGCTCTCCTTGAGTCTGATTCCGAGAAGTTCAGCCAACATGTTTATATTGTGTTTTCCAGAAGAATAGCCTGGTCTTCAGGTCTTGAGGAATTTTTCTTCGCTGAAAACATAAAGGCAGGCTCCGGACTCAAGGAACTGATAAACGAGATTGTATCAGCTGATGAATTCCGTTCTTCTTATGACAAGCTTGTTCTCTGGGCTGAGACTCATGAATTTGGCGCGCTGTCGGATTTCTGTCAAAAGAAGCTCAGGGAACTCTCTTTTTCAGGACATCTGAAATATCTAGCGGAGGGAATTATAAATTATCAGAAAGTTCCGCTCCACTCATCCGAGCTCATGGCCTTGCTCTATTTCACTTATATTGTAATTGTGCATCAGAAAAGCGGAGCAAATTCCTTTGTCTGGAAAACTTATTAAGCTTTCGGAAAATATAATGCTTGGAATCGGATATTGAGGCAGGTGAAGATGAATAAGATCGCTCGGGGGCAGGAATGAATTCCTGCACTCTCTTAAAATGCTTCGCATTTTACTGTATGATGAGGAGGAGCTTTTCTGAAGAAATAAAAAAGGCCGGAGTTTTTCCGGCCTTTTTTGCTTCCATAACAGGATTATGAATTACATCACAATCTTGTTGAGCGGATATTCTACGATGCCTGTGGCACCGGAACTCTTGAGCTCGGGAATGAGGTCACGGACAACATACTCGTCCACGATTGTGTTGATGGCAACCCATTCGCTCTCGAAGAGAGGGGAAACGGTAGGACGCTCAAGCGCCGGAAGTCTCTTTACTACTTTTTCGAGGTCAGCCTTTTTGATGTTGAGCATGAGACCAACTTTGCCTTCAGCCGCAAGAACAGCCTTGAGAAGCATTGCGAGCTTTTCGATCTTGGCTTTCTTGAAAGGATCTTTGATTGCATCCTTGTTGGCGATGAAACGAGTTGTGCTTTCGCAGAGAGTATCAATGATCTTGAGCTTGTTGGCTCTGAGTGATGAACCTGTTTCTGTGATTTCTACAATAGCATCGGCAAGCTTCGGAGGTTTGACTTCAGTTGCGCCCCAGCTGAACTCGACAGTAGCTTTTACGCCGTGCTTCTTGAGGTATTTTTCTGTCATTCCAACAGCTTCTGTGGCGATTCTTTTGCCTTCGAGATCCTTGACGGATGTGATGCCTGAATCTTCCGGAACTGCGAGAACCCAGCGAAGCGGCTTACGTCCAACTTTGCCGTAAACGAGCTCGGCGACTTCGACGACTTCACAGCCGCTTTCAACTATCCAGTCGTAGCCTGTGAGTCCGCAGTCGAGAATGCCTTCGCCAATGTATCTTGCCATTTCCTGAGCGCGGATCAGCATGCAGTCGATTTCCGGATCGTCGATCGACGGATAATATGATCTTGAACTGATTTCGACCTTGTATCCGGCCTTGGCGAACATCTCTGCTGTTGTCTGTTCGAGACTGCCCTTCGGAATACCGAGCATAAGTTTATTTGCCATCAAATCCTCCAAAAATTTGTTTATCTTTCCACAAAAAATAAAACGCCGGAATCGTGCTGCTTTACACCCGAAACCTTCCGGCGGAAATCTTTGTTCAATATAGCATTCCGTCAATTTTTTTCAAGCATGACGCGCCTCTTCATGATATTAGTTTTGCGCTAGAAATGAAAAAGGCGGCGCATGCTTTTACAGATGCGCCGCCGTCAGAACAGATCCTTTACGGAGCCAGTTCTCCGCTGATTGCAACACAGGCCGGAACTGCGCCTTTACCAGTGGAAATAAAATCAATGGATTTGATCTCCGACGACGGATTCGGATTTTTCCAGGCAAGGTTATAGAGGCCTATACTGTTGCCGCTGGCCTGAGTGTAAGTACAGGCAACCCCGGCTTCACTGATATCATTAGGACTCCACCAGCCACCTATATTCTTTCCCTGAATAAGATCAATTACCTCTGTCTTGCCGTCAGCATAATTGATGCGGTATTCAGCAGCCTTTTCACCTTTCTCGCCCCATGCTGTGGCATGAAGGAAAAATAGGCGTTTGGCTTTTTTATTCACAGGAATTCCTGTAATTTCCTTCGGGAAATACGGACGTTCCTTTCCGGCAATAACCATGCATGATAAGGCAGTGTCAGTTTTTCCGGGAAGTATTCTGTAAGGAACTCCATTGAGGTTCTGTTCTCCAGAGGGAAGCATTCTGAAGTCATTTTCGCCCTGATCGGTCCATCCGCCTTTCTGGTCGGCGTTGACATCGTCCTTGAAGCTTCTGTTCGCCTTCTTGGAAATATCCACGAAGAAGCATTTGCTTCTGTCCACCATGAGTGCCTTGCGACCAGAAAGAACGGAAGCGCGTTCACCTGTCCATTTGTCGGAAAGGACGTATTCGAGCAGATTCTTGAGATAAAGGCTGGCGCTGGAATCCGATCCGAAACGCTTTACTGCCATCGTCTGCGAGAAGAAGGCTAGCCCCTTGCCTATTTTGAGTTCTCCGGCAACCATGCCGAATCTGGGATTTTTCTGCCATGCTGCGCTTCTGGCCGCACCGCTTAAGACTACTCCTTCAGGCATTGGCACTATGAATTTGTCATAGACTGCTTTGGGAGCCGCATCGTAGTAATTGCCATTGAATATTCTCTTTCCGTTCCAGAACTCCATATTTGTAGTGATGAATCCTTTGAAAAGAGGATGTTCAGAGTCGAGCATATCGGCAAAGAGCATGGGGCCGCTGCCCTGAAGAGCCAATTCTTCGGCAAAGGGAACGGGGCCGCCCTGTGTCTGTTCAAGGGACAGGAGGCGTTTTCCGCCTTCCACCCATGAACGTATTGCGTTAGCGTCATTCTGAGGCATTTCCGCAATAGTTCCAGCGTCTATTATCAGGAAATCGTAAGATGCAAGGTCTTTGCTGTCGGAAATCACATTATGCGGAATGCCGAATGCCTTCAGCACTTTCGAGGCTGATTCCGCAGTTTCACCCCAGGGATTGTAGAGCGCTATTTTATAGGCTGTGCTGATTTTCCCCTTCAGCATATCCCTCTTCATGATAAAGAGCGGATTAATGTTCTCATGCACCGTTTTTCCGTTGCGTGAAAGCTTGAATACAAGCTGGCAATGCCCTTCGATATCCGAGGGGACTTTCAGCGTAACATTCTTATCCTGACGGGAATTTTCGCCAAGATCGCTTATATCCACAATTTCTGAAGCCTTAACGCTTCCATCCTTGCTTAGGATGCTTGCAGTGACCTGAAGATCGGCTTCGGTCTTGCCGTACTGGTTGTTGAGCACAGAAAAGCTTGTTGTGAAGTCTTCGCCAGCGAAAATATTTCTGTCGTACATATCGGGTATTACTGCAAGATGAGTCAAGGCATTTCTTAGCTCAGTGAATTCAGGTTTCTTCCTGCATTCGACATCACTTGCCGCGACATCCTTTTTGGTGAGATACAACGATGCCTTGAGTCCAAGATATGCCGGATCGAGATCATGGAGAACAAAGCCCTGAAGGAATCTCATATCGCGCCTCATTACTTCGGCATATGAAGAATTGAGGTCGGCTGTGGAAAGTTCAAGAGCCGCTTTTCCTGAGGCAGAACGTATTCCTTTGAATGCTACGTAATAGGAACGTCCGATGTAGTCGTGATAAGTTATCGGGCTTATGTTGACCGCGAGCTTGTTTACCCATTTTACATAGGCGTTTTTATCAAGCTTGCCGTTTTTGAAGAGCTCTTCGATATCTTTTCTGTATGCGTGCATGATGTCATAGCCGCCGCATTCACCGTTAATGAGCGGCTTATCGATTTTACCGTAGATTCTGTTAAAACTCTGGCCTCTTGTCCAGTTCTGAGCTCCGCAGTCAGCCCAACCGAGATTGCCGTTGGCGTAATCATGATAGTCGTAGAAGTCGGATTTTACCGGACTTGACCACGACCAGACAGCAAGTCCGGAAGAAGAAGTAACTGGACGCTGCTGCATATCATTCGCTTTCACGAAATCATAAAAGCTGTTGATATATGCGGCGAGCTTCTTTTCGAATTCAGCGCCACCGGCGATATAGCCGATTTCATTTCCTGCGGTGAGCAGAGATACCGACGGATGATTATGAACCTTAACAAGCCATTTTCTGAAAAGACGTTTGCCGTCAGGGTTGATGCTGCCGTCTTCTTTTACATATTTATCAACGTGAACGTTCCTGATCATTTCAGCGCGTCCTTCACCGGGAGCGATATCCGTGTGATCGGGAGAATAATCGTCTTCGGTAAGCAAACCTATTTCATCGCAGATATCATAGAATATATCAGAATTCGGGCCGTTGTTTGTGCGTATAAGATTCAGATTCCAGTCTTTGTAAATCTTCAGGCTTGTGCGGAGCCAGTCTGCCTTGTTGTCCGCAAGAACTCTCTGATTCCATACCCAACGCGCCCCGGGATTGGTTCCGATGATGGAAATAGGATGTCCGTTGAGTACGAAATCCTTACCCTTGATTTCCATTTTGCGGAACCCGAAACGGGCGAGCCCTCTCTGTTTTCCGTCAGCCTTGATTTGAAGCAGATAGAGAGCAGGACTGTCGGGAGTCCAAAGCGCAGGAGCCTTGACCGTAAAAGAGAATTCCTGCATTGATTTTCCCGCAGGAATAAACTTTTTGCCCAGCTCAATATTTTCCGGACTGATTTTTGCCGGATTCTTATAATTCGCAGATTCAAAAGCACTGAGTTCAGCCTTGAGCTTGAGTTCAGTATCCTTGCCCGTGCAATTGTTGAACTGAGCCTTGATATCGACTTTGCCTGACAGATCAGCATTGAGCATTATTTCATCAATATATACATTTTCAACGAAATCGAGGCGGACAGCACCGACTATTCCACCGTCATCCACGGCTCCATAAACTATTTTTTGTCCATCGTCGAAAACCCTCAAGGCAATTACATTATCTTCACCGAAGCGCAGAAAATCGGTGATATCGAAGGAGAAATCATCAAGACGCATTTTATTATTCTGAGCCCATGTAGGGCCAGCTTCGGAATATGCGTTTACATGTTCTCCCGCGAGCTGTCCGTTCACCCATACTTTGCTTTCAGTCTGAACTGAGTTGAAATGAAGGATTACGCGTTTGCCTTTTTTATCTGCCGGAATAGTAATATGTTTCCTGTAATAGCCAACACCTGCAAAGGGAATCTTCTTGAATTTTTCAGTGGAATTCAGATCGACATTCCATGGAAGCGGAACAGGATATTCGCTCCACTTGGAGTCATCGAACTCACGCTTAAAATATCCATTTTGGATCCCCTTGTCGGAAAGAGCCTTGATCTGTTCAGGCGTTTTTTCGACAATGTTGTTTCCTTTGAGCTCCATTGTATTGAGTTCCTGCTGGAATTTCCAGAGACCGTGCAGGTAAACGCGGTCGCTTTTTCCGTAGAGCGCGTCACAGTATTCGGGCTCAAGAATCAGCGCGTCAAGTTTTGCTTTGTCAAAGCTGTTTTGCGCGTGGACGGATGTTGTCATTAGCAAGGCGGAAAGCCCCGTCAGACAAAGTTTTAGGCAGTTTTCGGGCGTGAAGAGTCCCATGGAGATTACTCCTTTTTTGGTTTTATTGTATGAATTTTATCTTATTTGCCTGTCCAGAAAGTATTGCTGGCGTCTTTTGAGATCTGAAACAGATTGAGATTTTTTACATGGAGATCAAAATAAAGACTGTTCATTGTCATCTCATGAGGAAGAAGCCCCATGGATTCGGTGGACCCCCATGTTGTCCAGTAGCCATCATAATCGGCCAGATAAAATGAGCTTTCATTGACAAGAGAAGCTTCGGAAGGACGCTTGACTGTTCTTGTGTTGATAGGAGTTCCCCACATCCATCGATCAGTAAGACCAGTATTTATTCCGTAAGAGGTACGGTTGACATTTGCCGGAGCTCCTGTCGGAGTCCCGACCCCTGGACTCATTCTTGTGACAGCACATTGAAATGCGTTTGCGCTTTTGCTGTGCGCCCGCAGACAATTTCTGCTGCAGTTATATGCGTCGTCTCTGTAACCGGCGTAAGTCCAGATTTTATACATCCAGCTTGTGTTTTCATCGATAGCGCTCCAAGGACTACCGGCTGGCGGCATGTAGGAGTTGCAGTCGTTTGAATATCCTGAAAGCGCAAGTCCGATCTGACGCATATTGCTCTGACAGGCGGTTTTGTAAGTCATCTGCTTTGCCTTGGCAAGCGAGGGCAGAAGCATCGCCGCAAGAATCGCTATTATCGCAATTACAACGAGCAATTCAATGAGGGTAAAGCACGATTGTCTTTTTATTATTTTCATAGAGGAACTCCTTAATTTCATACAAACCCCGGTACTTCAAAAAGGACATCCAGAGGAAGCATTGAAGTTCCTTCCGGAAGCTGTTCATCCCCCGTTGCCGCGCTCAGAATTTCGGTTTTAAGTCCCCAGTGCCTGACGCCGTAATGTCCCATCATGCGCTTCATTACCTCAATGGAACTTTCCTGACAGTCTTCGGTCCAAGGCTCAAAGAATATTGCCTCCGGATTGAATATATACGCAAGATTGAGCACCATTCTTCCGACCAGTCTGAAATTCTGGCTCATCAGCTCAGCGCATAACATGTCTTTGTCTTTTATTGCTTTCGCCACCATTTCAAGAGTGGCTCTTGTAGTTCCGGGAATTATATAATTCCTGACAAGTGTACTGCCGTTGTTCTTTATAAGCTCTTCAATCTGATCGGTAAGTCTGTAAAAAGGAGCCACATCGATGAAGAGTCCTTCGCGTCCGTCCATGCCTTTGGGGCCTGTTTCATTGAGCTGGACATAGCTGATTTCTCCTGCCTGAAACTGATGTCCACGATAGAGCATTCCATTAAGTACCATTCCAAGACCGAACCCTGCATGCACGTAGAGGAATGACTTCATATTGCGGGCTTTTCCCATGCGCCTTTCCATATGCGCGTGAAGATGTCCGATATTTATCAGATCGATTTTTATTCCGCTTTTACGGACTATGTATTCCTTGACATTGAAACCGCATTGTTCCGGAAATTCCGCCGAGGCAACAACCAGGCCGCTGACAGGATTGAAGATTCCAGTGAACGACATGCCCGTTCCTGCCAATTTTTCTTTGGCAATTCCTTTTGCGTTCAGCAAGTTCTCAAGTTTTTCGATTGCCAGATCACAAATTTCCTGCCATTTCAGACCTTCGGTAGGATACTCTTCTCTGGCAATTATTCCGCCACAGCCGGGATCAAATAAGCTGACTGTCAGTGTCCGCCAGTGCAAAGACAATCCCGCCGTACAGAGGGCTCCTGCCTTGAAGCGCAGACTGATCGGCCTTCTGCCTCTTTTCGATACTGAGGATTCGCCTTCTTCTATAATTCCCATGTCCATCAGGTTTTTGATGCGTTTTGTGATTACGACTTTGTTGCAGCCGCTCTGTCTGGACATTTCGTGTCGGGTTATCCCTGGCTGTTCCCAGATCATGCGCAGAAGAGCAAAAAGATTGTGATTCTTCTTTTTCCAGTTCTCTGTAAATATTGCGCGTTCAGCTGACATGATCTGCCTTTCATTCTTTATATTTTCATTATATGCAAAACAGATCGCATTGTCAAGACATATAAATATCATATGTTATTTAAATACAGGATTTTATATGGCATTTAGTTATCTTTTGGAAACTAAAAACAAGAACATGAAAATTGATTGATACGGATCTTTAGATCTTAATCAGCAGTCTCTTAGGAATTTAAAAATGAGGATCTGCCTGGTTCGGGAAGAAACTTTGAAGGAGTCGGATTCCCTTAGCCCGGCAATCCAAAGGATTTTTCCTTCTGATGTGCATAAGAGCGGATAGGTACTTTTCTGTTCTGAGCTGATTCCGGCATCGCTGAAAAGCTTTTTGAGTTTTTCCGGATTCTTCCTGCCGAACGGAATCATCGTGTCGCCGTCCTGCCTGAATCGGACAGTCAAAGTATCCGGCAGCTCTGCCGCGTCGAAAGCGGCGGCCAGGTGGCCTTTCATGGATAGCTTCTCCAGTTTCTGAGCTTTCTCTATGACAATCCTCCAGCCGAACTCAGTATTTTTGAATTCGGGAATTTCCTTCCAGTTCCAGCTTTCGTTCAGAAAACTGTCCTGAGCTTTGGACAGTATTTTCAGCTTTCCCTTTGCCATCTTGATGAAGAGTTCACCATCCAGAGGAATTAAGCGAGGCTTTGATACTTTGTCGCAGAGTTCCTTTTTCAGCCTTTCCATGAGACGGAAAGATGGAATTATTTCTTTTCCGCAACGCAGATAGAACCAGCGTCTGAGCACGCGAATCAGCACAGCATCGTGAAGTTCTGCCAGAAAGGAGATTTTTTCACCATCAGCCAGAAATTTCTCAAAGGCATCCGAGCCTGCTTTCTCGATGAAATCGGAGTCGTCCTCCAGAGCAGAAACGGCGTGTTTGAAGCCCTCTTCGGCGAAGGGCATTTCCTTGTATACGGAAGGCAGAATCTGATTGCGCAGGAAGTTCCTCTTGTATTCCGACTCGAGGTTGCTGGAATCAACCCGGAAGTCCGGCAGAAATTCCGCAAGACTTGAACGGATCTCTCCGGCTCCCAATTTAAGCAGAGGACGTATAATCGTAACTTGTCCAAGCCTGCCTGTCTCACGCATCGAAACCAGTCCGCTTGAGTTCGAACCACGGGCAAGACGCAGAAAGAGGTTTTCTGTTCTGTCGTCGGCATTGTGTCCGAGCGCAACAATGGAACGAATGTTTTCTTCCGCGAGTTTTGTCCATGAGTCCAGCCGCAGACGTCTTGCCGCTGTTTCGACGCTTTCGCCGGATTTGGAATTTTCCGGAACATTCAGCGTTATAATTTTAAGAGGGATTTTAAATCTTCTGCATATTTTCATGCACCATGCGGCATCCGCAAGACTTTCTTCGCCTCGAAGTCCATGCTCAAAATGAACAGCCTTTAATGTGAACTTAAATGCTTTGCGCCATTCGAGCAGAGTAAGCAGAAGATAAGTGCTGTCGGCTCCTCCGCTGAAGCCGCAGAAAACAAGAGAGCTTTTATTGAGCAGTCCCGCGATTACGGGAGATGGAGCAGGAAAATTCATTTGAACTGTCAGGTTTTCAAGAGTACCAGAGTGCATGCTTCTATCACCTGTATTCCTGACTTGCGACAGAGTTCGGCGAGTGCCTGATTTTCGGTTCCGGGATTAAATATTATCCGCTGCGGTTTAAGCTTGAGTATCGAATCCGCCATAGTATCGGAAATCGAAGGATTTACATAGACTGTAAGAGTTCCGGGAGACCGGGGTGCCTCATCCAGATTTTTCAGGATGGGGCATCCCTCATATTCTCCGCCTGCGGGATTGACAGGAAAAACATCATAGCCGTACTCTTTTAGTATGGCAAAAGCCATGTTCGAGTAACGTTCAGGATTCTTTGAGAATCCCGCTATGACGACCTGATTATTCATCCCGAGGCTCCTGCTTATCAAGCAGACTTTACTGCGTTGATAAGTGTCTGCTTGTCCTGAACGCCGACGAACTGATTGACAACTTTTCCGTCTTTGAGGACGAAGATCGCCGGTATGCTGCGGACGTTGAATTTAGCTGCAAGCTGCTGCGCTTCATCGACATTTACCTTGCCGATCACTGCTGTACCTGCGACTTCCTTGGCAACCTGATCAAGGACAGGGCCGAGCATTCTGCAAGGGCCGCACCATTCCGCCCAGAAGTCTACAAGTGCAACGCCGCTTGATGTTTCGGCGTCAAAATTTTCTGTTGTCCAATGTCTTACCTCGCTCATGGGAGTATCTCCTGTATTAAGTTATTTTCAATATGATTTTAAGATTCTTTGTCTATAAATAGATAATCTGCTCATGAAAATGCAAGAGGATTCTCTGAATCTTTAATAAAGCAAGCATTTTTTAATTTGCATATGTGACAAGGATTGCTAGATTGGAAACTATCACTGTTTTATGAGATGCTTTAGCGCTATTAAATTGGGGTATGACATGGCACATTTGAAATTTATTTCAGATAAAGATTTACTTTCCATTGTTACAGATCTTCTGGAAAAAGCCGATTCCGCGTTAAAATCTGCGGAAGAGAAACCAGGCAGGAATGTTATAGATCCTTTCTCAGCCATATTTGAACTTGCAGGATTTAATTTGAGTTCTGAAGACTGGAGCAGGAATGAACGTATACGACAGGCTCAGAAAACATTGACTAATCACATAGGACTCTTCCATCAGAAAATTTTAGGATCAGTGTCCGACTGGGAAAACTTAGGAAGCGGGCATATCGTCGATCTGGTCTGCATGAAGCGGAAAATTATCGCCGAAGTTAAAAATAAATTCAACACTGTTTCAGGTGGAAATCTGTCTGATGTATACAAGAATCTACAGCAACAGGTAATGCCCAAAGGACAAGTCTATAAAGACTTTACTGCCTACTATGTCGAGATTATTCCTAGAAAGCCGGAGCGTTATGACGAGCCATTCATACCTTCGGATAAAACAACAGGTTCAAAGACAGCTGAAAATAAGTTATTGCGACGGATTGACGGCTACAGTTTTTATGAAAAGGTTACCGGTCGTAAAGATGCACTGAAAGAACTCTTCGATGTTCTTCCTTCCGTTATCACCATTGCAAGCAAGAAAAAGCATGGCATTAATAAAAACGACAATAAGATTCTAGCTGAGATTTTCTCCAAAGCCTATAGTCCCGTCGAATAAGATTCGGTTATCACTTATTTGATGCCTTGCCCTTTCTCATGCAAACAGTTTAGAAATTGTATGACCGATTGGGCTATCTCATAGGCAAGATTGACAGGTACTGCATTTCCAATCTGCTTATATTGCTGAGAAACAGAACCTGCAAAAAACCAATCATCCGGAAACGTTTGTATGCGTGCATATTCTCGGACTGTAAAAGGTCTTGTTTCCTCAGGATGACAACGTTCTGTCTGCTTCTGAGCCGGATTGCATGTCAGGGTCAAACTTGGTTCATCCCAACTCATCCTTCTGGCTATTCCTGTTTTTCCGCCGCCCAGAAAAAAACTTTTTTTCATATATGCTTTCTGAACATCCAACGGCAGGTCACGCCAATATCCCCCGGGAGGAACCATATCCATGATTTTCTTTTTCCAGTCAGGATATTTTGAGCCGGATGAGTTCGGTGCATCATTTGGATAAAGCTCACCTGCTTTAAGCGCATCCTTTACGGTATAGAGACGCGGACAAGGCTGAGGGAATTTAAATGGGATTTTTATATCTTTGCGTATAGCAACTATGATAAGGCGCTCTCTTTTTTGAGGAACTCTGAAAAAAATCGCTTTCAGGAGTTTGGGCTCAAGAACCCTATAGCCTATTTCATCCAGAATGTTTATCATACCGCTTAAGGTACGACCTTGGTCATGGGTCAGCAGACCTCTTACATTTTCTCCGATGCAAATAGGAGGCATCGTTTCCTTTATCGCCCTTGCATATTCAAAAAACAATGTCCCTCGCGCATCTTCAAGACCCAGTTTTTTTCCTGCATAACTGAACGATTGACAAGGAAAACCTCCGGTAAGGACATCGACTTTTCCATTTAACGGGGAAAAGTCAATTAATCGTATGTCTGAGTGGACTACATTCCAATGAGGGCGGTTCGATTTTAAGGTTTTGCATGCATATGCGTCAATTTCATTCAGCAACAGTGGACTAAATCCGGCTTGTTCAAATCCCAGAGCAAGTCCGCCCGCTCCGGCAAAAAGCTCAACAGAATTATAAGATTTTGCCGCATGAGGAATCTGACGATGCGGTTCTTCAAATTTGAACATAAGCTGTTCAAATTTCGATAGTTGTTGTTTTGTGTAGTATCTGTAATTATTAATCGGATGCCGTATTGCCTTTAATTTACCGGAATTGTCCCATCTGCGCAAGGTTTCTTTAGTAACAGACAAGATATCTGCCGTTTGGTTGAGCGTGAAAACTTCATCGTTCATATCAGAC
Source organism: Verrucomicrobiota bacterium (assembly GCA_022703965.1). Lineage (GTDB taxonomy): Bacteria > Verrucomicrobiota > Lentisphaeria > Victivallales > UBA1829 > JAKJHH01. The sequence goes on from JAKJHH010000033.1 coordinate 23,423, forward strand.
CTATATATTTAAGCTTATACAACATTATATATGGTTACCATAACATGTAATTCGCGCATGTCAATAGATTTTTATCGTTTAACAAGAATACATACTGATACAGGAACGCAAAGAGCTTCCCGGTTTGATCGACTTCAATCTGATGATCAGATATCTGCCTCCGGCTCCGGAAAAGTAAAGAAATGCTCAGGCTTTGCGGGCGAGCCTGTACTCGCCCGGACTCATTCCGTTGTCTTTTTTGAAGGCCAGATAGAGAGACATATTCGAGGAATAACCGGTTTCAGCCGCGATCTCTCCGAGTGTCTTGTCTGTTTTGATAAGAAGCTCCTTTATCCTGTTCATTCTGGTTTTGTGGAGAAGTTCTCCGGGGCCGATGTCCAGATATTTCCGGAACATGTGCTTCATACTGCTCAATGAGATTCCGGCGTATTCCGCCGCATCTCTCACGCTGATCTGATTTCTATAATTATTCAAAAGAAAGCTTATAGCGTTAGCTGTCGGAAGATGAGGAACGGCAAGGATATCCGTACTTTGCCTTGTCACTATATGAGAAGGACTTACAACTAACGGTCTTAACGAAACTTCTTCTCCGTCCATCATGCGTTTCAGGAGTTCTGCCATTTGAATGCCAAGGTCTCCGGTTTCTCCGGCGATTGCCGATGTTGTCGGCAGTGTAAGCTCTGTTCTCTGTTCCTCGTCATTTATTACAAGAACCGCAAGTTCGTGAGGGACAGAGATCTTTTCATTTTCGCATGCGCGATAGAAGTAATATATATAGTCAAGATTCGGACAAAATACCGCACATGGCTTGGGCAGTTCCTTAAGAAAACGTCCAAGTACTCTAGTGATTTCTTTATAATTCTGCCGCTTTGATTTAGGCAGCTGCTCATGCCAGTAGAAAATTCTGAGCTGGTGTCCATGCTTTTCAAGTTCCGCAGCCAGAGCAAGTTCAGGATTAGGCAGATGATCCGGAAACTCAAGATATTCATTGTGATAGTCATAGGATTCAAAACAGGCGAAATTGACATAGCCGCGTTCAATGAAATAGTTTGCGGTAAGTTCTGCTATCTTCCGTGTATCTCCAACGAGACATCGAACATTTCTGCCTTTTATTTCCGTTCGTGTCACGATCGGTATTTCCGTTCCCAACGCGTCGAGTTCCTTCTGACTCAGCTTGTCTATTATTATGCCGTCTCCATACCATCCCTGAGGTATCTGACTGCCCGCATATTCCAGATGCCAGTTGTTGCGGCGCGCGGATTCTATGATCGGATTTTCGATCTGCGGCTGACTTTTTTTCATGACAAGCAACACTCTCTTCATGACTTTTATCCCGATTTTGGCTTTTTTATATATAATAATGGCGTATATATATTCACAAAGACATTCTGTCAATATATAATTAAGAGAAAAGAAAAACAGGACGGAATGACCATGAATATTAAAAATACACTTGCTCAGGGCAGATATTCGTCAGATTCTCGTTCTTTGACCTTGATTGAGCTTCTTGTTGTCATTGCCATCATTGCAATTCTTGCGGCGATGCTTTTGCCCTCGCTTGCCAAGGCTCGCCAGATGACTTACAGAACGGCATGTCAGAACAATGAGCGTCAGGTGGGACTGGCTCTTTTTTCATATGCAAACGACTGCAACAGCTACATGCCTCCTGGAGGCAGTCCGTGGAGTGCCATTGATGAGAACACAAGCTGGGAATATAAAATCTGGTCTTATGCAGGCTATAAAGATAATTCCTATAACTGTAACAGAAATTGCCTGCGCGCCCACAGCAAAAGCTCCAACGTATTTCAGTGCCCTGTTACGAGGATGTCCCCTTCGGTGACGACTCCTACAGGAAATCCAGCCAACCCTAACCGTACTTCATACGGACTCAACACTTCTCTTGTCGGCTCGTGGTCGCTTCCTATAGATATAAGAGCGATCAGAGCACCGGCTTCGGCTTCTCTGGTCAGTGAAAGCTCATTCTATCTAGCCGATTACAGCGGCTACTGGACTACATGGACTACGTCCGAGTGCTTCGGTCTGGTTCCTCATGAGATGAATATGAATACGCTCTATTTCGATATGCACGTCAAACCGATTTCATATTTGCAGATACCCAAGACAAGTTCAGATGTCTTCTGGACAGGAAAATAAAGGTCAGACAGGAGTTTTTTGATGAAAATATATACGCGCCATTTTACCTTGATTGAACTTTTGGTTGTGATTGCGATTATCGCTATTCTCGCAGCAATGTTGCTTCCAAGTCTAGGAAAAGCCAGAGAGACCGCAAAGTCCATGGCATGCGCTTCCAACATGCGCCAGGTTGCTCAAATGGTCGCCTCATATTCGGACAACTATAACGGATACTGCCCGCGCGCTCCAGGAAGCATTTATTACCAGATGACCGCTCTCGCCGGAGATAATCTTCTGCAAAACGGAATCAAGGGCATATATCTCTGTCCATCCCAGAGAGCTGTTCCCGGCGTTTCTCTCTATCAGACAAGTTACACAATGACAACAAGCGACTCCAGCAGCGAGGGGAACTACGGCGGAGTCTATTACAATGCCGGCAGCGTGGTTGTTGCGGGAACCCGCCGTTATGTCAACCTGCCTCCCAACTCCGTGCTTCTTGTTGAAAAAAGCGGAGTCGGCATGGAGACAGTCTCATGGATGACAACTACAAGCGGTCAGCCCTGCGTCACAGCAAATGCTTATGCAAGCACCTGGAACGCCAATAACGGATTCTGCTACCTTTACGACAACCATAACAACAGCGCAAACTTCGTTTTCGCAGACGCTCATGTGCAGAAAATGAAGTACGGCTCACGTTTCGGGGAAAGCGGTGATTCTTACTGGAAAGTAATTGCTGCAAGATAAACTGTCTTATTAAAATCACATATAACGGAGGTTTTTAATGCATCTTTCACGAGCACTCTTTTTGTCTCTTTTCCTGCTTCTGACGGGACTATCCCTCAGTGCCGGAATCGAAAGTACCGGACGCGTCGATGTCTACGGAGACGGCGACGGCATTGTACTCACAGTTCTGGATTCTTCTCCAGGCGTACACGCTTCTTTCCAGAACTGGGGAAAAGCGGAGACAATGAAGCAGCGTCTCGTCGCTGACATTGCACTTTCGGATTCAAGCTGGACGACTGGGAACTTCAAATTTAAGCCGTCAAAAGACGGAACAGTACTTCTTCAGTTCAAAGGCCCATGGGTGAAGGCGGAAAACGGCATCGAAAAGCGTTATGTCCTTTTTGACTCAATTTCTGTCGAGGGCGCGAGCATAGAAGACGGCTCATTCGAAGAGGGAAAAGGATGGCAGATTCCTGAAGGAGGCCTTGTCAAAAATAAAAACATCAGTTTTTCCGGTGAGAACTGTGTCAAAGTCTGGCACAATGATGCTGCGAACAGGAGAATTCAGGTAAAAAAAGATGTCCCTGTTACAGTCAGTTTTGCCTGTCGGGCATACAGCCCCGAGCTTGAAAAACAGAATTTTATGATGCTCGACATTTCCAAGGATGCCAATATGGGATTCAAGGATGAAGTCGCCGGAGACGGCAAAGGCGGCTGGTCGGATCAGGGCGCTGAAAATGACTTCTCAATTTTCGATGTATCACGCAGATTTTTCGGCCCGGTTCCCTTCAAAATCGTTAATCCTGCCGAGAACGGAGGCCGTTCCATTCTTACTTTTTCAAGTCCCAATATCAGCCCTGAAGTCAAGCTCAAAAAAGTGACGCTCGACGCCGCAGGCTTCAAGGCTACGACAATTTATCTTCTGCATACAAGCTGCTTTGCCAGCTCAAAAGCGGAGGAGCCTGTCGGAACTGTTTCCGTTAAAGTTAAGGGAGAATCCGCGCCGCGTGAATTTCAGGTTCTCAATAAGCGCGATATCGCCGACTGGTGGAATCCGTCCGGAATCCTTGAAAATGGATCTGTTGTTTACGCGAAAAACAATGAGCAGTCCAGAGTCGGCGTTTTCCTTTCTTCCTTCAAAATTTCTGAAACTCCTGTTGAAGTAGAGAATGTCAGCTTCAGCGTAACGGGTTCAGCCATATGGATACTTGCCGGCGCAACGCTTTCCGACGGATACTATAAGCTTCCG
>JAKJHH010000340.1 GCA_022703965.1 Verrucomicrobiota bacterium
GTATCCGGCAACTGTCAGAGATTCTTCAAGGACTGCTGAACTGTAGACAAGTACGTCATCGCGCTCCTCGACTGCTCTCTGATCTCTTGGACCTGATGGAGGTTCGCAGATATTGTTTCCGCCGGCGCTCGGAACGGGATTCCTCGGATTGTATATATAGTGATCCGCCTCTTCCTCTGATGCAGGAATGCTGAAATCCAGCTTGCCGTCTCCGTGAAGGCTGTTTGCCGAGCCGTCGCTGTGGAGATAGCAGTTTTTTATCTGCGTTCCGGCGGGAGGCCATATTTCGGAATCGCGCCATTTGTTTTCACCCATCATGAAATAACGCAGGGGAGGGAGTTCCGGAACAGGATCTTGATCTGCTTCTCTGAGTAGTCCTGTAAGGAATTTTTCGCGCATTGCCTCAAGAGTCGGACTTGTGACGTGACCGAATTCCATTTCCCCTGTTTTCCCTGCATGATCCCAGGGGCCGATTATGCAGCGTGTGAATTTTCTCGCCTTGTCCGATGCCGCGCTTGTTCTCATTGCGGTGAAGGCTTCGAGCGTGTGCTTGGAGTAGAGATCATACCAGCCGCCTGTAATGAAGGCCGGAGTTTTCATTGTGTGGAAATAACGGTTGAGATCCATAGCCTTCCAGTATTCGTCGTAGGCGGCATGACTTATCCATTCATCCCAGTAATCGTTGCGGAGACTTGCCTTGTCCTTGATTTCGCAGACAGGCAGATGACGGACAAGAGCCTTCCAGTCAAGATTGAGCCCGGGATAGTCTTCCTGATGGTAGCGAGAGAGTCCCCATTGAGCGCTGACGGCAAGTCCGAATGCTCCGCCGATATAGTGAGGACTGTCCTGCAGGTTTGTAGGTGAGACATCCGGTGCGATGGCTTTCAAGCTTTCGCTTCCGCTCATTGCCGCCGCCCATTGCGAATAGCCGGGATACGAGGCTCCATGCATTCCGATATTTCCATTGCACCATGCCTGTTTTTCTATCCATTCAAGCGTATCTTTGCCGTCATTTATTTCGGCTCCCCAGGGATAGCGGAAAACTCCTTCGGATGCCGTCGTTCCTCGCGTATCCATATTAACATAAATAATTCCCTGAGAGGCCAGTTTCAGTGCAAAATCGCTGTGATTTTTGGTGACACCGTAAGGATTGCGCATGAGCATGACAGGATATTTTCCTGCTTCTTCCGGCATGTATATATCAGCGGCCAGCTTTACGCCGTCACGCATTGGAATCATTTCCTTGACCAGTATTTTCACCTTATGCATATCCGTTCCCTGTCTCTCTGTTTAGTTAATCATTGCTAACAATCTCATTATATTCTGTCTTTTTCAAGCAGTGTATCGGCAAGCTCGTTGACAAGCTTTTGATTTTGTGCTCAAGTAATCGGAATATCATATTGTGATAAAGAGGTTTTTTATGAATAAGTGTTTTGATGTCAAAGCCGAGTGGAAATCCCACGTTCCCGCTCCCGTTTTCGAGTCGCATCCTGAGTTCAATGAGCTTTACTGGAAAGCCTGGGAACTCGCTCATGAGCATATGATCGACTTTCCGGGAATGCCTCAAACTCCGTACATGGACGAGGCTTTCTGCGATACCGAAATATGGATATGGGATACCTGTTTCATGAGTCTCTTCTGCAAGTATGCGCCGGATGTGTTTCCCGGTGTGGAGAGCCTGAATAATTTCTATAAAGTGCTTTATGGCAAGGCTTCGCTGCCCAGAGTCATAACTAAAAATGCTCCTTCATGGACAGGTTATAAGCCAGGAGATGACGCGCAGGTTCAAATTCATATATCCGACAATCCGCCTCTTTTTGCCTGGGCTGAATATGAAAACGCCCTTATGTCAGGAGATCTTGAGCATGTGAAAGATCTGCTTCTCAACAAACAGTATCTTCAGAAACATTATGCATGGATTGAGTCGCTTGTCGAGCCTGTGACGCCTCCTTTTGTCAGGAATCCGAGCTGTCTTATCAATTGCGGCGAAGGCTATCTCTGGGAAGGCGGAAGAAGCGGCATGGACAACACTCCGCGCGGACGAATCGGCGAGCACGCTTATATGCATCGTCCCAACAACCCGGATATGTATTGGATTGACGCAATTGCGCAGCAGGGACTTGCT
>JAKJHH010000341.1 GCA_022703965.1 Verrucomicrobiota bacterium
AACCAATGGCGCGCAAGGTCGTGGCGCTTGCCGCAAGACAGAGTTTTATTCCAAGTTTTTCAATTTTTAGAGGTTCCCTAAAGCAAAAAACAAACTTATTTATTCTTTTCCATTGAGGCATCAAACTGGATTTTCGAGGGTTTGAAATCCATCTTGCGAACAAACTGACATGCCTCGGCAGCGCCGGATTCACGCTCCATACCGCAGTCTTCCCACTCAACGGAAAGAGGACCTTCATAGCCGTTGCGGTTAAGCTGGCGGATGATCTCCTCAAAATTGACCTGTCCGCGTCCGAGACTTCTGAAATCCCAGCCTCTGTCAACGTGACCGAAATTGAGATGAGAAGCAAGAATGCCTGTTCTGCCGTCAAGAGTACGAGCCGCATCTTTCATGTGGACGTGATAAATTCTGTCGCTGAATTCACGGAGGAAACAGACAGGGTCCATCATCTGCCAGTAAAGATGGCTGGGGTCGAAGTTGAATCCGAATTCTGGTCTGTATTCAATGGCCTCGAGAGCTCGCTTGGCTGTTACAATGTCAAAGGCTATTTCGGTCGGATGAACTTCGAGGGCGAATTTGACACCTGCATCCTTGAAGACATCAAGAATAGGATTCCACATTTCGGCAAAAAATTCAAAGCCTTCATCCACCATCTGATCTGTTACAGGCGGAAAACTGTAGAGCATGTGCCATATCGGCGATCCTGTAAAACCGTTTACAACGCCGACGCCGAGTTTTGAAGCAGCTTCAGCAGCATACTTCATATTTTCGACTGCCCAGGCGCGCTTCTTTTTGGCATTGCCCGCGCATTCTTTTGGAGCAAAGGTATCCGTTCTTGAGTCATTATTGGGATCGCAGACAAGCTGTCCGGCAAGGTGATTGCTGATTGCCCAGACTTTTATGCCTTCCTTTGCGAGCATATCGAGATGTTTTTTGCAGTAGGACTTTTCCTTTACGGCCTTTACAACGTCGAAATGGTCACCCCAACATGCGAGTTCAAGTCCGTCATAGCCCCATGAAGCGGCCTTCTTCGCAAGTGTTTTGATCGGAAGATCGGCCCACTGTCCTGTAAAAAGCGTCACTGGTCTCATTGTAGTAAAACTCCTTCTTTATATGCTTATTTTAAATTGAAGCTCTCTGAATAAAATACTCATCCATCTCAAAGGATGTCTCCGCAATCTTCTTTCCGGCGAAAACTTGCAGGAGTGTTTCGACGGAAAGCTGTCCCATTTCGCGTCTCGGCTGATGTATTGTCGAAAGTTCAGGAAAGAGAACGCGGGCGGCATCGTCGTCATCACAGCCGATCACTGCAACACGCTCGGGAATTTTTATATCATTCTCATAGCAGTACCTGTAGAAGCCTCCGGCCATCCTGTCATTGGCAAGAAAAACGGCGGTATCGGCAGTAATATTCCGGCTGAAGAGCTCTTTTGCCGCGGCATATCCGGAACGACGCGTATAATTGCCATCCATGAAGGAAACTTTTATGTCGAAATCCTTCAGCTCTTCCACGAGACAGTCTTTCTGTCTCTGCGCATCGTAATAATCCATGTCTCCGGCAACAAAAACAAGCTTGCGGTAGCTCTTGCTTCTCAGAAGCTCCAGCATTGAGCGGATTGCAGGACGAGGATTGCAATTGATAGTAATGATTTCGTCGTTTTCAGGTTTTGAGCCGATCAGAATAAACGGAACCTCAGCGTCGGCAAGGCGTGCTGGAATATCGCTGTCCTGCTTCAGTCCGGCAAGAATAAGACCATCCACGTTTTTCTCGGATATATAGGCGTGCAAGGTTTCCGGTATGTCAGGCTCGTCAAAGCGGTACGGCATGATGGTCATATGATAATTTGCGGGAAATGCCGCGCCTACCATTGAATCAAGCAGTCCTGAAAAATAAGAAGCATGAAAAGCACCGCTCCTGTTGACGCCGAGAGGTGTCACAAGTCCGATCTGGAAACTCCGGTTGGAGGCCAGTTTTCTGGCGAGCATATTAGGACGATACCCAGCCTTGTCGGCGATTTCTTTTATCTTATCGGCAGTTTCCTTAGGAATGAGCGGACTTCCGCTCAAAG
>JAKJHH010000342.1 GCA_022703965.1 Verrucomicrobiota bacterium
TCCTCAAATAGCATCTGCTTCTTAAAAAATTTCGTGGCCTTCGTGCGCTTCGTGGTTTAAATCCCACTCACAATAAACCTGACTGACGCATTAGCAATGCGTCAGTCAGGTTTCTTTACTTTGGCCTTTTAGCTGAAAATTTTGAATTAATCATATTTGGGAATTTTTCTCTTTTGACTTCAGTATGAAGCGTAGTTGATGACGGATTTCCAGTCAGGCTGGAAAAAAGAAGGCTTTGTGTCTTTGTCAGTCTGTGTCACAAAGGGACTTTTATTCATGATCGAAGCTGAAATCACTTCGGTTCTGAATTTTGCAATAAAGCTTGCGGTTGATGGTCTGGTAATTGTTTTAGTGGTTCTCCATTTCGGGTAAGAGACAGGATGGGAGTCCCCGAAACACTTCTTGCATGCAAGCATGAAAATGGAATATACAGATGCGACGAAAGCGGGAAAGTTGTCAGAAGATGCTTTTGTGCGTATCTGAGCTTCATGGATTCCGAGCAGACTTTTTTCATCCTTGAAATTCAGTTCGATCTCCCAGCGCCAAAGGTAATATTGCAGAATATCTTTATCCGGGATGTCAGGATTAGTACAGATGATATAAGCCGGATCGCGGTAAAGGAGTCTACTCCGGGATGTCAGTCTGTATCGCAAGGGTTGAACAATAAGCATCTTCAGATTCTGCTCTCCTGCGATTTTCGAGCGTATTCCTGTATACGATTTAATTTTAAAAGCATGATTGCCGTTGCCGGTTGCGGCAGATACCTCGCGCCAGTCATTCTGATTGGAACTGCGGAATTCTTCTGGAGTCGGCAATGCATCTCCGTAGAAACGTTTGCGTCCGGCGCCTTGATTCTGCTGTTCCGGCGGACTGAAAAGAGCGGCGTTTTTCCGCAGTCTTCCTATATAATCAGTATTTTTCGGCAAATTCTTGCAGACAGACGCATTCGTATAACCGCCGTCACCGACGACAATAAGATTACGTCCGGCGTCAATCCGGTTCCGCAGATCATGTATGGATTCACTGGCCTTCAGCGGAAGCCTCTGTATTTTCTGCAATTTTTTGTATTCCTCCAGCTCGGATTCAGTGGCTTTTCTCCCCGGTTTCTTAGCTGTCGGACAATGTTTTAATGATACTGGGATTGCCCTGCATCTTCCGTTTTGTTCCCGGCAAGCCAGCGATATCTGCATATGTCTCTGCGCCCACACAAAATTATTGCTGAACTTCGGTCCGAGCGGATCAAGCCTCCAGGATGCACCATCTACTTTACGTCCACTCTTTTTCAGAAGCGTATCGTCTATAAAGGCAAGTGCCGGAGTCTTAATATCCATCTCTTTTTCAAGTTCTTTCAGCGCAACGTCAAACACTTTTGCAGGCTCAAATCTGGAACGTTCAAAAAGACGGTACATCGCGCTCCAGTCCCGGTCTCCTGAACCGCTCGAGCCGATACTCCTGCTTATTGTATGACGTCCGAAATTCAGAAGCTGTCCGAGTGCAAGACTTCCGGCCTTGTCCCAGCAGCGTCGCTGCCGGAACGCCGGACGAGTCTTCTCCCACAAATCCCAGAATGTCGCGCTTATTTTGCCGCAGTCTTTTGCAGCGTTTTTTTTACAGATGTCCGCTTGGGGGCATTGGGACGCGTAACAATCAGATGTCCTTCTTCTGTCACTACCCATTCGATTTCCTCTCCCGCTTCGAATTCCAATGCATGCGCCAAAACCATCGGGAAATTGATGTAGAACTGTTCACTGGTTTTCCGTTTGATACTCTGAACTTTTGTTTTGTAGCCCATGATAAACTCCTTTTGAATGTATATCTAGTTAATAAACTAGACGCAAAGTCAAAAAAATCAAGAACTCAAACAAAAAAACTTTA
>JAKJHH010000343.1 GCA_022703965.1 Verrucomicrobiota bacterium
TAGAGTTCATCGCCTAATTCTACCGCTTCAAAGCTGATGCCGCGAGTCCCAGCTAATTATTCATACCATCTCCTTAAAAGAGTTTTGCGGGATACTTTCCTGCATCCGCAAGTTTCTTTATGCTTGCCTGCACCGCAGGTTTATCTTCTTTGTAAGTAATTCCGAACCATGAATCCTGACTCTGCAGGACTTTGACTCTTGCCTTCCTGCTCTTGATCAAGGTATTCACAACACTTGGGATGTAGAATTCAGACTTGAGCTCTCCGCCCTTCTCCGCAAGAAACGCCTTGAACTGAGCATCAAGTTCCTTGAAAAGCGACGGAGTAAAGCCCCACATGTTCATTGAGACAGTTTCGTTGCCTGTCAGGAAGTTTTCAATTGAATTCTCATCAATGAATTTGATCTGACCGGAAGCGCCTCTCTCAATCTTTGTCCTTTCAACAACATCCTTGAGGTAGGAATCCTTGTCACATTCACAGACACCGCGAGAAACCGCACCGAATTCAGAAAGCGTATTGCGCAGCATGAATCCGCCCATACAGTACTCGAAGAACTCAGCATCCTTGACACTTGAAAGTTGTTTGCCAACAAGATCATAAGCAGAGTATCCATAGAAGTCATCAGCATTGATTACGGCAAAAGGTTCATTAATAAGCTCTGCCGCCATCAGGATAGCATGGCCTGTGCCCCAGGGCTTCTGTCTTTCAGCAGGAACCTTGAAGGGAGCCGGAATCTTATCAATTTCTTGAAAGGCGTATTCAACCTTGATCTTCTTTTCCCAATGCGCTCCAATAGATTCTCTGAAGACGGCTTCAATGTCTTTTCTTATGACAAAGACAACCTTGTTAAACCCCGCTCTCATAGCATCATAGATAGAGTAATCAAGAATAATCTCGCCCGAAGGCCCGACCGGGTCAATCTGTTTGAGACCTCCATAACGGCTTCCCATTCCGGCGGCGAGTACGAGCAGTGTCATGTCCATAGAAATATTCTCCTTTTGCATATATTATCTCAGACTAATTTTTCGAGACGTTTTTTTACATCATCCGCAAAACGCTGAATGAAGGCGTTAATATATGCTTTTATATCAAGAGAACAATCCAGAATAAGAGGAGTAAGATCTATTCCGTAAGATAAAGCAGTATCCTGATCGGTGCTGTGCGAAGCATAATAGGTAGCATTGGCGAGACGACGTCCCGCACATGCCAGATCGTAACGCTTGCCGCCGCTGATCTGAGAATCAAACACACTGACAAGCGCAGCTGAAATATTCGGATAAGCGGAGGAAGAAAGAACGACTTTCTCGTCATCATTCACCCAGTCAAGAGAACGCCAGACTTCCCCGCCATAAACCTTGGAAGGCTTTTTCTCGTCGGGCAGACGGCGCAATGCCTCTATGGCACGAAGCATGGTGGCAACATGAGTATCATGCTTATCCGCCGGATTGTGCAGATATACTATCTCAGGAGCCGCTGCTTCAAGGATGGCGTAAATATCATCCGCTACAGCCTTGTCCGCCCCCTTGACTTTCGAGCTGGGATAACGAAGCTGGATCATTGCGGCGTAGTCTCCGATGACGGCAGCTTTACGCTGTTCCTCTTTGCGGATTTCCATCATGTCGGCATCGGTGTATGAACTGTATATGCCGCTTCTGGGACTCCCGGCTCCATCAGTCACGACAACGCCGGTAAACCACTTGTCCTTACGCCCGAAACACTCTGCGATTCCGTGATAAGCGAAAAGCTCGATATCGTCCTGATGAGCCGCTATCGCCATGTGAGTG
>JAKJHH010000344.1 GCA_022703965.1 Verrucomicrobiota bacterium
GGAAGATTTCAAGAGCTTCGGTGCTGCTGCTGGCAGTAATGGTTGAATGAGCCATAGACTGCAACATGAGTCTGCTGAGATGAAGAAGAATTTCCTCATCGTCGACAAAAAGAATTCTAAGACCTCCGGAATGACTGACGTGAACAGCGGAAGTCTCCGGCAGAGAAGCAACAGGAGAAGAATAAACCGGAAGATAAACATTAAAACATGTGCCTCGTCCCGGTTCACTCTGAACAGTGATATCGCCTTTCAGACGTGTCACCGTTTCCTTGAGAATAGACAGACCGAGTCCGGTGCCTTCGCCCTCTTTTTTCGTTGTAAAGAAAGGTGTGAAAATCTTGTCGATGGTATCGCGGCTCATGCCGTGTCCGGTATCGGTTACGCTAAGTTTCAGCATATCGGTGGAACTGATAGCGCCAGAACATTCAAGAGAAATGACACTTGCCGAAATCTTTGAGAGAGATACCGAAAGCATCCCTTGATTGCATTCGCGCATGGCATGAACAGCATTTGTACAGAGATTCATGATCACTTTATGTATATCTGACGGTTCCGCCATAACCATGGACTCGGAGTCGTAGAGTTCCTGACGGATTTTGATTTTTGCAGGAATTATAGCCGATATAAGCCGAAGAACTTCCTTCACAGCAAGAGACATTTTAAGCGGATGTGATTGCTGTTTGCTCTTTCTGGAGAAAGAAAGGATCTGCCCTGTCAGCTCCTTGGCACGACCGCATGCGGCCAGCACATTCTGCATACTGACGTATGGAGAAGAACCTGGAGCAATGCCCGTCATAGCCATTTCAGTAAAGCCGGAAATTGCACTTATAATATTATTAAAATCATGGGCGATACCACCGGCGAGAGTTCCCATCGCCTCCATTTTCTCGGCATTGCGCAAACGCTCCTCCTTAGCTTCAATCTGAGTCACATCATCAAGACGAATCACAGCGCCTCCGCCTTCTTCGGAAGAAAGAGGAGAAACAGTGATATCGAAAACTCTGCTTCCGCCGGGGATATCAAGAGACTTACGCAACAGAGTATCAGTACGTCCAGATTTTACAAGAGGAGAGATAAAGTCGTCACAGGCCTTCAGAAACGGTGTTACGGTATAAAGAGAACTGTCCTGTATGTCTGCGAATTTGAGTCCGCAAAGTTCGGATGCCAGCTTATTGCAGTACCATACTTGAAGCTCGGAATCAGTTATAATGAAAGCAGATGGAAGCGCATCGAAAACGCCAAGCATATGCTCAAGGCTGATTTTGGAGCCTGAGACTTTTGCGGAATTATCATGCTCCACAAGCGTCTTTACAGCAAGCAGAATTTCGGCATCGGAAGCCGATTCTGACAGCCCAAGCATCCCCCTCAGATTTTTGCCACAGGAACTACTATTTCCCATATTATCCAGAGTCTTAAATAGAAAATCTTTGTTTTAAGTCATTCAGAACCAGCCCATTGCTCCCCTTGCCTGTCCTGAGCCTACGACAAAATATATTCCCTTTGCTAAGAATCAAGCAGTAATAATGGTTCTTCTGCATTTTGTCGCATAAGACCTGAGATAGCCGGAACCCTTGCGATGTAAAGGGCAATCCGGCATAA
>JAKJHH010000345.1 GCA_022703965.1 Verrucomicrobiota bacterium
GACCCGGGCTTGAGTCCAAATGCAAAAAGGACGAATGCCGTTTCAAGCTCGAAAGTTTTCTCTCAAAAATATCTTACGTCTCAGGCGATTATTCATCTCTCGAAACCTATGAAAAGCTTGGCAGAAGCATCGAGAACATTGAATCGGGACGCTGTCCCGAAGCAGGCAGGATATTCTATCTTTCGACTCCGCCGGATCTTTGCAGTCAGATCGTAAGTCTGCTTGGAGCTTCAGGCCTCGTTTCCGAAAATTACGAAGGCATGCCATGGCGTCACGTCGTCATTGAAAAACCTTTCGGACACGATCTGGAAAGCGCTCAGAAACTCGACCGCGAACTGCGTTCAGTCCTCAAGGAACGGCAAATATACAGAATCGACCACTATCTTGGCAAGGAAACAGTCCAGAACATCCTCATGCTGCGCTTCGCAAACAGAATTTTCGAGCCGGTCTGGTCTCACGAGCACATCGACAACGTACAGATAACAGTTGCGGAATCCGTAGGCGTCGGACATCGCGCAGGATATTATGAGCAGTCGGGACAGCTCCGCGACATGTTCCAGAATCACATGCTCGAAATGCTTTCGCTCGTAGCAATGGAAATGCCGGTGTCTTTCGAGGCGGACAGCGTCCGTAATGAAAAGGCAAAGCTGCTCCAGAGCATACGCCCTTTCCCAATCAAGGATCTCAGCTCGTACATCGTGCGCGGACAATATGCCGCAGCGGACGGACTCGCAGGATACACTGAAGAAAAAGGTGTCGCAAAAGATTCGCAGACGGAAACATTCGTCGCCGCACGCCTCTTCATCGACAACTGGAGATGGAAGGGCGTCCCTTTTTACCTAAGATCAGGCAAGAGAATGGGCAGAAAAGTCAGTGAAATCGCTGTCACCTTCAAGAAAATCCCGCACTCGATTTTCAGCCCGATAAGAGCCGAAGACCTCAGTCCGAACGTGCTTGTCATGAACGTTCAGCCGGATGAAGGACTTTCCCTCACGATTCAGGCTAAACAGCCCGGCCCCAAGCTCTGCATGGGCTCGCTGACCATGGACTTCAAATATAAATCCATCCTTGAAGAAGAAGAGTTTCCGGAAGCATATGAACGCCTGCTGCTCGACTGCATGCTCGGCGACCAGACTTTATTCATCCGAAACGACACCATCGAACGTGCCTGGACTCTGCTCACCCCTGTTCTCGAAGCATGGAAGCAGAATCCGGCACTCTGTCCGCTCCACAAATATCCGGCGGGCTCATGGGGACCGGATGCCGTCCATGCCCTGCCATGGATGGAAAAACACGTCTGGCGCGAGCTAAATATCTAAAAATCTCTATGCACAGCAATGAAAAAATCTATTTTAAGGCACAGCTGTGTAGAGCTTAGCCCAAAGATTTATTTCCACTGGCATCCCATAGGCGACTGAAAAAACGAAGTAAAAAAAGTTTGTATTGAGCTTAGAATATAAAGCTTTTGCAAAACATACAAATCGTAATTTGGTATTCCCAGAGCATGCGACAGAGGAAAGGAAGATCGCTCTGCCGCCGCTCGGCGGGCAGGAATGAATTCCTGCACTCTGTTAAAATGCTTC
>JAKJHH010000346.1:0-1243 GCA_022703965.1 Verrucomicrobiota bacterium
GTAAGTTTATCCGAGGCAGAATCTTGCGAATTTGAATTACTCTGACTCGCTTGTTCCGAAGATGAATCCTGGGATTGCTCCGAACTGTTGTCTGTGTTATTCTCAGAAGTCTGACTTGCATCCCCCGAGCTTGAGTTGTCCTTGTTCGCAACTGTGAACATCAGCGGCTGCGGTAAACCCTGTCCTCCAGCAAATACACCATAGGAAGACCCCCTTGCTATATATTAGCTAAAGAATATATTGAGTAATTATAAAAATCAATGGAGATTACATAAAGTTCACTGAACTACAATAATAATGAACTTAAGAAAGGATTCTTAGGCAATAAGCTTACTCGTCCCCGAGATAGCGATCTTTTTCCATATAATTTACAACATAATCAAAGATAGCATCTTCAAGACTGGATGTTCCCGCTGTATAGCCGATGTCACGCATTCTATCCATGCTTGCACATGTATAATACTGATAGCGATCTATAAGGGCAGGGGGCATGTCGATATATTCAATCGAAGCTTTTTTATCCAAGGCCTTGAAGGCCGCTTCCACCAGTGAATTCCAAGTTTCGGCTTTTCCGCTTCCTATATTGAAAAGACCGCAGGCTTCTGATTTTCCAAGCAGAAAAAGGAGCATTCTGACAGCGTCTTTTACATAAATAAAATCGCGTTTCTGCTCGCCGTCCTTGTAGTCAGGTTTATATGATTTAAAGAGTTCTACGGTTCCGCTGGCTTTTATCTGCTCATAAGAGCGGATGACTACGCTTCGCATATCTGCTTTATGCCGTTCATTGGGGCCATAAACATTTGTGAACTTCAATCCGGTGATTTGCTTGAGGAATCCATGTTTTTTTGCCCATAGATCAAACATGTGCTTGGAGTAACCATACATGTTCATGGGACGGAGTTCATCAAGTATGGCTACGGAATCTATATATCCTTTTTCTCCATCGCCGTAAGTGGCTGCACTCGAAGCGTAAAGAAAGCGAATGGCGTTTTCCGAGGCATAGATTGCGAGTTCTTTAGTAGCATTGAAATTATTATCAATCAGATACGACGCATCTTTTTCCCCTGTGGAGGAACATGCGCCCATATGGATTATGCCTTCGATCCTGTGGGCATTGAAATATTTTGAATTGAGCTTGTTTCTGAATTCATCTTTTTCCATGTAATCAGAATATTTGAGAGCTCTGAGATTTTTCCACTTATCGGTTGTGCCGAGGTGATCAACCGCAAGAATATCCGTGATG
>JAKJHH010000346.1:1256-1530 GCA_022703965.1 Verrucomicrobiota bacterium
CCGATTAGGCCTGCCGCTCCTGTGACTATGTACATCTCAAAAACCTCCGCTGCTTACTAATTATTATCGCCGCCGCTTTTGCCCTTGCCAGTTTCTATGCCGATAGCGGGACTGGCTGTGAGATAGATTGAGAAAATGATTCTGTTTGAATGAACTCTGTCATACATATAATCGCGTTTTGTACTCTGACCAACTTCGATTGCAGCTTCCCAGCAGTGCATTTTCCTCTTGATCTTAATCATCTTGTCTCTCATGTATGCCTGTTCAAAGTCAT
>JAKJHH010000347.1 GCA_022703965.1 Verrucomicrobiota bacterium
GCGCCGTAAGAGTATCTACAAGATTTAAAAGGCTGTTTATTTCACCTTTTTTGCCGGCCGCAAGATTGTAGTTTTCATAAATGCGGTCTTTGTTTTTTTCAATGGCCGATTGGATATCGGAAGCAGCTGCTTCGATCTGTTCCAGTTCTTTGCCTTTTTTTTCTGCTTCAGATTTTAATGCTTCATATTCTCTGCTTATTTTTTTTAAATCGGCACTTAACTCTGATGCTTTTTCCTCTTCCTTTTTCTTACGCTGTACAAAAACTTCTATCTCCGATTCCAGGCGTTCTTTATCTTTCTCTATAGCTGAGAACTTTTCTTGCCGTATCCGGTTCTGTCCGGAAAGCAGATTGATGTCCTCTATCATGGCAAGCAGGTGTTCACGGGCGCTGCCGGTCAACTCCTCCAGCTCATCGCTTCGTGTGCGGTTTTCAGCCACATCCTTGTCAACGGCGTCCTTTTCTGTTCTGAAATCATCAATTTGAGATTCCAATTCACTGATGTCGTCCTTTATATATTCGTTCTTCAGCTCTAAACTATCGATGCTTTTTAATGCGATATTTACCTCTATGCTCTTTGATCGTTCCTTTAATTCCAAATACTCTTTTGCCTTGGTGCTGTCTTCCTTAAGCCCGTCGATCCTTGATTCTATTTCACCGATTATATCGTTGACCCGGTCCAAATTAGCTCTTGAAGCTTCCAGTTTTCTCTCGGACTCTTCCTTTTTGCTTCTATATTTCACAATACCAGCAGCCTCTTCGAATACTCGGCGTCTGTCTTCCGGTCTGTCGCTTAAGATATCCGCTATCCTGCCCTGTCCAATAATGGAATATCCGTCGACACCGATACCTGTGTCCATTATCAGTTCCCTGATATCCTTCAGCCTGCAGGGCACTTTGTTTATGAAATACCCGCTTTCCCCGGAGCGGTACATTCGCCGGGTTATTGCCACCTCAGAATAATCTATAGGCAAAATATGACTTGTATTATCGATAACAAGGGTAACCTCAGCCATCCCTCTGGATTTACGATTTGCCGAGCCGGCAAATATTACTTCCTCCATCTTGCCGCCGCGAAGCATCTTGGGACTTTGTTCGCCAAGAACCCAGCGAATGGCATCTGCTATATTGCTCTTGCCGCTCCCGTTAGGGCCGACTATACAGGTTATCCCTTCGTGAAACTCAATGCTTACCG
>JAKJHH010000348.1 GCA_022703965.1 Verrucomicrobiota bacterium
CAAGCGCCACGACCTTGCGCGCCATTGGTTAGCTCTGCTAGCCAATGACTTGCGAAATCATGGCTTTGAGCCGCAAATACATGAGTTTTCTTCTCAAGTCAATTTACAGAGGCTCCCTTTAGAGTTCACTTCAGGCGGTTCCGGAAACGGAACCGCTTTTTTATCTCCTGAAGCGGACAGAAAAAAACCGGCTGAAACGCCGGTTTTTAAAAACTCATTCGATGCAGACGGCTTCTTATTTGCCGCCGAATTCCTTGAGCCAGGCATCGACAAACATGTCGATTTCGCCGTCGAGGACAGCCGCTGTATTTCCTGTTTCGACACCTGTTCTGAGGTCTTTGACCATCTGGTAAGGGTGCAGAACATATGAACGTATCTGATTGCCCCAGCCGTTGTCGGTTTTTTCACCGCGGATCTGGTTGGCTTCCTTCATTCTGGCCTGTTCTTCCAGTTCGTAAAGTTTGGCCTGAAGCATTTTCATACATGTCGCGCGGTTCTTGTGCTGAGATCTGTCCATCTGACAGGCAACGATTGTTCCTGTCGGAAGGTGTGTGATTCGGACGGCGCTGTCCGTTCTGTTGACGTGCTGACCGCCTGCGCCGCTGGCTCTGTATGTATCGATTTTAAGGTCTTTTTCTTCAATTGTCACTTCAATGTCATCGCCAAGTTCCGGGAAGACGTCGACTGAGGAGAACGATGTGTGACGTCTTGCGTTGCTGTCGAAGGGGGATATTCTGACCAGACGATGAACTCCGCGTTCCGCCTTGAGATATCCATATGCGAATTCGCCTGTGACATGAATTGTGATGCTTTTAATTCCGGCTTCTTCGCCTTCCTGCACATCGATGATTTCTTCCTTGTACTCGCGAAGTTCAAACCATCTGCGATACATTCTTGTGAGCATTGATGCCCAGTCGCAGGATTCTGTTCCGCCTGCGCCTGCGTGGATGGAGAAGAAGGCGTTGTTTCTATCAAATTTACCGGAGAGGAAGCTTACGACTTCAAGTCTGTCGAGCTCCTTACCCATCTTATTCCATTCGGCTTCGGCTTCGCCTAGCATGGATTCATCGGCAGCTTCGACGGTCAATTCCGCCAGTGCAACGACTTTCATTATTTTTTCACGATTTCGTCGAAGGGTATTGACTCATAATTGATTTACATGTAAA
>JAKJHH010000349.1:0-794 GCA_022703965.1 Verrucomicrobiota bacterium
ATGGCTCAGTCTTTTCACGCGCTCAAAACAGATGACTGGGATGCGCTCCTCTGCCGCGCGGGCGGGAAGGCGTGAACGCCTTTACCCTATAAAAATGCTCCGCATTTTACTTTTTTCAGCTCACAAAAAAACTGAGGGGATACAAGTTCGGTGTGTAATGCGTCAGTTAGGTTTATTGTGGTTGGATTTAAAATTCGAAGCCACGAAATCCACGATTTTTTTAAGAAGCAGATGCTCTTTGAGGAAGATTTAACGGGTAACGACGGCAGTCCATTGACGGCTTCTCTTCCCATTGTTTTAGACAGACAACGCCTAAGGATTCCAGGGCAAGGAACTGCCGTCGCTACCCGTTTTCAAATTCTTTCCGTGCGCTGAGCGAAGCTGAAGCGAAGGTCCACAGACCTTCTTTAATTGCGGCTATGTCGCGTTGTAGCTCGAAAATTAAGTTCGGTGTACCTGTGTAGAAACCACGAAGTTTAAAACTTTAGGGAACCTCTTAAAATTGTAAATCTTGGAATAAGCCCCTGTCATAGTAGCGCCAGCTCAAACGAACAAAAGACAGCAAAAAACCAATGCATTTTAGATTTCTATCACATCTGGCATCGCAAACTGTAAGTGTTTTAGAAGTTCCTTTTCAAATTGTCCATTCCTGCACATGATGGGGTTAAAACAGGAATGAACCACTAAAAACAGGTATATGAGCTAAGGTTTGGGAAAAACATTTTACTTAAGGCACTGATACAAGCAATTCCTTAAAACTTGTCAAAAAAGAAAGATACAAGAGAAAAACAGGC
>JAKJHH010000349.1:804-1125 GCA_022703965.1 Verrucomicrobiota bacterium
AATGACGAGCCTTGTATCAAAAAAGGGATTTGATCAGAGAGGGAGAAGTTTTTTCTTATAGACTTCATTAAGCACCTGCGCCATGCCTGTGTAGAATGCAGAGGCGCCGCAGAAAATACCGACATAGCCTGCTATTGTGTGCAGATGATGACTTTCCATTGCTTTTGAAGCGGCAAGAAGAAAGAAGAGAACTGCAAGAGAGCTGAAGACGACTTGGAGAGCCTTGCTAAGCTTCAGGGTTCCAATGAAGAGCACAAGGGTAAAGAGTCCCCAAAGAGCAAGATATGATGCCATTGAAAAAGCAGAGGGCGGAGCTTTGAT
>JAKJHH010000034.1 GCA_022703965.1 Verrucomicrobiota bacterium
GGTTCGACAATCATGACGCGTCCAGGCTATACGATGGTTGTTGATCAGCCCGGCGCTCCGTTTGATATCGACAAACTCATGACTGAATTCAAGAAGCAGGGACTTGTCCCCGAAAGCAACAGAACTTCGGCTGTAAACGAGATATTTGAGAACTCAAACAATGAGATTTATCTGGATGCCAGAAAACATTTCATGTCGGTAAACACTCCAAAACTTCAGGGCATCTGCTCCGAAGCCGGACAAGCTCCGGTTGCGCTCAAAGATCTGACGGTATCGGATCTTTCTGTACGCGGCAATGTCGCAGCAGTGTCTGTCGATGACAAAGATCTTGCCGATTCAAAGCGGATTGTCCTTGTCTATGCCACGAATGCCTTGAATTCCGATATGGTATTCCTCTCTGAAGATATGCGTGTACTCAAAGATTTCGGCAAGGCTCCGATACTTGTGGAATGCGGCAGTTTCTCCTTCAAGCTGAACAATAGGAATGCGGCAAAACTGAAGCTCTATGCGCTCAACACGGACGGCTCCCGCAGATTTGAAATCCCGCTTCAGAAAAAATCGGAAACAGTGCAGGCTTCAATAAACACTGCCTCCATGGAGAACGGCCCGAGCATCTACTTCGAACTCGCCGCTGAATAATTTTTAGGAAGCTTTTAGAGCTAATTTCAAAAGTATTTTTCGACAGATTTTTAATGAGTTTTTACGAGGATTTTGCTGTTTTTTGCGAGTTCTGTCGTAGCAGCGCTACGTCAAACGAGCAAAGGGCGGCAAAATACCGGAAAAAACATTAAAAAGCCGAAATACTTTTGCAATTAGCTCTTTAGTATATCCATGCGTTTAAACAGTAGAGACGAATAAGTCTCCTTTAAGGAGAAACTGAGATAAGAAGCATCTATAAGATCTCTTATCTCATCTTCCTTGATTCTGATTGCCGATATGATTTCATCAATGGAATTCCTGTTTATCCCGATTCTTTTTCCAAGCTCGTAAAAATCGGCGTTCGTATAAAATCCCAGCTTTTCATATTCAGCAGTAAATTCTTTATTTGCCAGAAGATCCAGAGCAAAGACATCTTCATGTTTCATGTAAAGTCTGGTATTCAAAGAATCGTAGTTCGGAGTCATTCCGTCAAAAAGCATTTCAGGAGCAGGATTCAGCACCTGAAGACTGATGTTTTTGAGATGATAATCTCCATTCTGAATCAGGAAGTTTATGATTAGTCTCTTCATGAATTCATAGACGACGGCTTTGTTGCCTCCTGTGCATTCAAGCATCTTCCTGCCGACTTCCTCATAGCTTGATTCGTATTTGAATGAGCCGTCGGGAGTCTTGTTGATATTCATTATCTGACAGAAATCTTCGCAATGTATTCTGTTTGAAGCCCCCTTGTCGAAGCGTTTTATCATGTACGCCTTTGTCCCGTTCGGGAGCCGGAACAAGCCGAAGGGAACACTTTCCACTCCCATATGTTTGCATATCAGCATTGAAAGATGCTCATTTTCCGAAGACATTTCGAACCCGGTATCAGAAGGTGTAGGCTTGAGAATGAATTCCCCGTTCCGGTCAGTCGGCAGAACTTTCTTGTCCTCAACACGCACGGAAAGCTTCTGCTGAACGCCTGAAATGGACATTCTTTTCGTCACCTTCGCCAGAGCTTCGACAGACATGGTTGCCGGACTGAAATCCAGATACGGATTCACTTTTACAGAACCGAAAAAATCACGCAGACAAGCATCGTGATACTCCGGATATTTCGATTTTTTTATGGATCTAAGGCATATCTGACAGTTCATCAGTCTTTCTCCTTAAGAATCTTTACGGCTCCTATCAGATCTTCTCCGTTCTCCAGAAGTAAGGAAAAGCTGTCATTCTCGTCTATTTTCTGGGTCTGAGACTGTATCGAAAGAAGCCAGCCCTCCGATGTAAGATTTTCAAAAAAAGGAAAAAGCTTCTGAGCTCGAAAAGGACTCAGCCGCAAGGGAAGATTATAAGAGAGCGGCAAAGCTTCAGGATTGCGCAGATATTCTTCAAGATATCTGAATTCATAGCCATTTTTGATACGTGAAAGTATCCCGGCCTTTTTATCATGAAAATAGACAGCCGCTTTCATTTTATATACACTTTTATTCCGAGGCAGTTCAAAACTTTCAGAAGGTTGGCGACGGATACATTCTCATCGCCGCGCTCAATTTTCTGAATTGTTCCATAACTTACTCCGGCAAGAGCTGCAAGACTTTTCTGGGTCAGTTTCGCCGTTTTCCTCTTGGCCGTTATATGAGCACCGCATTGCTCAAAAGGAATATGCGCCTGAGCTGTTTTGGCAAATTCCTGTTCTTGGAGCGCTGTCTTTATCTCATCAATCTTCTTTATAATTTCCTGAGCATTCATATATCTTAAAATATGTATAATTATTTATTTTTATAATTATACATATAATAAAAACCTTTTCAAGATTCAAACATATTTAAAACATCAAATAAGCTAAATTAAGCATAAAAACACATTATAATATGTTTTTCAGCAAGTGCGTTCTAGGATAGTCATGGACTCGAAGTGGCTTGTTGCAGGGAACATGTCGAAGAGCGTGCTGGAGATAATTTTATATCCGGCTTCTTCAAGCTCTTTTATGTCGCGGCACAAGGTGTCGGGCGCACAGGAGATATAGACAAGTCTCTTGAAGCGTCTGGCTATGATTCTCTTTATCACATCTCTGTCGAAGCCTGTGCGCGGAGGATCGACAATCAGCATGCTGTTTTCGGTTGAAGTGCCGGAGGGACTGAGCGGGTCGGCGGCATCTCCGCATTTGAAGACGCAGTTGGCAAGTCCTGCGGCACGGGCATTTTCAGTCGCGCATTTGACGGCTTCGGGATCTATCTCTATGCCGTAGACATTTCCTTCGATAAGCTTGGCGGCCGGAATCGTAAAGAATCCTGTACCGCAATAGAGGTCGCAAATCATGTCAGGAGCGTACTTTTTAATTTCTTTTTCGAGGCGTTTGACGATGAGCCCGGCAAGCGGCAGATTCACCTGAAAGAAGGAGCCTGCCGGAACCTTGAATCCCTTGAAGGGAAGATTTTCGCTGAGGATCTGATTCGGAGCCTTGTTGCGCCAGACCTGAACTCCGGAACTGCATTCTTTAAGCGTCAGCTCCATCTTGTCGCGCATTGTGTGATAAAAGCCCTTGTTCGACCTGAGTTCTCCGAGCTTCGCGTTTATTGCTTCCGTGGCAAGCGGACATCCTTCGATGTCGAGAACATTATAGTTGTCCTCCATTAGATAGCCGAGGAGTCTGATATTGCCGTCCTGATAAAAACGGAGCTTGATTTTGTTGCGGTAGTTCAGACGCTGAGGCGATGCCACAGGCTTCATAAATTTCACTTTTTCAGCCCCTGCGATACGCGAGAAAGCGGCTTCGAGCTGAGCCTGCTTTATCTCGACTTCTTTTTCATAAGTCATGTGCTGATAGGAACAGCCGGGACATGTCACTGGCTTGCGGACAGGATCAAAGCCCTCCGGTCTTACGGCAAAGGGACAGGCTGGCTCAATACGGTCGGGCGATGCTTTAAGAACTTCGACAAGACGACAGAAGACAGTCTCTTTTTTCTCTTTGAGAATTCTGACGTTCACGGTCTCGCCGGGAAGAGTTCCCGGAACAAAGTATACAATCCCCTTATTTTTCGCCACGCCCGCGCCGCCGAAGGCCACAGATTCGATCTTGAGCTTAATGAGTTCCGCCATAATATGCCTATCTATTTTGTATCAACAACCTTGGATTTGAAGTTAAAATTTCAATTCCAGAGTCCTTAAAATCGGCATCATTTGTAAGCATTTTATAGCCATTTTTCCTGCAAAGCTCAACGAATACAGCATCGTTAAAATCAAGCATTCCTGACTTATATCCATTAAAAAGAGTATCAAAATCAACAGGAGAGTTTGGATAGATTTTGACCATTGAATATATTTTTTTTGCATAAGCTGAAGACGTCTTCCCTACGGAAATAAAAGCGTCGGATTTTCTGAAATCTTTGAATGAAATATCTCTGTTATCATACTTGTCTTTAAATGCATTCCACTCACATCTGCAATATGTGTTAACATACTCGCTGATTATCATAAGATCCGAAATCAAACTGGATTCCACCGATAAAATCTTACAAAGACATTGAGAGTAAGATTGCGCAAACCCCGGAATTGGAGCGCTTGGGGCTGGGAAAAAATGTAACCACACATTGGCATCTACAAAAATTTTATCAGACCTAGAAAATGCATAAGTCTTTATGTCATGGATTTTACTCATCATCACCAACCTCTATTTTCCAGACCCGATCATAAGCATCTTTATTGGCATAATACTTTTTGGCATTGTCCTTTACACGCTCTAATATTTCCATATCATCAGGAGCTAACCCTTCGATCGCCATCGATGCATTGATCTCATCCTCAGAGAATCGTCCATAGAGCTGGCCTATAGCTACGTTTAGGAATAACGAAATGATTGTACTTATTCGTTCAAAGGAAATGATAAAAGCCTTTTTCCCTTCAACAAGAGGAACAATCTTCTCAAATATTTTCTGCCCATCATCCGCAGATATACACAAAGGACTGCCTATAATATCCGCAACATTGATTTTAATTTTATCCGGCATATATGGACTTCCTTATTAAGATAAATATTTTTACAATTCAGACTTCAAACAGTAGGATTCTGAATCATTCGTGTTGATTTCTATCGTCACCACTGTTCCACGGAAATCGTATTCCAATTCTGTAAATGTATCACGCGCATCCGTAAATTCATAGTAGCCCATACGTGATACTATTTGTAATTTTCCACTATTAAGGCGTATGAAATCTTTTATCAGATCCAGACCTAGTCCGCCTGGTTGTGAACCGATTCTTGTAGAATTTCCTCGCTGCATAGCCCACTTAATAGCATCACAGGAATTTATGGATGCATTTCCAGTATATCTTCTGACATTCTGACGAATTCCAATTCCAGCATCTGCAATTGTAAAGTCCAAGCGACCTTTCTGAGGGAAAAACTGTCCGCAAGTAAAAATTCCCGACCCTGAATCTGAATGAAATGCCGCATTCTGAAATATTTCAAAAAGACTCTGTCTGAATTTTTTGGTCAAAGCTGGGGACATTGCAGGAATTCCATGTCCTTGCATATTATCAACCAAATAATCATTGAACTGTTCTCCGGCTGACAGCTTGAATATTCGGAAAGGTATTGTTGTCTGCTTTAAATCCTCCAAAGGTGAATCCCCCAAAATAGTCACAAGAAAATGATTTTTACGCAATATTGCTCTGACACCAGCAGTCAAGCCGGAAAAAGATACTCTATTAAGACGCCCGTAAATATTGCTTAGTATGGAGTAAAGAGGAGCCGCCATATTGGCTTCAAAAAAAGAGCACGTTGAAAAATCCAGTATAATACAGTCGCTTGTTATATCAGCAGCCTGCTTTGCTATAAAGCCCAAAGATCTGAACCCAGCAGGATTATTTCTTATATCTCGGACTTCTATCGTTTTCATTTTGCATTTCCCGTATTACTTGGAAAATCGGTATGGATATTTGCATTAAGATTAGATGACATATAACGAATATCAAGAATAATTTAATATAAAAAAGGCGGGGCTTTTGAGGCCCCGCCTGACTTGATGACTTCAAGCTAAGCTGAGATTAGCAGCCGTAGGAAGAAACATCACCGAGCATTTCCTCGATTCTGAGGAGCTGGTTGTACTTGCAGATACGGTCTGTTCTGCTTGCGGAACCGGTCTTGATCTGTCCGCAGTTAGTAGCAACCGCGATGTCTGCGATTGTTGTGTCTTCTGTTTCGCCTGAGCGATGTGAAAGAACAGCTGTGTAACCGGCCTTGTGAGCCATTTCGACAGCGTTCAGTGTTTCTGTGAGAGTACCGATCTGGTTGACCTTCACGAGAATGGAGTTTGCGCAACCTTCCTTGATACCCTTTGAGAGGTATTCAACGTTTGTTACGAAGAGATCGTCGCCGACGAGCTGAGTCTTGTCGCCGATCTTCTCTGTGAGGATCTTCCATCCGGCCCAGTCAGATTCAGCCATACCGTCTTCGATTGAGTCGATCGGGTACTTGGTTGTGAGCTTGGCAAGGTATTCAGCCATTTCCTTGGAGGTCTTGGACTCGCCTTTGCCGGCTTTCTTGAAGACGTATTTCTTGGACTTGGTGTCGAAGAATTCGCTTGCGGCTACGTCGAGAGCAATGGAGATATCGCCTTTGCCCTTGAGACCGGGCTTGTAACCGGCATCTTTGATAGCCTGAACGATGCAGTCAAGAGCATCTTCAACGCCGTTGAGGTTCGGGGCGAATCCGCCTTCGTCACCGACAGCTGTTGAGAGACCGCGCTTCTTGAGAACAGCCTTGAGAGCGTGGAATACTTCTGTACCCATGCGGATGCCTTCGTGGAAGCAGCATGCGCCGACGGGACGGATCATGAATTCCTGGAAGTCGATCGGAGCATCGGAGTGAGCTCCGCCGTTGATGATGTTCATCATCGGAACAGGAAGAATCTTTGCGTTTGTGCCGCCGATATAGCGGAAGAGCGGGAGGTCAAGATATTTTGCAGCGGCATGAGCAACGGCAAGTGAAACGCCGAGGATTGCATTTGCGCCGAGGTTCTTCTTTGTCTTTGTGCCGTCGAGAGCGATCATGGCTTCGTCGATACCGACCTGATCAAGAGCGTCCATACCTTCGATTTCGGGGAAGATCTTCTCGTTGACGTTTTCAACAGCCTTGAGAACGCCCTTGCCGAGATAGCGCTTCTTGTCGCCGTCTCTGAGTTCGAGAGCTTCGTTTTCGCCTGTTGATGCGCCGGACGGAACAGCAGCTGTTCCGACAACGCCGCTTTCGAGTGTTACTTCAACTTCGATTGTGGGGTTGCCGCGTGAGTCGAGGATCTCTCTGGCATGTACGTCGTAAATTGCTGACATTTCATTCTCCTGTTTGTTTTATTTTATAAGACCAGTACCTTTTTATTCGCTGAACGGAACTGACGAGTACTTAGACTATAACATTTTACCGAAATTTCAACTGTTTATATGACATATAATGCTAACAAAACGCAATTTAAACGAAATCCTGAGACGATTTGCGGCTCTTACGGCATTTCTTCAGTCGTTTCTGCTGTTTTCCACGACATATCAGTAAAAGCTTCGGAAGTTCTGGAAAACACTAAGTTCTCCTCTTTCATAAAAAACTCTGAATATCCGGATTACATGAATGAAAGCTTGACAGAACGTCTGAATCCGTCAACAAAATTTCCTGCCTCATGCAGCATTGTCATAGCGGCTGTTCCTTTCAGAATCCTGCCTGAAATAAACATGGCTAAAATCCGTTTAAGAGACGAAAAAGCCACTCTGCCCGGAGGAAAAATCGCAGGTTACGCGTTAAAACTTGACTATCACCGTTACGCTAAAAGTATTTTCAAAGAGTTCATGACTGAGATCAAAGAAGCCTCGGGTATGAACTTTTCATTTGAATGTTTCTCGGACACGAAAGCAATCTCCGAAAAAGTCATGGCTCAGGTCGCCGGAACGGGAATCAGAGGATTGAATTCCTGCCTGAGAGTCCCGGGAGAAGGCTCAGGCTGCTTTATCGTCAGTGCGATATGCGACAGAATAATTCCGGAATTCAAAGTAGAAAGCAGTCTTGAAGTTCCAGACTGCGGCAGATGCGGAGCCTGTCTTAAGAAATGCCCGAACAACGTCTTATCAGAATCTCACAAGTTCAAATATTCAAAATGCATAAGCGCTCTGACAATGGAATTCAGAGGCTATATTGAGCTTGAACAAAGAAATTTGATGAGAGGCTCGATTTTCGGCTGCGATATCTGCACTGCTGCATGTCTGGACTCTAAGCTTCCTGCTTCAAAAGAAATTGATCTAGAGTGGCTGCTTTTTTCTCCGTCAAAAGAAATTGAAAACGCATTTAGGGAAAGTCCGGCATCCTACGCGGGCATCACGATCTTGCGCAGGAATGCCCTCGCCGCTCTTGAATACGCAGGAACAGAACAGACGTTCGAGCTTGTCCGGAAACTCAAAAACTCAACAGGCAGCGAAATCCTGATACGGACAGCCGAAGACATTCTTAAAACTTCTGATTGATGCTGCGGAGGGCAATCGCGGCAAGAAGAAGATTACCTTTTTCGTTCAAAGTAACACCGTCTGAACTGCATTCCGGGTCAAGATAAAGTGATGTCATAACGTGCTTTGGAACCAGTATTGTCCTGTAGCGCAAACAGGCGTCACGGAAAGCGGCGGCGAAGCCCGGACGATCAGGACTGGAGGGAATATCAAAGAGTACGACAACGGCTCCTTTGGCTGAAAGTTTGGCTATCGCGCTGAAAAGGCGTTCTCTGAAAACTTTGACGGGAGTGCCGCTGATTTTGTCCTGCATTCCGCAGAGAAGGAACACAACGGTATTTTTTTCAGAAATTCTGTCTGCCTGTGCCACAAGGTCAGCGGCGAAAGCTCCGGGTCTGGAAAGGTCGATAACTGGAATTTCGAGCTCATCCTTTATATTCACGGCCCATTCAGACACCGAACTGTTTTTATCTGCTGAAGGAAGCCCTCCCATAGTATAAATTTTGGCTGCTTTGAAAGGGAGTTCCGTTGGCCGGAATGATCTCCACGGCAGTTCATTAAAGCCCAGAAAAAGAGCTGAAACAAAAAGCATTCCCCTCAACGCCATAGTGCTCTTAAGGAATACCTTATCGCCGCCAAGCTGAAGAATAGTGAAAAGACCTACGGCGGAAAAAACAACGAGGCGGAAAAGCGGTCCGAGGGGATTCCCGGCAAGCACAATAAAAAGAAGTCCGAGGGCAAGAAGCGATGTGGTCACAATCTTGAAAGCCTTCTGCGAGTAGCGGAACGAAAGCGCCACAGCAATGGCGAGCATGAGGGAACCGCTGTAAAAAGAATCTCCCGACATGAAGTGGAAAAGCAAGGGATTCAGCATTTGTCAGCACTCCAGTTTTTCAGCGGATGAATGCCTTCCACTGTCCTTCAAAGAAGATTCTGTACCAGTATTCCAGATTGAAATATGTCCAGAGATAAGAAGCATTACGCTCAAGGTATCTGCCTTCCTTGTGAGCGGTGTACATGTAATTGAAGTGCTCCTGATTGATGAAAGGACGCTTGCGGATCTGTTCCGACTCCATGATTTCGCGGAAAAGATCGGCGAAATGTCCTTTGCCTGAGCGCATCCAGTCACCGGCGGGAATACCGAAACCGATTTTCTTTCTGTAAATCTGGTCTCGATCAATATACTTTTCGGCAACTTTCTTGAGGATTGCCTTGCGCTCACCTCCGAAAACCTTGAACTCATATGGTATCGAATTAGCCTGACGGAACATCGGCACTGTACAGAAGGGAACGCGCAGTTCCATTGACGAGCCCATGCCGATTCTGTCAGCACGCCAGAACCACTGCATAAGGTCGCAGATCTGATCATTGAAAGCAGCCTGCATTACAACGTCATCTCCGGCGGCTTCAGTAACAGATTTTCTGAACTTAAAAGAAGATTCATCCCCTTTCAGAAGCAAGTCAGTATGATTGAGATCTGAATACGAAAGGTTGAACATTGCAGGAGAATATTTTGTGATTTTGAAGAAGTCCTTACCCTTCTCGAAAGGCCACGCTCCGCCTAAAAATTCGCGGACACCCTTATGTTTATAGAACCATGTTCTGAAAGCTGTTCTGCGTATGGAATCCGGCAGAAATCTTGTGTAGCCCATAAAGGATTCATCCGCGCCCTCTCCGCTGAGCATGACAGTGATGGTCTTGCGCGCCCTGTCGGTGAGGTAGAAAGTTGCTACTGTGTTCGGGTCGTTAAGCGGATGCTCGTAATGCCAGATTGACGGACTCATGAATTCGGCAAATTTCGAAGCTGTAAAACGGTAGTCGTGATGCTCGGTTCCATATCTTGACGCGACACGCTGCTGATATTCCGATTCATCGAATTCAGGGCCTTCGAGCGAAATTGAGAAACTGTGAAATTTCTTTTTCAGATTCTGCGATGCAATCGCTGTTATAAGGCTGGAATCGACACCGCCGCTCAGCTGAACGCCAAGTTCGACATCGCTTCGGAGATGAATTTTGATGCTGTCACGAAGTATTAACTCCGTCTCATCGCAATATTCCTGAAAAGTCTTCCCTTCACGCGGAATGAATGTATCCTGAAGCCTGAAGTAGAAATCCTTGCGGCAGTTTCCTTTTATATCAAGCTCCATGAAGGAGCCCGGACTCAGACTTTCAACGTCTTTGAAAAGAGTGTTGTCGCCCGGCAGAGAACGGAAAACAAGATACTCGTTGACCGAGCTGAAATCCGGCTCAAGTTCCTTATAGGGTATCAACGCTTTGACTTCGCTGCAAAATATGTGGTAGGAGGCATCCTCATAATGAAAGAGAGGCTTGATGCCGAGCTGGTCGCGGGCAACAAAAACCTTGCGTTCGCGAAGGTCGGCAATTACAAAAGCAAACATGCCGTTAAAACGCTCAAGACAGCGCTTGCCCCAGTAAATGTATGACTGAAGAATAACCTCTGTATCTGTTCCTGAGTTGAAGGATAATCCTTTGAACTCAAGCTCCTTGCGGATTTCCATGTAGTTATAGACTTCGCCGTTGAAAATTATGGCGTAACGTCCATCCTGAGAATACATGGGCTGATGTCCGCGTGGACTGAGGTCAAGAATGCTGAGTCTGCGGAAAGCGGCGCTGAACCATCCGCCTTCCCTTGCAATACCTTCGTCGTTCGGGCCGCGATGAACTATCATGGAGGCCATCTTCTTCAGAGTGTTCTCCGGAAATTCCCCGCCGCCCTTAGATATTACAGTTACAAATCCGCACATGCTGAACTATTACCAGGTCTGGCCTTTGGAAGCATAATAAGCGGCTACATTAGGAACAATGGGCTTAATCAGTTTCTTGATAGCCATGGCATACTCGCGGATCTCCCACTGCGCGTGATCGCTGTCGCGGAGACTGAGGAAGTGCAGAAGATTGTTGAGATCAACCGTCGCCCAGAATGTGACCATCATGTTCTGAGGAAGAACGCCGCGAGCCTGTTCACGACAGACGCCTTCAGCAAGAAGTTTTTCATAAAGAGCCAGAGAAGCGGCATTGTGATCCAGAACCATCTTGCGGTACTTCTGATTGTCGGCTTCGGGCCACTGAACGGAAGCCTGACGGTTGGATTCAGCCTGACGACGCATTTCCGGCGGAGTATAAAATTCGAGGTCGATTTCAGTATAGCGCCTGGAAATCTCGTTATAAGACCATGTTCTGTGTCTATGCCACTGGCCGCGGACGAAAAGCGGACAATGAACGCTGAAGGTGAAAACCATGTGTTCGAGCGGACTTGTATGCTTGTTCTCAATAAGATACTTGAGCAGTTTGACATCCTTATCGTCCATATCCTGTTTAAGCTTGCCGAAGGATACTCTTGCGGCGTTGACGATAGTAGCCTCGTTTCCGAGTTTGTCGATAAGACCGACCCATCCCTGACCGCCAAGGACTTTAACATGATTTTCGGGGGCTATGTTCAGATGCTGTTCGCTCATAATTCCGTCTCCATAATTCACAGGTTCATTTAATAAATATCCTAAGTCCCGAAATTCCAGCGGGGAAGAGTGTAAAGAATCAAAAAAGAGAAGCAAAACAGAGCTCTTATGCGTGTTGACATTAAAAGGCTCTGCCTGTATCTTCCGTGATATTCATTTATACAATCAACGGAGCAGCGCAGCAATGAGCGAAAAACAGATAAAATTCTTTGAGAACGATAAATTTGCAACAAGATCGGGAGCAAAATTGACGGAAGTCCGTCCCGGCTATGCAAAGGCCGAACTTGTGATGGAAGAACACCACAAGAACGCTGTAGGCTTCATGCAGGGAGGCGCAATTTTCACTCTGGCCGACTACGCGCTTGCCGGAGCCTCCAACAGCTACGGATATCCGGCTCTCAGCGTGACAAACACGATCAACTTCATCAAGGCAGTGAAGTCAGGGAAGCTTACAGCCGTAGCGACTGAAATCGCGTTCGGTTCCAAGATCGGGACATTTGCGGTCGAAGTCACAGATGAAAGCGGCGCTAAAATCGCTTTCATGACAGCAACTGTCTACAAGAAAAATGAAGCGATTCCCGAACTCATGCCCGACTGAATCGCTTCAAAATTTGAAACAGCGCCGCATATCAAGCGGCACTGTCATATCCATGCGCAATCAGTCGAGGAAAAATTCCACAACCGGAATAAGCACGTCAGGACGCACTTGCGGGATAGTGATCACTGAAGAATCCACCACCGCTCTGTTGTCCGAAAAATGCATCTGCCAAGGTTCAAGCCCCTTGAATTCCACTTCAGAACCGTCATGCAGGAACTGAGCGTATTTCAGCTTCTTATATGCCTCGCCCTCAAGATAAATGTGCTTGTAAGGCCATGAGAGTATATGCAGATAAAGCCTGCGCTTTACCGGATTATAAGTCAGCTTGCAGCCTTGCGGACAGGCAAACTCTGCGGGAGCCGAAGCGCATCCGTGTATGCTTCTTGAGTGATGATGCATCCACTTGGCGTAGGCATCGAGACGTTCAAGTGCGCGGGCATCGAATTCACCGCGCGAGGTGGGGCCTACGTTTATCAATAAATTCCCATCCTTGGACACGCAGTCGATAAGCGTAGTGATAAGCTCAGTTTTATCGCGCCATGAATACTCATCGCGGAAATATCCCCATGAGCCTGAAAATGTCTGACAGGCTTCCCATACGAGCGGCTTGCCGTTTTTGTCCTTGTATCCTTCTTTGGGCTGGAACTGCTCGGGAGTAATGAAATCGCCTGTTCCTTCGAGGTCGAGACGGTTGTCGATCATGATGCCCGGCTGAAGTTTGCGGATAAGCGCATACAGTTCTTCGGATTCCCAGTCCATGTGACCTTTGCCGTCCTCGCCGGGATATGAAAAGTCAAACCAGAGGATGTCGATCTTGCCGAACTGAGTGAGCAGTTCAGTTACCTGATTGCGCATGTATTCGGCGTAAACCTTCATATTACGCTCTTTGTTTTTAGCGCGTTCCGCCTCGTTCTCACGCATCGGATGATGTTTGTCAACAGTAAAATCCTTGTGATGCCAGTCGATAAGCGAGTAATAGAAACCGACCTTTATGCCTTCGTTGCGGAATGCATCGACCATAGGCTTCAGCAGATCTCTGCCGGCAGGAGTCTTCGGAGCCTTGTAATCTGTGTACTTAGAATCCCAAAGACAGAAGCCCTCGTGATGCTTGGTTGTGATGACAAAATACTTCATGCCTGCGGCTTTGGCTTTTTTCGCCCAGAGAACGGGATCATAGAGATCGGGATCAAAGCGGTCGAAATACTTCTGATAATCTGCCGTTGAAATTTTCTCTTTGTTCCTTATCCATTCATGTCTGGCAGGCATGGAATAGAGTCCCCAGTGGATAAAAAGCCCGAAGCGGGATTCAGTGAACCATTCAGTTTCGGCTTTCGGAAATTTTGAAACGTCGAACATATCGGCAAGCTCCTGTTATTTTGTTTTTGCGATGTATAAATTATATTCCTCTTTTTCCGATAATAGTATGGCTGAATTATTCAATGATGTGTATATTAGAAACATTATGGAATATGTAAGCCCCGAAATAAAGATCTTTATGATAAGCGCGTCGAAGCTTGGGAAATGGTGGGAAAACTGCCGCTTTCAGGCTCCTCACTGGCGTCTCTACTGGAATCCCGAGCCGGGAGTCACGATCACATACATGAACCGGCAGGTGGAACTCAAAGAAAACACAGTGGCACTGATAGCGCCTGACACCGCCTTCAAAGCGAGCTGCGCGAACAATCCGCTGCACTTCTATATACACTTCTCGCTTGCCGATTCATTCGGAAGAATAAAGCCCGGCATTTACACATTTCCTGCACAGGAAGATTTTAAGCGCAAAGCCTTGTCAATGGCGGAACACGCGCTCGGAAAAGCCCTGCCCCGCACAAACGCCACGGCTCTTTCAGGACTTGCAATGATATGCTCTCTGCTCTCGGATTTCCCGGCAGATCAGATTGAGGAAGGAAACTTCGACAAGAGAGTCATTGATGCCATGTGCAAACTAGAAGATAAATCCGTCAAAAACGAAGTGCTTGCCAGAGAAGCCTGCATGAGCACAAACTCATTCGTCAGACTTTTCAGGACTCAGACCGGCCTGGCGCCTCAGACATTTTCACGCAAAAAAAGAATCGAGAAAGCCTGTCTCATGCTGAAATTTACTCAGAAGGACATAAAAACAATCGCGTCGGAATGCGGTTTTGTCGACCGCTTCCACTTTACAAAAGTATTCATAGCTGAGCGAGGCGAATCGCCGGGACTCTTCCGCAAATCACTGAGGCCGGAAGGAGGTCTGGCATGACAAAGGAACAGAAACAACGCCTTTTTCAGGTACTAGCTCCGTGTATGCTCGCCGTTTGCATATTTCTGCATTTCTATAAACTCGGAAGCATCCCGGACGGCTTTTATCATGACGAAAGCGCTATCGGCTACAATGCGATGTCCCTGCTGAAAACCGGCTCTGACGAGTATGGAAATCTCGCACCGCTTTTCTTCAGATGCTTCGAGAATTATCACGAGCCAGTGATGGTCTACAGCACCGCAATATCGGAAATGTTTTTCGGAGTCTCGGAATTCAGCGTGCGTCTGCCGGGAGCAATTTTTTCGCTTATCGCCGCGTTTTTCATGTATCTTCTCGCCTACCGTTACTCATCCAACAGAATAGCGGCTCTTATAACAGCCATGATTTTCACAATTCTGCCATGGACTTTTCCGCTCTCGCGAATAACGATGTCCGGATACATTCCCATGCTTGCCGGAATAGCCGGAGCTCTCTATTTCATGCTGAGAGCTTTCGGAGAACGTTCGATACCTTGCGCTGTGGCATCCTCATTTCTCTGGTCTTTCGCCATGTATTCGCACAATTGCGCCAGACCTTTTACGGCGGCATTCATGCTGGCCTTTGTAATAGCCTTCAATATGCTGCTGATAAAACGCCTCAAAATACTGATTGTTTTCTGCTCCTCCTTCGCGCTTTTTGTTCTCCCTATGGCAATATATTTTTTCAGACATCCCGAGGCGCTGACAAGCCGCTTCAATCAGATAAGCGCCTGGCAGCCGGGAAGCAGCCTGACCGCAAAAATCGAGGCGGTGCTGTCGAATTACATCGGCTACTTCGATCCACGCTTTCTCTTTGTCTACGGAGACTCCAATCCGCGACATCACAGCATGGAATCCGGAGAGCTTTACGTTTTCATGCTCCCGCTGATTGTAATCGGCCTATACTTCATCATAAGAAGATTCAGCAATCCGCATTACCGTCTGATCGCTATCGGCTTGCTTCTCTATCCTGTCGCCGCAATGATGACCGACACCCCCTTTCATGCGACACGCTCGGTCAACGGAAGCGTTTTCTGGATGATATGCGCTCTCATCGGCTTCATAAGTCTCTACAAACGTTTCAGAATTGCCTATATGATGCCGTCAAGAGTATTCGCGACAGGCCTGCTCTTCACTGGCGCAGTCGAGGCCTCATTTTATATGCAGGACTACTTCCATGACTACAAAAACTATTCAGACCGCTTCTTTTACACGCCCTTCATTAAAACATTGAAATACTCATATTCACAGCTCAAACCCGGGGAAATTTTATATGTAGATCCCTCGATATTTCCCCATCCTGTTTCACTGGAACTCAAGCCGTCCTGGTACGCTTCATTCCTCTTCTACGGCGCAATTCCGCCCGGAGAGTACATAAGAGAGGGACGCATCCCTGAAAAATATCTCATCCCGTTTCAAGGCAAATTCAAAGGTCCGGGCATATACATTAGAAGGAATCCTGTTTTTGCCGCGGAAGGCGATATGCTGAAAAGGCCTCCCCTGCCGCCTTTTCTGAAACTTCTGACAAGCTTTCAGGATTCCCCGCCTCTGATTCTGACAGACAAAAACGGACGAGAAATCATATGGCGAGCCGGAGAGTGTCCGCCGTCTTTCCTGAAACCGACAGGAATAATTCAAAATCCTGAATATCTTGAAGTCTATCGCGTAGAGAATCCTTCAATTAACGCGCAATAATCTTGCCGAAGGTTGATTTTTCACAAATCTTCAATATCTTTTATTTCAAACAATTCATCTGATCCGGGGAAGGTGCATTTATTATGGCAGCATCGGTCACATTGTCCGGGCTTTTCGCCAGGACAGCAAATATTTTCAGCAGAAACGTAGTCCAGCTTTTCATCGCGGGGGTAGTTTATATTATCGCACAGGGAACCTTCTGCGGTTCATGGGCTTTCATGGACAAGATAATCAGCTGGTTCGGCGCGGGTCCTCATAATCTTATACGACTGCTCTTTCTTTTCATCTTTACGGTTCTGACCGTATGGATATCAGGCGGCATGCTCCGCTTCATGAAGGGACTGGCGGAAAAGGATGAAGCCGACTTCACAAATCTTTTCATCATCAGCCCGGTACTTCTTTCCAGACTGATACTTACGTCGATTTTCTTTACTGTCTGCGTGCATATAGGACTTCTGATTCTTATCATCCCCGGCATCATAATTTTCTGCATGTGGTCACAGTACAGCCTCCTGCTTCTCGACGGCAAAAGCGGCATTTTTGAATCTCTGCTGAAATCGGCAAGAATGATGAAGGGAAATAAACTGGAATTCCTTGTTTTCGTTCTTCTTATATTCCTTATCATGTCGCTGATAAACGGAGTCACATGCTGCCTCGGAGCATTTTTCACAATCCCGTTCAGCTTCCTTGCGATGGCGGTTTTCCATGCCGAACTGAAAAAAACAGCCGAAAAACAGAACTCAGCGACAAAAACTGAGCCTCCGCCGTCAGCCCCCAAAAAGGACGATGAGTTTTCTCCCGAATCAGCAAGCTAAGGAGCTTTATGAATAATAAGATCTCAGTTATATCGGTTTTTGAAGAATCATGGCAGACATTGAAGGATAAAATTCTGGAACTGCTGGTGGTCGGCGGAGTGGTCGTTATCGGCAGCTCAATCTTTTCATTGCTTTCAGTGCCGGTTTCCTTTCTGAGAATACCGTTCGCCCCCGGAGCTCCGAATGAAAACACAGCTATATTTTACTCTCTTGCTGGTGTCGAATTTCTTCTTCAATTCATAAATACACTGATATCGGTATGGCTGAGTGCGGGAGCCTTTAACTTCTTCCTGAAAATAGTCAGGAAGGAAGAATATACCTATAAGGATCTTTTCATTTTTGACATAAAGAAAATCTTAAAAATTATCGGATTCTTTATCACAATATACATACTGCTTATTGCATATTTTGCGATATTTATATCGATTATAGCATTTTCCTCGGTCATGTTGACCCAAGCATCAATGCCTATACTTCTCATGCTTGCCATTGGGGTTCTTATTGTAGTTGCCATAATTCCGTTACTCGCAGGCTGCATCTGCGTTTCACAGTCCATGCTGCTGATCATTGACGGAAAAGACGGAGTTTTCTCATCCATCACGCATTCGTTCTCAATGATGAAAAGCAGAATACTTGAATTCTTCCTGCTGATGCTCGCCTCTTATCTGATATATATAGTCGCTATACTGATTACATGCTGCATCGGCATATTCCTGGTTCTTCCCTGGATGTTGCTTGTCATAACGATTTACTATAGCAGACTCATGCAGTCCGAGCTGCCGCCTCCTCCGGCACAGGAACCCAAGGAATATTCCAACGACGGGATTCCCTCTGCCTCCTGACGAACCACATAACACAACAAGCAACGACAATAAACCGCATCATTTTCAAGAGACCTAAATTCAATTCTCTTGAAAATGAGCTTTGCCTATTGACTTTTATATCAAAAAATAATAAAATATCTATCCCCTTCTGCATAGCTTTGCATATTCAGGAATCAAGTGCAGAAGTGCTTGGAACATAGAGCAGGACAAAATAGAATAGATGAGATTTTTAGCGATATTCATAATAACATTCCTTGCGCTGCACAGCGTAATCAGTATTGAGTTTCCGAGGCATGACCATAAAATGCCTTCGATAGCTCAGTACAAAGGCAACGCGCCCGCGGCTATATCCCTTACGTTTGATGACGGGGACATCGCTGTTGTGGACAATGGAGTCGAAGCTCTCAAACCGTTCGGATTCAAGGGAACATTCTTTGTTATCGTAGGCGAAATCGAAGACAAGGATGGAACTCACGCCGGATGGGAAAAGCTCAAGAAAATGGCAAATGCCGGACATGAAATCGGCAACCATACCTGGGATCACAAACGCTATTTCTATCAGATGGGCGATAAAGTTCTTCAACAGGAAGTAGTTAAGTCATCGCGTCTCATCGATGAAAAGCTCGGCAGAAAGACTGTCAGCTTTGCATTCCCCTATAATGAATTCGATGAAACATCCGCAAGTTATGTTCTCAGATATCAGCCCTTTGTCCGCTTCAAGGAATTCTGCTACGGCGGCCCCGACTGGAGTCTCGACAAGGCCAACAAATGGATAGACGACACCATAAAAAGCCGCAAATGGGGTGCCGCCATGTTCCATGACGTTAAATCCGAATCGCCCATGTTCAAGATGAAATACAGCGATCTCATGGCAAATCTCAAATATCTCAAGGACGCTCAGGACAAGAATCTTGTATGGGTTGCCACATACGGAGAAGTCGGAAAATACTGCGCCGAACGGAATGCTTCCAGAATCCAGTATATCGAACACGTCCCCGGCAGAATAGTCTTCAAACTCACATGTCCCCTCTCAAAGGAAATCTATAACGAAGCGTTGACAGTCAAGATACCTGCCTCCGCTCCGCCGGCAAATGTATCAGTTCTTTCCGGCGACAAGGCTATTCCTTTCAAGGTGCGCGGAAATGATATCCTTCTGGACATTATTCCTGACGGTTCTCTTGTCAAAGTAAGCTGGAATTGACGGCGGCATAAATGTTAAAAATAGGCATTACCGGAGCCGGCGGCTTCATGGGATATCACCTGTCCCACAATCTACCTCTTTCAGGAGACATACAGACAGTCCCCTTCAGGACTGAATTCTTTTCTGATCCCGACTCCATGATCCGTTTTGTATCCTCATGCGATGCCGTAATACACCTTGCGGCGATCAGCCGTCACGAAAATCAGCAGCTGATGTATGATACCAACATGGAAATGACCCGTTCGCTCATAAGAGCCCTGAAAACTCTCGGCAACAACCCGCCTAGACTGATCTTCGCCTCCACCACTCATGAGTCAAAGGACACCCTTTATCACGCCTCCAAGAGAGACGCCAGAAAACTCTTCAAGGACTGGGCGGAAGAACATGAAGCGGAATTCACAACAATGTTGATTCCCAACTGTTTCGGCCCTTTCAGCCGTCCATTTTACAATTCTTTCGTCTCCACCTTCTGCTTCAAGACAGCACATGGAGAAATTCCAGAGGTCAAAAACGATGAGCTTATTCCGCTCATCTACATAAACAATCTCTGCGCCGAGTTCATGAAAGTACTCTGCTCCTGCACTTGCGACGAAGAATATATCGTAGAACATGATGCCGAAATGCGGGTCTCAAGAGTAAAGGCTCTGCTTGGACAGTTCAGAGAAAAACTGATCGAAAAGCAAAAAGTCCCCGACCTTAAAAGTCCTCTTGAATCCGCGCTTTTCGACAGTTTCGTCAGCTATTTTGACTACAAGTCTCTCATGCTTGAAAGCGGTATTGAGATCTCGCTCAGTCCGGAAGAAATTGAAATTGAAAAAGATACGCTTCTCGCTGAGAACTTTTACATATCCGGGACAAGAATACTCCATGCGGAAAACTGTCGCATATCAGTAAAGCTCCTGAAGTATGGAACCGACATATCACAGTCCTACGAGATAACATCTGAAAAGCCTTTCAATCTCCTGATCCCCGTATGGCACAATGTAGAGATGTCCAACATATCCGGCAAGGACATCAAACTCCAGCTCACCCGCATTTCCTGAAAAGAAAACAATTAACACTTCAAAGAATAAATTAAAAATACTCAATTCGCGAATCAAAAATAACACATACAAATACATCACAAATGACAGTTCACTCAGTTCTTGTCGTGTCCATTGCGTCCATATAGTCCATTCTGTCTATCAAAAGACGCAGACCAACAAGCTGCCATGCGCATTCATGATCATGAAAGCATCAAATCATTGACTTCCTTTGACTGTGTGGTCTATGAATGAAGTCCCAATAGCATTATTTTTGCATAAACTTTCTACAAAATCCGAAAACAGAATCTCTTAGAAAAAACCTCTAGAAACAGAATGACATTCATCATCTTTGTTCTGTCTTCCGAAACAAAACTGTACCTTTGTCTATTCCTGCAAAACAGATCAACATGGATCTACAATAGCTTATAATTAAGCTTGTTAAAAAATATTTTCCAGACAATTGACTTTTCCGAATCATTATGGTATAATCTTGGAAACAACTGGTAAATACATGGTAAACAACATGACATATAAAAAGGAAAATGAAACAGACAACTCCAATTCGGCGGGTTTTCTTAAAATCAGACAATACGTTGTCGATCTGATATACAGATCCGGCAACGTACCACAGAAAATACCGTCGTCGCGCAAGCTTGGAGAGATCTTCGGAGTCACTCATCCTACGGCTCTGAGAGCGATACAGGATCTTGTCGCTGACGGCTATCTGATTCCCTGTAAAGGAGGCGGTTCCATCACGAAACCTCTTAAGAATCAGCCATTGAAAATCGTAGGACTTATAGACGGAGGCGGCAAGAACGCCTTCTATAGTCAGCTGGCCAGCCGAGTGTTTTCTGCTGTTTCCAATGAATTTCTCAGACGAAGTGAATCGTATGCTCTACATCCGCTGGTTCTCACTGGCCCTCTGGCGGAAAGTGAAGAGCTCATAAGAAATTATGACTTGAGCGGACTGATATGGATAGACGCCCCTACAAACTCTGCGGAACCTGCTAAAATACTTAAAAATCTGAAAAAGGCCGGAATGCCTGTCGTTGCCTTCGGAAATCCGGTGGAAGATATAAGTTCCGGAGGATGGGATTTTGAGCCTGAACATTATCAGATATTCAGCAAACTTCTCGCCGAGGGCAGACGCCATTTTCTTGTCATCAACGGTATGGATGAGACACGCTGGGCTGCCGCCGCCAAAGGAGAAGCCCGCGCTCTTAAAGACTACAATATTCCGCAGGAACAGGTTATCGTCGTCAACGGAAATCCTGACGAGGTGAAAAACAGAGTCCAGGATCTCCTGAATTACGGTCTAAAGTTCGATGTCGTCATGTTCACTGCCGGAATAGGCCCTTATCTGGACTTTTTCCGGGAGAAAATGGATGTCGAAAACAATTGTCGCCTTATCAGCGGCGAGCTCACAACTTACGACGACATGAAATTCACTGGCTATCTTGTCAGACGCAAACTTGCCAAGGCGGCAAAAACAATTATTGACAA
The DNA here is from genome assembly GCA_022703965.1 of Verrucomicrobiota bacterium. Lineage (GTDB taxonomy): Bacteria > Verrucomicrobiota > Lentisphaeria > Victivallales > UBA1829 > JAKJHH01. The sequence continues at coordinate 21,518 of JAKJHH010000034.1, forward strand.
CTTTGAAATGCAGATGCAGTCTCCCGATACGGCTCCGACAATATTCGTCCCTGTTGAGATAGAAATGGAACTTATGAAAGACGGACAGACTGTAAGCTGATGAATCAACAAAATTTCATATATGGAGTCAGCCTATGAAAAAAAGAAACGCCTTCACCCTGATTGAGCTTCTGGTCGTAATCGCGATTATTGCGATTCTGGCCGGAATGCTTCTGCCGTCCCTTACAATCGCAAGAGAAAAAGGAAGAGCGATTTCATGTGCCAGCAATCTCAAGCAGATAGGAACCGGCTATTACGGGTACATGGATGACAACAACGGTTATCTGCATCCAATGTACGGCGGTGCGGCTGCAGGAAGTACTCCGTATTGGAATCATGCGCTTCTGGGCTGGAACAACAACTGGGGTGAACACAATCCCAAGGCCTATATCAATGTCAAAAGTCTCTTCTGTCCATCTCTTCCGTACAGAGCGGTGCATGAAAGCGGAACTGACATGTGGATGTTCTGGCCGAGTTACGGAGTTAACCATTTTCTAATTACGTATTCGGCAACGAGCAGCACTGCCAGCGAATTCACATCAGGAAGAGCAACAAAAATACAGAGTCCATCCATAAAATTCTTCATCTCAGACACCGACAATTACGCTGCCGACGGAACCATCGAATCGGACAGGGGATTCTGGCGCTGGGCAAATTCCGTAGGTGTAAACTGGGGAGGCCCGTCAAGACGTCATACAGGAGCATGCAACATGCTTTTCCTTGATGCCCATGTAGCCCCGGTTCGTCCCGCGAATACATTGAGAACCGTTGACTTCGCACCTTTCAAATGGGGAGATGTCGCTGGCAGTCAGAAATACATAGACGTTCTTGACAAACGCTGGTAATGCCTATTCCTGAAAAAAACCTTTTAAATATTGCGAGTTAAACATGAAATTTATCCGCTCATCTTTCGTTAAATTTCTTATTGTCTCCCCATTGTTTTCATATGGATGCCTTGCGAGTGCCGCAGGCTTCGTTTTCGAGGACAACTTTAAAAGCTATCCCGATTTTGATCCCGGACTCCGCAACTGGCAGTTTCGAGGCGTAGGAGGCGAAATCATCGACGGTTCCTATCAGTTTACGGGAGTCACTCAGAAACAGTCCGAATATCTCGATATCCCGGATCATACAATCGGCTTTGTCAGAGACTTCAAAGCAGGCTCAAAACTAAAAGTCAATGCAACTCTGAAAACAGGGCCTCACAAATACCCGGTTTTCAAACCTGAAGAAGGCTCAAAATCGCTTTGCGGTATCCTGATATCCGGACGCGGCATGATCCGCAAAGAAAAAACTCAAATCGAAAACATGCCAATTCTTGAGCTCAGTTTCAGAAAAAGCGCAGACGGCAAACGCTCAATTTATTTCGACTATGCAGGCCCCAAAGCCGCGACAGAATCAAAGGATATCAGTAGCGCTTCAGACTGGAAAGATGCTGTCGATTATACTTTTGAAATCGTCTTTTCAGATAATAAAGCCATAGGCTCTATCAAAGAAGGCTCAAAAACCATCTTTGAAAAGGAAATATCCAGTCCTGATTTCGCCTCTCTCTTCGCAAAAACATACCCGGGTTTCGTCAATCAGCGTATGACCGGACAGCTTTCATATTTCAAGGCCGACAATATGAACAGCGATACACAGACGGAAACCGCTCTGCCACTTCAAATTCCGCAGACATGGAAGCTTTTTCCGGACGTTAAAAATGCCTCGAAGCTCGGCTTTTACAAGAGCATCCCGGACTCCATTCCAGATGCAGGAGCTCCTCTCAGCCAGAAAATTGAAAGCGGGAAAGTCCTTAATATCGGAGCTCTCCTCGGCGGTCATAAGGCAGGAAAAGCCGCAGTGCTTTTTGCAAACGTAAATGTAAAAAGCGCCGGAATCTACTACCTCAAATGCAAAGCTGACTGGTTCTGGCGGCTTGATGTCAACGGCAACACTGCCTTGAACCTGATGAGCGCGGGCAACGGCCCTAATCAGACTCATACGCTTGCACTTCAGCTTCAGGCGGGTGACAATTGCATAATGATAGTCTCCGGTAGCGGCTCGGCTGGCTGGGACATCTGCCTGAGCGAGGCAAATGACTCGGATATTAAAAACGCTCTCGCCAAACGCTATGTTTTCGGCAGTGATACACTTTACTGGAATCTTGACAGGCTTCTTGACGACATCCTCAAACTTCAGCGCGACAAAATCACTATTGAGGGTCTCGGAGAAAAAATATCAGCACTCAAAAAGAGCCTTCCCCCCAACCTGAGCGCGCGCGATATCGCCAAACACGATACCTTCCTTGACGAAGCTTTCGCGAAAGTATATGACGGCTACCGTGCTCTTCAGCTCAAGAACTCCATTGAAGAGCAGAAAGCGCTCGCCTCCGTTCTTAACTCCAAGTCCAACGATTCTAAAATCGCCGAGCTGGAAAAACTCCTGCCAAAAATAATGAAGGAAGTCAATGCCGGCGATGGAAGCTCTGTTGAGAAAACAGCCGCCGCCGCTCAGAAAATACTAGATGAATGTAAGAAAAATAATCAAGGTTACGTTGAAGGCGTCAGCAAAGGCGGCTCCTTCGGACGTTTCGGCTGGATGACCAGCGCAAGCATCGGCAGTTACAGCTCCGGCGACGGACTGCTGGCTAATCAGGTTCTCTCAAACGGAGCTCTCGCAAGACAGTATATCAGCAAGGGCGACATGCACAAATCGGATGACTGCTGGGTAGCACGTTTCCGCTTCGACGGAACAAAGGATGCCGCAAAAGCGTCTGAGCTCGGATCTCTTAAAACACTCGCTCAGAATGTTGCTCTGCAATTCGGTTATGACCCGACTCAGTTCTATACTGGCTCAACACCTGAAAATGTCGCCGTAAAAGAAATCAGCTGGACTCACAAGAGATTTGCCTGCGCGGACGGCTTTGTCGCGGACATGAGCATTCTTTCTCCTTCCCTTCTGATTGAAAGTCCTTACAACAAACTCGTATTGAGCGATCCCGCAGGAGCCTCAATGTCCTACATGGGCTATCTCGATACGGACTCCAAGGCGGCGGCTCTTCCGGCAGGGAAGAACGGCGTAATTTATGATGCCACAAAGAATCAGAAACCCGGCGCGAACTGGGTTCTTTTCTGGAGCGATGCAAACACATACAAGGATCTCAGCGGACACTCAGGCTCGGTTCCTCTTCAGGTAATCTTCCAGTATCAGCCTCAGAAAATTGAACGCTCCGGTTCCGATATAATAATCACGCTCGGAAAGAACGGCGCAATCTGGCTCAATACGCCTTACGGAGCCAGACTTCAGCCCACAGGCAACTGGCAGAGCGACCTTCCGCCGTCAGCAATCGCAAAATGCAACCTCTTCGCTCGCGCTGCTCTTGCCTATCCTCAGGACTGCCGCGAATTCTACAGACTCAGTCAGGACGGCAGCAGAATTGAAATTCTAGACAAAATCAAATTCCGCTATTTCAGGGACAACGACTGGAATCTTGAACCTCTTGAACTTTCACCGCTTCCGCCGCTGCTCAGCCTTCTCGTGGATCAGGGCTTCGACGCGGAATTGCCCAAAGAAATTTTCGACCTCAAATATCCCAGCGCATACGGCCCCCTCTATGCGGTCAAGGGCGGAACATTAACCTACAGCCTTCCTGTGCCGGAAGCGCCAAGACTCCACATCCCCGGAAATCCCGAGGCGGACGCAACGGATAAAGATCTTATAGCCAAACGCACAGCCGCAAATGTCGAAGGCATGCGTGTGCGTCTGTATGACGAGAGAATCGCACGCTCATGGTGCTCGCTTTCCTATCCTATGGGCGCACTCACGGCTAAACCCTGGTCATATCTTGATCCGGTCTATCGCGACTATCTTAAGGGGCTTTTTTCCTACAATATGGAGGCATCCTCAGGCTACAGATCAAACCGCATGTGGAGATCTCTTGTCGAACCATATTCAGGCAGGAAATACTTCTATTCCTTCTCCATCAAAATCGACGATCCCGGAGATGTCGGAGTTTTCGGAGACCGCGGTTACGGAGTCGGAAATCATCTGAACAACCTCGACTACTCTACCGCATTCACCGGTTCTTATGATACCCTCCGCAAAATCTGGAAGGACAAGTCGCCTCTCGCCCCCTCGGAAGCATCGAAGGACGGCAAAATCCTCAGCGTGGACAAAATGACAGGCTACGTCAAGGATGTCCATGACTGGGCATGGATGACCGACGGCAGCAATGATGCCGGCGACAACGGCCCCGTCGTTGACTGCGGACAGGCTGCTTTCGGAGGTCAGGCCGCACTTTACCGCATGGCTAAGGAAGTCGGCTCGCAGGAAGACATCGCCGAAGCTGCGTATTATCTTGCTAAAGGACTGCCAGCGCTGATCGGACGAGGCATTTTCACAGACTTCGGTCATCAGAATGGACTCCTCGGCATGGATAACATCAATGTCGGCTATCGCGAGTTCATCACTCCGGAATCCTACGCAAACAGTCCGATGATCATTAAAACCATGCGTCAGGAATACGACGGTTCTTTTGATTCCCTCCTCTGTTACGCATGGCAGGATATGTACGAAATCTATTACCCTTACGGAAAATATGTATGGAATAATCTGCGTGAATGGGAAGATGCGCGTCAACTCTATTTCCCGAACAGCGACGACAGAAAAGACACACACGGACATCTCGGCACACGCCTTGTCTATCTGCTCTTCGATGGAACACCGGTAAGCCGCGTCCGTGAAATCCTGAAAAACAAGACTGAATCCTCAGTCTTTTATCTCAGAAACATGCAGTACCTTGAAACCATGCCGCTGCTTATAACAGGCGGCTCACCCTTCGTTCTTGCGGAATGGGCTCCGCTCAAAGCGCCGGACTTCAAATTTGTTCCGTCGAAAAAGACAGCCTATATAAAGCTGGACTCAGTACCTGCCGGATTCAGGCTCAAAGGCTTCTCCTCGCAGAAGCCGGAAACTGTCAGGATCAACGGAAAAGCCGCCGACTATTCATATGATCCGGAAAGCTTTGTCCTTACTGTGGACATCCCGAAATCGGCAAGCTCGGAGCTTGAACTGAAATATGCAGAAATCGATCAGAATCATTTCATGCCTGTGCCGCTTCAGAAAGCTCCGAAATCCGTTCCTGCGCTCGAAAAGACCTTTTTCCTGAAGAATTTCGAGCGAGCCGCTCCCGTCAAAGAAAACAGCTCAAAAGATCAGCCACAGGCTCAAAACAAAAAAGAAAGCCCGCTATATACAGCGGATTTCAGCGGAGAACCCTCTTCAAATCCGCTCAACGCGGGCGGCTTTTTCTTTGCCGACTGGGGAAAAGTCAAGCAGCAGCCTTCAGGCGGACTCACAGGAGCTTATCCCAAAAACGGAGCTCCGCCGCTTTCTCTGGAAGTCAAAGCGACAGCTGACAACTTTACAGGCCGTAATTCCAAAACTATAGAAATTCCTGCCGATACCTCCGAAATCATAATTTCAGGCAAAGTAATGCGCTCCAAAGATTACAAAGGCAACAATCCGATGATCTTTCTCTGGGTAACTGACAAGGACAAAAAATCAAAGCCGTTCTTCTTCAAAATCCCCGGCAGTCAGGTAGGAGAATGGCAGAATATTGAGTTCACATGGAAGAGTTCTGAAATGCCCGGCACTGCCAATCTCATCCTCAATCTGACAAGTCAGAAAGATCAATCCGGCAACGAGCCCGCAGGCAGCATATTCTATAAAGATATCAGTATCTCAGCCCGTAAGTAGCATCCAAATCACCTCATGTGGCGCCAAGGACACGAAGAAAACAGAGGCTATTTGAGGAAGATTAACGGGTAGTGCCGTCAGCTTAAGCGTTAGCCATAAATAGAAAAGAACCACAGGCATCCCATAAGAAAGTAAAATGCGAAGCATTTTAACAGAGTGCAGGAATTCATTCCTGCCCGCCGAGCGG
>JAKJHH010000350.1 GCA_022703965.1 Verrucomicrobiota bacterium
GGTAAGAAGAGATTTCGCTGAGAGAGAAGAAGAAATAGAGAACTTCTACTCTAAACTCCAGCAGATAATTGAAAAAGTAGAAGTAGGTTCTGTTCTTTCTGAAGATGAATATATTGATTTGGAAGATAGAGGGCTCCTTTTCTTCAGTGCAATGATGGGTGCAGAAGCAATTAAAAAACTATTGGAGAATTTAAATATTAATGAAGAGCTTGAAAATTTAAGAAAAAGAATGAAAAAAGAGAAAGGGGAGAAGAAACTTGTAACTATAAGGAGAATACAATATCTTGAAGGTTTCCAACAAAACAAATTAGATCCAAGCTGGATGGTAATAGATGTTCTTCCTGTTCTTCCACCAGATTTAAGACCTATTATTCCTCTTCCTGGAGGAAAGTTTGCAACATCTGACCTTAATGATTTATACAGAAGAGTTATTAATAGAAATAATCGTTTAAAGAGGCTTATGGAAATAGGGGCACCTGATGTAATACTTCGAAATGAAAAGAGAATGCTTCAGGAAGCTGTTGATGCTGTAATTGACAATTCACATAGACCATCTAAGCCTATGATGAATAGCAAGAGACTCCCATATCAGTCTCTTACTGATGATTTAAGGGGGAAGAAAGGTATATTTAGAAAGAATCTTCTAGGAAAGAGAGTTGATTATTCTGGTCGTGCAGTGATTGTTGGAGACCCAAGTCTTAAATTAGATCAATGCGGTGTTCCTAAATCTGTTCTTCTTGAGATGTTTAAACCTTTTGTTATACATGAGCTTTTAGATAAGGAAATTGCACCTAATGTAAGAGTAGCAAGAGATTTAGTTGAAGAGGAAGACAGTATGATTTGGGATATCTTAGAGAAAGTTATTGAGGGTAAACCTGTATTACTTAATCGTGCTCCTACACTTCATAAATATAGTATTCAAGCATTCTATCCTAAATTAGTTGAAGGAGAGGCAATAAGATTGCACCCATTGGTATGTAAAGCATTTAATGCAGACTTTGATGGGGATCAGATGTCAGTACATCTTCTTTTAACTGATGAGGCATTGAGAGAAGGAAAAGAAAAGATTATGGCCTCTAAGAACATTGTTAATATT
>JAKJHH010000351.1 GCA_022703965.1 Verrucomicrobiota bacterium
CAACGATACTGGGTTGAAAGATAGGGTTTTTGAATGAGATTTATCCCGATTGTCATTTTTATTAATGACTTCCTGAAACAGAGCATTCGATGATTTTGGCAAGCATGCTTTCTTTCAATACGTAATCAATGAACAGGTGGATTTTCCTCTTTCAAAAATAATGAATAGTGCTATTATAATCATTAGCAGGAAATAGATAGGAGAATAAGGCATGAACTACGAGGATATTCTTGACTCAGCGGAGCAAGGACACGCAGAGGCACAGTTCAAGTTGGGATTGATGTATAATAATGGTGAAGGCGTTCCACGAAACGATGTCGAGGCTTTGGAATGGTTTCTTGAGTCAGCAGAGCAAGGACATACAGAGGCACAGTTCAATCTGGGAAGGATGTACTATAATGGTGAAGGCGTTCCACGGGACGATACCGAGGCTGTGAAGTGGTTTCGTGCGGCAGCTGAACAAGGACATATGGAGGCACAGTGCAATCTGGGTGAGATATACAGTTCCGGTGCAGGTGTTCAACTAGACTTTGACGAGGCTATAAAGTGGTATCGCAAAGCGGCTGAACAAGGACACGCAGAGGCACAGCTCAATCTAGAAAGTATGTTACTATAACGATGAAGTGATATCACAAGACTATGCCGAGGTTGTTAATTCTTTTATTATGGCTGCTAAGCAAGAAAATGAGAATAAGCAATAACTTATAAAAAATGGAGGTAAGGCATGTCGGGAGTAGTTAATGGAAATCAAAGATGCTGTGGCACCTGTGAATATTGGAGTGCTCCAAGAAAATCAAATAATGGTTCCGACGTTAAGTATGATGGTCCGTCCGCAAAATGCATTGGAGGTGGTAACAACAATACTCATATTGACGCTTATGGAAGCTGCAGCCAATATAGAAAGTGGTCACAACTAAGATAGTGAATAGGACTATTGACAGCAATTTTAGTATAGAGGAACAAGAATGGGTTTTCGCGACTTGGTCTGTAAGCATTTAGCGCAATATAAAGCGAATGTCATAGGGATTAAGGAAAATGGGACTTTCCCATACCGCGGCAAA
>JAKJHH010000352.1 GCA_022703965.1 Verrucomicrobiota bacterium
TTCCTTTGAAAGCATGAGCACAGCCTTTTCCGACATCTCCGTATCCGCAAACAACACAGACTTTTCCGGCGATCATAATATCTGTTGCGCGTTTTATTCCGTCAAGAAGGGACTCGCGGCAGCCGTACAGATTATCGAATTTGGATTTTGTAACAGAATCGTTAACGTTTACAGCAGGGAAAAGAAGTTCACCCTTCTCAGCCAACTGATAAAGTCTGTGAACACCAGTGGTAGTTTCTTCGGAAACTCCCTTCATCTTTGAAGCTATCTTTGTCCAGCGGGCAGAATCTGACTGATAAGAATCATATATTCTGTCGAGAATTATCTGAAACTCTTTGTTATCAGATTTGCGGTCAAGAAGCGATTTGTCTTTTTCTGTTTTAACACCTTCGTGAATCAGAAGAGTTGCATCTCCTCCGTCATCCGGTCCGCTTCCGTCAGGCCATGTTAAAGCCATTTCAGTACACCACCAGTAATCATCAAGTGTTTCACCCTTCCATGCAAAAACTTTTGCAAGACCGAGTTTTGCTACCGCCGCAGCGGCATGATCCTGTGTTGAATAAATATTGCATGATGCCCATCTCAAATCTGCACCTAATTCGTACAGCGTTTCAATCAACATGGCAGTCTGAATTGTCATATGAAGAGAACCGGTAATTTTCAGACCTTTGAGGGGTTTGGTCGCAGAGCTCCATCTCCTTTATTCCGAAAGAAGCTAGACTAATGTCGGCAACTTTGAAGTCCAGGGTTAAATCGAGAGCTTTTGTTTTCATAATTTCTCCTTATTCTTTAGGGCAGTCCAATACCGTCTGACTGTTCTCGTCTTTCTCTTTGCGTATAGTTTTTTCTACCCTGTCTATTTTATATCCGCACAAAACTTTGTTATTCAATATACAAATATGATGACTGCAGGATTTGCATTGGCTTAAATACATAAACATCTCCGTAAACTTTTACGCAAAGATATTTTTGCTCCCCCCTGCTGTCTACAAAAATATTGAGTCAAGAGACA
>JAKJHH010000353.1 GCA_022703965.1 Verrucomicrobiota bacterium
TGCAATCGTCATGGGATATCGCAAACCCAATATTACCAGTGGAGAGATCGCCTGTTGTCGGACGGCGAGAAGCTTTTCGAGCGAGGAGGCGCGGACAGGGAAACGGAACGGCTAAAGCGTCAAAATCAGCGTCTGAAAGAGACGATAGGAGAGCTGACAATGGAGCTGAAAAAAAACGACTGGTAAAGCGTCATCGTAAAATATCTGAGCTCAATAAAGGAATTTTGGAAGAGATACGGCATTTAAAAGCAGAACATCCGGCCTGGGGATTCAGACGTATCTGGGCCTATCTCAAGTTCCAGAAAAAACTTGAGATAAATCGGAAAAGGATCTGGCGTTTGATGAAAGAAAATTCCTTATTGGTTGAGCCAAACAGGAAGCTTAAAGCAAGACGTCAAGCAACAACACACAAGTTAAGGAGCATAGAGCCAAACAGCCTTTGGGGTACAGACATGACCAAGATAATGACAAATGAAGGCTGGGCATATCTGCATGTCGTTCTGGACTGGGGAAGCAAGAAACTTGTCGGCTGCACTCTGAGTAGAATGAGCAAGACTGCGGACTGGCTGGATGCTATAAATGAAGCTGTAAATATGCAGTTTCCCAATGGTATTAAAGACACTCTCAAAGGGAACATCTATCTGGTTAGCGACCACGGATCGCAACCGACAGCCAAGAAGTATATGGATAGCGTGAAAGAACTGGGATTTCAGCAGGTTTTCTGTAGTTACTGCAATCCTAAAGGCAATGCCGACACAGAAAGAATAATCAGAAGTATAAAAGAAGACCTGATATGGCCAAGGGAGTGGCATTCATTTCATGAGCTATCAGAAGCAATTAAGAAATGGCAGTATGCGTACAATGAGGAGTTCCCTCATTCAACGCTCGGATACGATACTCCATGTTCTTATGAAAAATGGTATCTCGCTTCAGTTTCTTAACGCTAGAAAAAAGGAG
>JAKJHH010000354.1:0-237 GCA_022703965.1 Verrucomicrobiota bacterium
GAAAAGAAGTTCACCCTTCTCAGCCAACTGATACAGTCTGTGAACTCCTGTCGTTGTTTCTTCGGAAACTCCCTTTATCTTTGAGGCTATTTTAGTCCAGCGTGAAGAATCCGACTGATAAGAATCATAAATTCTATCGAGAATTATCTGAAACTCCTTATTGTCCGATTTGCGGTCAAGAAGCGATTTATCTTTTTCTGTCTTAACACCTTCGTGAATAAGAAGAGTCGCATCTCC
>JAKJHH010000354.1:285-923 GCA_022703965.1 Verrucomicrobiota bacterium
GAGCCATTTCAGTACACCACCAGTAATCATCAAGCGTCTCACCCTTCCATGCAAAAACTTTTGCAAGACCGAGTTTTGCAACCGCAGCAGCGGCATGATCCTGTGTTGAATAAATATTGCATGATGCCCATCTCAAATCAGCGCCTAACTCATACAGAGTTTCAATCAGCATCGCAGTCTGAATTGTCATATGAAGAGAACCGGTAACTTTTAGTCCTTTGAGCGGTTTGGTCGCAGAATATTTCTCACGAGCAGCCATAAGACCGGGCATTTCATTACGGGAAAGCTCCATCTCCTTTATTCCGAAAGAAGCAAGACTGATGTCGGCAACTTTGAAATCCAGTGTTAAATCGAGAGCTTTTGTTTTCATAATTTCTCCTTATTCTTTCGGACAGTCCAATACTGTCTGACTGTTCTCGTCTTTCTCTTTGCGTATTGTCTTTTCTACCCTGTCGATTTTATAACCGCACAAAACTTTGTTATTCAATATACAAATATGATGACTGCAGGATTTGCATTGGCTTAGATACATAAACATCTCCGTAAACTTTTACGCAAAGATATTTTTGCTCCCCCCTGCTGTCTACAAAAATATTGACTCTGCAGACAATTTTACAAAAAGAAAACACTCTCAGTTC
>JAKJHH010000355.1:0-299 GCA_022703965.1 Verrucomicrobiota bacterium
TCTTAGTTTCTACTTCAAGGATATCATAAGTACCGTCCGCTAATTCGCGCTCTTCCTCAACACTTCTGTCGAGAAGGATGTCCTTAAGTTTAGTACTAAATTCGAGAGTGTTTGTTTCTCTATTATGATAAATGTATGTAATCATGTTAACCTTATTTGTTTCTTACATTATTGTAAGTTAACGCAATTATGTTTGCAAGTTTAAAATTGGTGGGCCTTGTAGGACTCGAACCTACAACACACGCCTTATGAGGGCGTTGCTCTGACCAATTGAGCTAAAGGCCCATTTAAATTGGTAG
>JAKJHH010000355.1:328-597 GCA_022703965.1 Verrucomicrobiota bacterium
CCCCGCACCAACAGCTTAAAAGGCTGCTGCTCTGCCAGATGAGCTAGCGACCCATGTTACCCTCCCTGATGGTACCCACGGCCGGACTCGAACCGGCACACCCTCACGGATAACAGATTTTAAGTCTGTTGCGTCTGCCATTTCGCCACGTGGGCAATATGACTCACTATTTCTTTTTCACTACAAGCAGTATAAGGCTGCTCAACATAAGGAGAATATAAAGTATAAATCCAATCGTTATTGAACGGTGTAACGGCGATTACTTGATA
>JAKJHH010000355.1:607-887 GCA_022703965.1 Verrucomicrobiota bacterium
TGCATAGTATCGCCAACGTTATATATTGGGAATGGTTTCATGTCCTTAGTTGAGCTAAAGGGTGGGCCGGGAAAGCCCACCCTATCAACAATTACTTAGCTTTACGAGCTTGCTTGCCTGCACGCCCAACGTACTCGGCACCCAGCTTCTCAACCGTACCGAACTTCGCAATCAACGTATCCAGGCGCTCCTTCGAGCAATACAGCCAACCCTTCGTCTCGTTGTCCCGGATGTAATACACCGTTTCCGACTTCTTGCCAACTCCATCCGCAAGCTGCTC
>JAKJHH010000356.1 GCA_022703965.1 Verrucomicrobiota bacterium
ATGAAAAATCGTATAAAGATGAGCCTTATCTGAAAATTGATATAAGTTCTTTCTTGAGAATGCCTGACGGATCAGAATATAAAACAAAAACTCCGGCTGCTGTCATAACCCAAAATGCGGGTTTTCTGCGAGGGTTCGGTTCTCCGTTTTTCTTAGAAAATTCAACAACGGAAGAACTTGGTATTTTAGTGACTCAGATTCCTGCTAAATATAAGAATATGCTCAGCAACTCGTCATTATTATTTAACAATAATTCGTATCCTGTTTCGAACGAGCTCAGACCAGAAGACTCCTGCTATCTCTTGCCTTCAGGTGTTTTAGCTCACGACAATACAGATTTTCAAATCCCCTGTCCTACTTCTACAAAATGAAACAGGCGCCAATATCGGAATACCTCATAAATTTAAACTCATGGTGACCTTTTGAATGATTTTCCAAGTTGCAACAAGCAAAACTTATGAATACGGCTGGCTGGACAAAGTCATGAAGCTTACCGTCGGCAAACAAAGCAGGAGCATATTTGCCGTCACTGAACGATAGTCCGATATAAGCGTGCTTAAGTGCATAAAGCAGCTGTCCTGCCTTGAGCCTGATTGATGCATTGCCTTTTGAGCTGATTTCTGATTTTATTGAGAGCTCAGGAATATCCTCCATTGCAGATTTTATCGAAAGACTGTTCTCATGAAGACAGAGCGTCAGTTCCGTGTCATGCTGCTTGCCATATGCCAGCTCAAGCGCACGAATCCGTTGCGGCAACAATGCATCTGTGATGACCGCCTT
>JAKJHH010000357.1 GCA_022703965.1 Verrucomicrobiota bacterium
TCTTGGCACCAAGGCATTCACCATCTGCCCTTAGTAGCTTGATCGCAAAAGTACAGTTCCGGCGGCTTGCGCCGCCGAAGCCCAACTCAGCGAACTACAATTGCCTCAATTACAGCATGCCTATATGTGGTTTTCAAAGATCAACACCCGCTCCGTAGCAGGCGAAAAACATTTTGGTGGGCGTGACTGGACTCGAACCAGTGACCCTGCGCTTATCAAGCGCATGCTCTAACCAACTGAGCTACACGCCCAAGCCCCAGTTCCTATGCGTCCGTCCCGCCCGCGCCCGCAGGCGCTGGTGGAGCTGAGGAGACTCGAACTCCCGACCTATAGCTTGCAAAGCTACCGCTCTACCAACTGAGCTACAGCCCCGGCGCTGAGGGGAGTCCATCCCGGCGGCTCCAATAATCAAAGAGCGATCAAAGTGCGCTCGATGACAATTGAATTGTGCGATGAGATCAGCCGGTCGGCCGCTTGCGCGACCGTTCGACCTTGAGCGCCGGTTGACCCGGCACCCCATGTTCTCCTTAGAAAGGAGGTGATCCAGCCGCAGGTTCCCCTACGGCTACCTTGTTACGACTTCATCCCAATCACCGTTCACACCTTCGGCACCGGCCTCCTTGCGGTTAGCATAGTGACTTCGGGTACAAACGGCTTTCATGATGTGACGGGCGGTGTGTACAAGGCCTGGGAACGTATTCA
>JAKJHH010000358.1:0-350 GCA_022703965.1 Verrucomicrobiota bacterium
CGTTACAGCCATGGCAGGACGCGGCTTCAATGAGCGCATTTGCACAAGTGAAGGACGTTTTGGCGACGTTCTGCCGGTCTCCGTCAATACTCACATAGCCGGAGTTCTGCACTTTGTTTCCGGTGCAGTAATCACGCTGATTATGAGCTTCGACGTAATCAAGGCAAGCTGTCCATGTATTGAAATTCACGGCACAAAAGGCAGCTTGAGCTGTCCTGATCCCAACACCTTCGGAGGCCCCGTAAAGTATACATCATTCGAAACCCGCAAGAATGAGTGGACTACAGTGCCGATGCCCTTCGGCTATACGGAAAACTCGCGCTGCATCGGACTTGCCGACATGATCGACG
>JAKJHH010000358.1:424-669 GCA_022703965.1 Verrucomicrobiota bacterium
CATGCGAACGTCCTGCCGCACTTGCAACAGGACTTCTCAAAGGCACATTAAACTGAAAATTAAGCGGTAAAGGAAAGCGAAGATCGCTCTTCCGCCGCTCGAGGCGTGACGCCTACTCTCTGTTAAAATGCTTTGCATTTTACTTTTTATAAAATAATTAAGGAATCGTACTTATGAATGGAAAAGTTCTTATTACATGGGGCGGCTGGAACGGACATGAACCCGAACAGACCGCAAAAGTGATG
>JAKJHH010000359.1 GCA_022703965.1 Verrucomicrobiota bacterium
GTTTTTGTGTTGAATCGAGCAGCGTTAGCTGTTGAGTTCAGCTCAAGGGCTGTAAGACGTGATCTTTGAGAGTCGAATAAGGCAAATGAAGGGTGATCCGCCGTGTTTATAGGATGCGGTGGGTGTCAAGGCGAGTTCGCAATATGAGCGAATAGCAAGTAGTGATTGACTGACGTCGATGTGATTCATTGATGGAAGGTCAAGTGATTAAGGGTTGACGGTGAATGCCTTGGCTGATGGCTGCGATGAAGGACGTGGTAAGCTGCGAAAAGTCTCGGGGAGCTGCACGCGAGCATTGATCCGGGAATGTCCGAATGGGGAAACCCCGTCTGGTGAAAGCCTGACGATCTCTCAACTGAATACATAGGTCGAGAGAGGCGAACCCAAACCTCGTATGTGTAAGCTTGCAGGCGTTGCATGCGGGGGGTCGTGGGAGCCACAGGTCGGACCTGCAAGTTCGGCACGGAGTTACAAAGTCGAGTGTTAGCGGAAGGGTCTGGAAAGGCCAGCCAAAGCGGGTGATAGCCCCGTATGCGAAAGCACATCGATCTCCGAGTGGATATCCCAAGTACAGCGGGGCACGAGAAACCTTGCTGGAATTAGCCGCGACCATGCGGTAAGGCTAAATAGGTCCATCAGACCGATA
>JAKJHH010000035.1 GCA_022703965.1 Verrucomicrobiota bacterium
GAGCTGTTTTTCCTGCTCGACAAGAAGTTTGAAGCGATGAAAAAGATTTTCAGTTTCGATCCTGCTGAATTTCTGTTTATTAGCCAGCATCCATTTACTTACAGTGGCCGTGTTGAGCAGCTTGGGGCCGGGCAGGTTTTTCTGAAGCGAAACCCAGCGTATCGCAAGCTTGCTTCTCCGATACTCTTTGGCAATACTGTGACGCAGTCTAGTCATCTCCCTGAGCTCGCGAAGAGGTTCCGGAGGCACGTAGGCAAGCGGAATAGTTCCTTCGTGAAGCAGCCTCGCAATGAGCATGGAATCGTTGCGGTCAGTCTTCGCCCTGCGACCTGTGTACGCCTTGATTCCAGCCGGATCCGCAAGCACAAGACGTCCCACTACCGGCTTCAGCAGAGCCCAGAACCACTGATAAAATCCAACGCTTTCGTAAGCAACCTGACACTGGAGGCCGTATGATGCAAAATACGCTCGAATCATTTCTTTGCACTTGCAGGAGAATGTCTTTCTCTCCACAAGTTCACCATGCTCATTCAGAACCGCAACCACAGCAGTCTCCTTGTGCAGATCAACTCCTATTGAATACTTCATCTCGGCCTCCTTTAAAAGTTGTTGAATGCCATAAACGTACTTGCAGTTCTCGCCGCCGTAAAGGTAACATGGCATTCACTTTGATAGAGCTTCTGGTGGTAATCGCAATAATTGCGATACTGGCCTCAATGCTCTTGCCTTCGCTGGGCAAAGCAAGGGATATGGCCAGACGCAGCTCCTGCATGAGCAATCAGAAGCAAATAGCCATCGGAGTGAATTCATACGTTGACGACTATAAAGGCTGGCTGCCGATATCCTGCGATGCAGGAGCAAACCCAAGCCAATGGATAAGGGAAACCGGAATTTATATTGGCATCAATCCCAATGACAGCAGTCAATATCGAACTAAAGCCTATCTCTGCCCTTCATGGAATAAAAGTATCTTCAACGGATGCGGAGGCTACGGTTGGAACGCTGGAGCAGGCATCGGCGATAATAATTATTCCTGCGGGAATCAGGAAAATTCATACCGTCCAAGAGTTCTTTTAAGCTCGCTTACTCAACCGGCTCAGACAATACTTGCCGGAGACGGAACAGACTGGATGGCTCCAAGTTCTGGGGGCACCTGGAATTATCAGTACATCTATGCGCCATCAGTAAGATCATACGCCTACGGACCTCAGCCGGCAGTAGGAGACCGTCACGGCGGAGGAGTCAACTTCGTATGGGGTGACGCGCATGTGGAATGGAAAGCTCAAAAATTCATACTTGCCGGATTCAACGGCGATAAAGACTATTATTATAAAAGGGTCAAATAATATGAAAACGCGCGGCTTTACACTTATCGAATTATTGGTGGTCATAGCGATCATTGCGATACTTGCGGCAATGCTTCTGCCGTCTCTGGCGACAGCCAGAGAAACAGCAAAAAGAAGTGCATGTCTGAACAATCAGAAACAGATCGCTCTGGGAGTCAATTCCTATGCCGACGATTACAAGGGCTGGATGCCGGTCAGCAACAATTCAAGCGGCGTAACAATTCAATGGAGAATAGAAATAGCTCCTTATGTCGGAGCAAACCCGAATAACAACACAACGCTCTTTACAAAAATTTTTGCCTGTCCTTCATGGCAAATCCCGGGGCTTAATCTTGAGTCCAGAGGAGGCTACGGGTGGTGCGCGGGAATAGATGCAAATACAGGCTTCGGTTACAGCGAAACAAACGCGATACGTCCGAGAGTTACGCTGAGATCAACACAGATACCATCTCAGACAATAGTCTGCGGTGAAGCAACAGACTGGATGGGAGCTGGAAACTGGGACTACACATATGTCTATGTGCCTTCCAGCAGTCCGGGAGTCGGTTTTCCAAGTCCTCCGGTCGGAAACCGTCATGGAGGCGGAGTCAACATGACCTGGGCAGACGGACATGCGGAATGGAAAAAACAAAGCGTTCTGATGACAGGCCAGAACGGCGACATAAACTACTACTACAAAAGAGTCAAATAAAGGGTTTTACTACAACTCTATACTACGATCAGCCAAGTTCTTGTTCTTTGGGCAAAGAGTTTCCTTTTTTTAGTGGCATTAGACGGGCAAGGAAGCCCTTGCAAGCTTGCAGTGTCGCTCAACTTCGTTGCGACATTTGACGGGTAATAGTAGACTCAAGTGCTATCCATCAATAAAAGAACAGAACATCTATGCCTTTAATATTGTGGAACGCATAGTCATAAGCTCAAGAAACTTTATGGTCGTCTGCTTTCAGTGAGGAGAAGGAACTGGAGATTTTGTGATTCCCCCAGACTGTGTAATGCGTCAGTCAGGTTTATTGTGAGTGGGGTTTAAACCACGAAGCGCACGAAGTCCACGAAATTTTTAAGAAGCAGATGCTATTTGAGGAAGATTTAACGGGTAGTGCCGTCAGTCCCTTGACGGCTTCCCTTCCCATTGTTTTAGACAGGCAACGTCTAAGGATTCGACGGCAAGGGACTGCCGTCGCTACCCGTTTTCAGTTTCTTCCCGTGCGCTGAGCGAAGCTGGAGCGCACTGCTTGGGTGAAGGTCTACAGACCTTCTTTGCTTGCGGCTATGTCGCGTTGTAGCTAGAAAACTAAACTGACACATTTCCCAGACGGTTTTAATTTTTATTTTACAACACTTGATTTTTTCTGATTTTTGCATTAGACTATGCCCAGATGCGGCGCAATTGCATCTGGGCATAGTTTTTTTGTTATATTTGATTTTTTTATAGCATAATTTAATAAAGATATGTCCCCATAATATGTGATCCTTTATTGTAATTCTAAGCTCAATAAAGTTCCACAGTCTTCTGCTTTCATGTATCTCCATTGTTTCAGGCAAGGGACTGCCTTCGCTACCCGCTTTCAGTCCATTACGCCCCCAAGAACATTTCAGACATAAGTCTTTAATGATAAGAAACTATTCCTTGCATTTTTTCGTGTCCTTCGTGTGCTTCGTGGTTATTCTCCTCCTCTTTACTTGCGCCTTGCCGCGCTAAGAAAACACTTTGCATTTTAGAAAGGCAATGACTTTATTCTTGATTTTCACGTCCTTATGATGTCTATTAATCCGCTAAGAAAAGCGGAAAAGAAACTATGGCTCTGATACTTGGAATAGAAACTAGCTGCGACGAAACAGCCGCGGCGATAGTCGAAAACGGACAGACAGTACTGGGAAGCGCAGTTGCGTCCCAGATAGCGCGTCACGCGCCTTACGGCGGAGTGATTCCTGAACTCGCGGCGAGAGAGCATCTGACCGCAATCGAACACGTCACAAAAGCCGCAATCAGAGAATCAGGAAAAAGCATAAAGGACATCGACGCAATCGCAGTCACAAACGGCCCGGGTCTCATCCCTGCCCTGCTGGTCGGACTCAACTTCGCAAAAGGGCTCTCGATGTCTTATGATATCCCGCTTATCGGAGTCAATCACTTTCTGGCACATATTTACGGTACATTCATAGATTCTGCGACTCTTCCTTTTGAAGATGAATCGCTTTATCCGATGCTGGCGCTCGTTGTATCGGGAGGCCATACGGCACTTGTTCTGATATCCAAGGACGGCTCGGCGCGAATGGTCGGCGGAACAGTCGACGACGCAGCAGGAGAAGCCTTCGACAAAGCTGCAAAACTGCTCAATCTCGGATATCCCGGAGGCCCTGTAATCGAAAAGGCAGGGGCAAAGGGCAATGCGGCAAAATATCATTTTCCGCGCTCCTTCACGGGAACGACAGGCAAAGCGGTCGACGTACAGAACCGCTTCAATTTCAGTTTCAGCGGAGTCAAAACTTCTCTGCTCTACCACTGCAAGAAAGCCGGAGGGCCTGACGAAGTAAAGGATCAGGAGCTTTACGACACGATCGCTTCGTATCAGGAGGCAATTGTGGACGTGCTCTGCACCAAGACTTTCGACGCGGCGAAACACTTTAACGCGGCATCGCTCGTGCTTTGCGGAGGAGTCGCCTGCAACAGTCCGCTCCGTCAGCGCTTCGAGGCAACAGCACCACAAAACATGAGAACATTCGTTGCTCAGAAAAAGTACTGCACGGACAACGCCTCAATGGTTGCCGGACTTGCCTGGCATTCGCTTGAGAACGCTGAAAAAGAAGATCTCTCAAAGGGACTTCTGCTCGACGCATACGCGAGACTTCCCGAAATCACAAGAATCCCCTTCAATTTCAAGAAAGCCTGAAATGAACCGTTGTCTGATATTCGATATGGACGGGACTCTTTTTGATTCCCGCGAGGACATAGCCAAGGCAGTAAACAACGCGAGACTCGAACTCGGACAGAGCGAATATCCGCTAAACACAGTGGTCACATTTGTCGGCGACGGCATGAAGCTGCTCGCCAAACGGGCTTTTGACGGGATCATTGATGACGAAGCCGGAGCCGAACTCATCAAGAACTATTACGCTCAATGCCTGACAGAAAAGACCCTGCCGTATCCTGGAGTCATCGACACAATCAAAAAGCTGCATGAAGAAGGCTGGAAGCTTGCCGTTTTCAGCAATAAACTCGAATTTCTCTGCCGCGATACACTGATTCACTTCAAACTGGACAGCTTTTTTCTGAACGTGACAGGAGGCGATTCAGGAGTCCCGACCAAGCCTGATCCGGACGGAATAATCAGAATCATGGAAAAAGCCGGATCATCATGCGAAACGACATGGATGTGCGGCGATAACTGGACTGATCTTGAAGCAGCAAAACGGGCAGGAATAAAAAGCATTTACGCATCCTACGGATTCGGCGACATAAAAAACTGTTATTATGACCTGAAAATCTCGGAATTTTCCGAACTACTGCGTCTGCTTTGACAGCAAGGAGTTCAGTCTTCTTCCGCTTCGCTTTTTGAGCGTCTGATGAGAGAATCAAGGCGGGATATGAGCGAAACGAAAATCACCGGACTGATGGAGCCGGAAATGATATTGAAAACAATCTTTCCGGCACTGCGCGAACTTATTTTTTCCAGCTTGAGAATAAAAGTCATCAGGCACAAAAGAATCACAAATATCACAGAAAAATAGTTACGGAAAAGACTGAGCATATCGAGACTGTGAATCTCAAGCAGCTTAAGAATCCCAGCCCCGGCAAAAGTACCGGCAAGGCCGGCACTCGTCCCGGCGATCATGTTGCCTATAAGATTATCAGCCACCATATTCTCCTTGGGAACGACATTCAGGAAATAATAGAGAATAGCCAGCTCGGCAGCCATGAAGGAGCCGCCGGCCAGAAAGAAAATCACAGCGGTATATACAGGACTGAAGGAATCCGGAGCAAAAGCCCACATCAGACAGACAAGCAGATACATGCTGAAACAGAAAATAATCATGGAACGAGCTCCGGTTCTGGCGGAAATCCGTCCGGCGGCAGAGGTGAAAACAGCGCTTCCTCCCATTTGAATCAGAGCGAAAATCATTGCCTGAAAGTCCGGAATGCCGTAGCCCTTTTTGAGAGCCAGCATCGAGAAGGGAACAATGAAAGCGGCAGCGCCCCAGCCAGTAGCCCAGGCGGCAATCAGTTTGCGAAGTTTGTGATCATTCCAGAGCCTTGAGAAGGCGCAGAAGACGGGAGATGCGGCGGATTTTCTGGCATTTTCGCTTTCAGGAAATTTTGAACAGCAATACGACGAACAGAAACCGGCAAGACATCCCAGGGCGATAAGAATCTGAAAGGTCAGAGTGCTGCGCATGAAATAGAGCGCAATAATCGCAAGCAGAGTAGTCGCAAGATGGAAGCTGCAATAAAGAGCAAAGTTCATGGAGTTAAAATGCTGGCGGTCGGAATTGTCGGTGATTTCTCCTACAATAGGCGACATCACAATCATCCCGGTGCTTCTGGATGCCCAGAAGGCAAACATGATGGTAAGCAAAACGGCAACGCCGAGAGAAAACGACAGCTTTGCCATCAAAAAGGGAAGCGGAATAAGAAGAAGCGGAAAAAGACTTCTCAAGCCCCATGCGAAGGACGCTGTTTTAGGCGCGCCGAATCTGGAAGTCAGATACTTGCCGATGAGCATGAAGGGCATGGAAAGAAATATAAACGATCCCATAGCCCCGATCGAAGACGGAGGCACGCCAAGCTGCACCGCATAAAGAATAACCATGCTGTCTGCAACAAGAGCAATGGAAATTCCGTTAAACGATGAGAAAGTGAGATATATTTTCTGAGCGGCTTTCCGCCCGGCTTCGCTGATCGTATGCATTCGTATGTCTTAAGAACCTTGAGTTCAAATAAAATACACCGGACAAAAGTCTTTATCAATCATCTCATAGTTTTTCCGGATAAATAAGATATCCGCCCCAAAAGATCTTTATAAGTACAAATATTTCAATACAAAGCAAATAAGAGCTCTTGAAGATAAAGAAAATGAATGATAAATTCACATTTAAGAAATAAGAATAATACGTTATTTTCCAGAGACTTAAGTGTTGTCAGGCAAGATGGAGAAAAAGGGATGGGAGAATCAGAGAACAACGCGCAAAAACTGCCGGTGGAATTGTCAGTTTTCAAGGCAATGCTGGACAGCTCTCATGAGGCAATTGTCCTGACCAGAGTCAATGGAGAGATCCTTTATCTCAACAAATCCGCCGAAAGGCTTTTCCTTAAAAGTCTGGAAGAAGCCCGTACTGCAAAAGTTCAGGATTTCTTCCCGGACTATACCCTTGAAATTCATGACAAGGAAGTCCTTCCCGTGGTTCTGAAAGGCGGCCAGTGGGAAGGAGAAGTCGACGCAATAGATGCAAATGGAAGAATATTCTCCGTCTGGCAGAGAATAGACGCACTGATGAACGGAAACGGGAATGCGGAATATCTTTTCGGCTTCATGCACGACGTATCCGATGACAGAAAAGAACGTGAGGCCTTGATGCTCGCCCGCAAGGAAGCAGAGGAAGCAAGCAAAGCCAAAAGCCAGTTCCTCGCTAACATGAGTCATGAAATAAGGACTCCCATGAACGGCATAGTCGGCATGGCGGGACTTCTGCAGGAAACAGCGCTCTCCGTGCAGCAGAAGCATTATCTTGAAATCATACTTTCATGCAGCGAAAAACTCCTTGTCCTCATAAAAGATATTCTGGACATATCCAAAATAGAGTCGGGCAAGCTCAGAATGGAGTCGGAACCGTTCAACCTGAAATCAGTGCTGGATGATCTCTGCGACGTTCTCTTCCTGAGAGCTCAGGAAAAGAAACTCAACTTCATATGCTCCATAGAAAAAGATACTCCCTTTGAGCTGAAAGGCGACTCGGCACGTCTTTACCAGATACTCCTGAATATTGCGGGAAATGCCATAAAATTCACCGAAAAAGGCTGCGTCACAATCCACGTGGCGAAGGACTGCACTGAAGACGGTAAAATACAGCTGAGTTTCTTCGTCAAGGACAGCGGCATAGGAATCCCCAAAGACAGAATCAAAGATCTTTTCAATCCTTTCACCCAGATAGACGGTTCTTCCACCAGGAAGTACGAAGGAACAGGACTAGGTCTGGCGATATCCAAAAAGCTCATACAGCTGATGGATGGAAAAATCGAGGTCGAAAGTGCGGAAGGACACGGTTCTCTCTTCAAATTCACAATACTCTTCGATTCGCCGGACAAAGTGAAGAATGATACACAGAACCAGAGAGAGTGGAACGCCTGCATATACGGACGCAGAATCCTGATTGCCTCACAGGATGAATATCTCCTTGAAGCTCTGGGGACAATAATCGCCTCATGGGGCGCAGTCTGCGAAAGAGTCGATACGCCCGAAAGCGCAATCGGAAAAATGCTGAACTCGGCAAATGCCGAAATTCCTTTCCAAATTGCGATAATCGACATGACACTCCGTCTGGAAGACTCGGACGAGCTTTATAAAACCGTCAGAGACATGCCTGGCTTCAAGAAAACCGAACTTGTACTTCTCACAAAGCCCATGAAGGCCGAAGATATAATACGCATGAGAGCGGAAGGTTTCCCCTACATCATAAGCAGTCCGCTGAAATATTCAGCAATCCAGAATATGCTCTGCAATATCATGTCATGCAGCAAGAAGTCACTGGAAGAGCCAAGCAGTCAGAATGAAGATTCCGAATCCTCAGTAGTGCCCGAAACAAGCAAACTGCTGATAGTGGAAGATAATCCGCTGAACCGAAAGGCGATATCCTCCATGCTGGAGAAACTCAAATATCCTCATGACATGGCAGGCGACGGACTGGAAGCAATAGAAATGATGCGCCGGACAAAGTACAATGTCATTCTGATGGACTGCCAGATGCCGAGACTCGACGGCTATCAGCTCACAGGGAGAATCAGGAAATTCGCAAACGACATGCAGACTCCCAATGATGTTCCGATCATAGCAGTGACTGCCTATGCCATGCCAGGCGACAAGGAAAAATGTCTTCAGGCAGGCATGAACGACTATATTTCCAAGCCGGTAAAGATAGGAATCCTCGCGAAAGCCCTTCTCACATGGCTTAAAAATTCGATGGATCAGGAAGAAGACGGCGACATTGCCGAATAATGAGATTTCAGCATATCGCTGAATGCGCCGTTTTTATCCTTCAACTCTGCAAAGGTCCCGGACTCGGCAAGTTTTCCGCTCTTGAATACAAAAATCCTGTCGGCGCTGCTTATGGTGGAAATGCGGTGCGCTATAGTAATCAAGGTGGCTCCTCCGGCATTCGTATAGAGATTCCTGAAGAGTTTTTCTTCAGTAACGACATCAAGCGCAGATGAAGGCTCATCGAGTATTATTATCGCCGGTTTACGCAGGAATACGCGAGCAAGTCCGATTCTCTGCTTCTGGCCTCCGGAGAGCTGCACTCCGTGTTCTCCGGCGGGCGAATGCAAGCCGTCGGGAAGCGACTTGATGAAGTCAAGAATCTGCGCTTTTTCACAGGCATCGAGAATCTCCTGTTCCGAGGCATCCGGAGCGGCAAAGCGGAGATTTTCATAAATACTTGTGTTGAATAGAAAAGTTTCCTGCGTCATCATAGCGATTTTTGAGCGGAGCGCCGGGAGATTCAGCCCGCTTATATCATGTTCTCCGAAAAACACAGCTCCGGGTTTTACGGGATAGAGCCCGAGAAGAAGATTTATAAACGTCGATTTGCCTGAACCTGACTCACCGACAATGGCAATATGCTCGCCCTTTCTGATGGACAGATTTACTCCTTCAAGCTGCTTGAGGTGTCCCCTGCTTTCGTAGCTGAAATCCAGATTTTTTACTGTAATCGAGCCGTCGAGCTCAAAATTCTTTTTGCGGTTCTCATGCTTCTCGACATCGCTGTCATTCAGAAGTCCGCTTACGGATGCCACAGAAGGCGACGCCGAAACAATCTGATTGAACGAGGAGTAAAGCATATCCAGCTTATGCATCAGCATTCTCACAAGCGCGACATAAGCGACAAGCTCGCCCATGTGCAGATTTCCGTATCTGATAATCAGCACGCCTCCGACTATCCAGAGCAATACAGGAGTGAAATCCGAACAGAACTGTATCGCCATCCAAAGTATCCTTATGGACATCGTGAACTTGATATCCTTCTCTTTTATGGCTTCGACATCTTCCAGCACCTTGCGCCCCTGTTCCTCCTCGGCGGCAAAAATTCTGATATGGCGTATTCCTGCGACATAATCCACAATTCTTGCGCTGAGTCGAGCATTGCTCTCTCTCAGTCCCCAGGAGTACTTGAGAATCCTTTTTGTGAAAAGTTTCTGCATCAAAGGAACGAGCGGAATGTAAATAAAAGTCAAAAGAGTCAGCAGAGGATTTATCGAATACAGAAAAGGAATAACGCATATGATTCCGGCGATACTCTCGAGAAATGCCGTCAGAAGCCAGTCGAAAAAGACTTGCAGCCTGTCCATATCCATCAATACTTTTGCGCTGACGCTTCCGGTTCCGTGCTTGTCAAAATATTTGATGGAGAGCACTTGCAGCTTCTTGATGATGTCATTACGGATTCCCGATATCAGAGTACGGACAATGTCGATTCTGTAATGAGCCGCCATCAAAGTCACTATGCTGTGCAGGAAAAACGCGATTATCCATGCAAGTCCGAAATAAACAAGCAGTCGTATGTTTCCTGCCGGTATGAAATCGTCAATCAGATATTTGAGCGAATACTGAAGAGACTGATAGCTCACTATTTGGAGTATCAGGCATATAATCAGCATTATATACGCACCTTTTCTGTCGGCGCTGTATATACGCAGCAGCTTCAGCAAACCGCCTATATGCAGTTTCTGAGATCCCGAAGGAGGCGGCGCATCTTGCAGTCTTCTCATCCCCGGCATAGGGGGCATTCCAGGCATTTTCATTTCAAATCCAGTAAAATTTGTGAGCTATTACTAGATCATCAGAGCATGATGAAATCAAGCCTCAATCACTGCCGGAGCAGCAGAGAATTGAGGCCTTTATGTATTAATACAGTCAGAGAGGAACAGTGATCTTTACAGTCGTTCCCCTGCCTGGGAAAGAGTTCAAATCAATGCTTCCGCGCAAGTCATTTCGGACAGTCGCCAGCACAGCATCCATACCAACGCCGCGCCCGGAGACATCAGTTACCGACTCGGCACTTGAGAAGACCGGACGGAATATCAGCTTTTGCGCCTCGATGTCTGAAAGAGCCGCTGTTTCGTCGGCTGAAAGGAATCCCTTCTTTACGGCGGCAGCTCTCATTTTCAAAGGATCAATGCCGCGGCCGTCGTCAATGACTTCGAGCGTGAGATTTGAATCTTCACGCAAGACTCTAAGTCTAAGAATAGCGGTATCGGACTTGCCTTCCTCTATTCTGTCTTCCGGACACTCAATGCCGTGATCGAGGGCGTTTCTGATGAGATGCACCAGAGCGGCGTTCAGCAGTTTTGCCACTTCGCAGTTAACCGGAGTTTCAGCTCCTTCAAATACGAAATTCACATTTTTTCCGAGGCGCTGGGCGAGTCCTGAAATCATCTTCGTGGTTCTGGCGAAAGCTGTTTTGGCAGAAAGTTCCTGCAAAGACTTCACAAGCTCAAACGCAATCGTTGAAGCGTCGGTCGTATTTCCTTTTTTCAGTCTGTTCTCAAAATCCTTCAACTTCTTCAAGCTGATTTTAAGATGAATATCATGATCGCAAAGTCCATCCGTTCCAAGAAGTTTCGAGGCGGATTCACTCATTGAATGCAGATGAGAATCCAGAACTTTTATTGTAGCTATTGTCTCCTCGGCAAGTTCAGCTGTAAGTTCGTCGCCGCCTCGCAAACCGCTGAGTTTTTCCTCAAGACTTCCTGTAGCCGCTACAATCTGTCTGAGTCCCATTGACGCGGCAACTCCTTTTATTGTGTGAACTCCGCGATAAAGACGATTGACAGTATCAAGCGAGCCGGGATGGACCTTTAAATAATCTATCGCTTCTGAAGCCTCGACAAGCACTTTCTTCATTTCGGAAAGGAAATCTCTGAATAAATCCGGATCTTCCGCGAGCGCACGCAAATGGGTATTTTCAGATTCGGCTCGTTCGTTCTCAAGGGCAAGTTCCTTCTGGCGGGTGATATCCTCAATGATTACAAGAATATCCGCGTCTGCTCCAGCTTTTTCGGAGAGCATGTGATATGAAAGTTTAATCCACTTGGACGCGGAGGACTCCGATTCAAGCTCAATTTCAGGAAAGGGATTCAAGCCCGCCATATCCTCCTCGGGAATCAGTCCCTGACGGAAAAAGTCGAGAAAGCCAAGAAGCTGCTGACGCTCATTTTCACGGCGGCGCGTCAATCCTAAAAGATCAGCAAAATCACGTCCCGGCAACTCTCTCTGTCCCAGAATATCCTCCGATGACAGCGAGTGCTCAGGATTGACACGTCCTTCCGGATTTATCGATATAATTCCGGCCGGAACCGTATTCATGATCTGTTTAAGTTCACCGGAGCGTTCAGCGACAAGATGGTCGAGATTCGACACAGTTTCCTTGATCGCCTTAAGCATCATATTGAAGGCCGAGGCAAGTTTTCCGAGCTGAGGATCATCGTGTACCGGCATTTCAGCCGCATAATTGCCCGAAGACACAGAACGGATTGTCTCCACAATTTCATCGGTAAGAGTATCGCGGAAGATCTCACGCTCACGGAAGCCCTCAAGCTCCTTGACAAGAGCGCTCTGCCTGTCTTCAACAACAAAGGAGGCGTTGAGTCTGGACATATCCTCCTGAGACGGAACACTGGACTTTTTCTTCTCCTCCGCAATACGTTGAGCGTCCTTGATAAGCTCATCAATTGTTTTGCGTCCGTCGAAACTTGTTCCCAGATCCGCACCTGTTTTGGCTGCGATTAAGGCGCGTCTTGCCTGATTGACGAAACAGGCGTTGTCATGACTTTCCTCGCACTTGCCGCAGAGAGCATCGACAGCGATCAGCGACTGGTCCAGTTTTTCCAGCTCGTAAGCACTCAGGTCGGGCGGCAATATATCCAGAGGCTTTTCGGCGCAGATCTGACGCTGGCTTTTCACGAAATCCAGAATAATGTCAGCCGCCATCTTCGCCAGAACCCTGCCTGAATCATTTCCCGCAAGTTTTTTGACTATCTGATGAGCTTTGAATGAATCCTTATGACTGCCTACCGGCATAAAAATATCCTCCTGATCCCCCCGTGAAAAAATTTAGAGCGAAAATCCAAGTTCCCTACGGACTGCGGCAGCTCCTGCAAGACGGGCAAAGTGAGACTTTGTTCTGGATTCTTCATCCACTCCATCTGAAATTCCCGCAAGAGCGCTCGTAATGGCTGAGAAATCCTTGCTTTCGACCAAGGGAGTTCCGACTCGTTCAATAGTTTTCCAGAGCCGCTCGCCTGTGCTTGCGTTGGCTGCGTACCAGTCGAGGATCTTCTCAACCGCATCTGTCAAAAGTTCCGGCTTTATTCCCGAAGCAAAATTGATGGCGCGGAAGGGAATCTGAGCTCCGCGTCCGCCGATTACAATTTTATAGTCGCCGTCTCCGCCTATTGTTCCGATGTCAGCGCAATAGCTTTCGGAGCAGTTCCTGACGCAATCGGAAATCGCGATTTTTATATCAAAATGGGTTCCTTTGCCGAAAATCTTCTTGTCCAGTTCAATTGCGGCAGGAATAGCATCCAGCTTCTTCGCCCACTTGCAGAGAGCTCCGCAGCAGGCACGGATGTTTCTGATTCCGTGGTGAAGCACTCCGACACGCAATCCGGTGGCGGCAAGAGCCTTCTCGGCAGATTCAATATTCTCTGCGCTTGTAAGGACAACGACTCTCTGCGCATGAGTAAGTTTTACTATGCCGGCATTGGCCTTGGCGACTTCAGTTATCCGCGCAAGCTGTTCCGCTGTGAGAACTCCGGCAGGCGAATTGACAAGTATCGCATAAGCTCCGTTCATCTGCCTGAGTCCGCGAGCCCACATCGGACCACCGGATTTTTCCTCGCCAGCTCCGCCCGAAGCAGTCAGTTCTTTTTCAGCTATGGACTTCAAACGGGCATCCAGCTCCAGAACCTTCACAGTAAGGACAAATCCTGATTCAGAAGCTTCACTTTTCAGAACCTCGGCTTTGATCTCAGCTATTTCTTCTATCGAAAGCGGCATGCCAAAATATATGGCGCTTCCGGCAGAAGACCCTTCTTCCGTTTCCAGTTCAGCAAGTATTTCTTGGGATACTGCCGCAAACTCATCGGCTAGGCCTATGGGCTCGGCATCGAACATGATTTCCTTTAAACGAACAGACATTTTTTCTTCTCCCTGCACTCTTGAGTTTACTCTCCTGATAAACTTTTAATTGAGATTCATTTTCAATAAAAACAAGAATGAATCCTGAATTTTAAAGTTTTTTTTAATATTCCTGAATTCAACTATTGACTTTCTTATCAATTAGGAATATTATATTAATATAAATTTATTAATTCAGAAGGATTCCTCCGATGGAAAACAAAAAAACATTCAACCTTCAAATGGTCAAGAGACTCCCGCTCTACGTCAACGCACTCAAGAAACTGCGCGCTTCAGGAGTCGAATACATTTCAACCACAACACTCGTGAAAGAGATGAAGCTTGAAACCATGCTCGTAAGAAAAGATCTTGCTGGACTCGGAATTCCGGGACGCCAGAAGCTCGGTTATAAAGTGAATGAACTCCTCATCGCGATAGACGGTTATCTGGGCTGGAACCGTTACGGTGAAGCATTTCTTATCGGAGCCGGAGCACTCGGTTCGGCTCTCATGGGCTACAAACAGCTTGAGGAGTACGGACTTAATATTGTTGCCGCATTCGATGTCGCAGACTCAAAGGTCGGCAAGGAAATACATGGAAAAACAGTCCTGCACCTCTCAAAACTCCCGAATCTTGCCAAAAGAATGGGGGTTCGTTCGGCAATTCTGACCGTTCCGCCGGAAAGCGCCCAGACTGTCGCGGACATGCTTGTCATGGCAGGCATCAGGGGAATATGGAACTTCAGCACTAAGGAACTTCATCTGCCGGATCAGGTCATATGCCACAACGAAAACATCGCGGGCGGGCTTGCGGCATTCTCCTTCAAACTCAAGGAAATGTATGACAAGGAGACTAAAAATGGACAGGAATAAACCCGAAATCACAGTCTGCACCGGAAGCAGCTGTTTCGCCAGAGGCAACGAGGCAAATCTTGCCATCATCGAAAAATATCTCGACGCTCACGGGCTCAAGGATGAAGTCGATCTTGTCCTCGGATGTTGCCTCTGCCAGAACAAGTGCAGCAAAGGCCCCAATATCAGCATAGACGGAAAAGCTTATTCTGGTGTCGACAAAGGCATGATGCTTGAAATACTCAAAAATCTTTTCGAGAACAATAGAATCTAAGTTCAAAACGGAGGCGGCAGCATGGATCACGATTACCCCATATATACGGTTCAGAACGAGTGTCAGGACTGCTATAAATGCGTCCGCCACTGTCCATGTAAAGCCATCCGTGTAAAAGGCGGCAACGCCAGCGTAATCCCGGAACTCTGCGTCGCCTGCGGCATATGCTACCAGGTCTGTCCCGCCGGAGCCAAACAGATTCGCGACGACATTTCACGCGCTAAATTTCTCATCGCCGACGGCCATAAAGTTTATGCGTCGATTGCACCTTCATGGGTTAACTATTTTCCCGGACTTAAGCCTGAAATCCTTATTCATGCCCTCCGCAAGCTCGGCTTCGCGTGGGTCGGAGAAACAGCTCTCGGAGCCCAGCAGGTCAGCGCCGCCACTGCCGATATGATCGCCAAAGCCGATCACGGCATTTTCATTTCCTCCGCCTGTCCGTCAGTAGTCGAATTCATCAAACGCTATATTCCTGAACACACTCCGAACATCACTCCCATAATGTCGCCTCTTCTCACCCATTGTCAGATGATGAAAAAGCACTACGGTCAGGACATCAAAACAGTCTTCTTCGGCCCCTGCATCGCCAAAAAGCAGGAGGCGGATACGCATCCCGGACTCCTAAATGTCGCCCTTACCTTCGAAGACCTGAAAAAGTGGCTTGAGGAAGCGCGCATAAAATTCCAGTTCCTCACCACAGAGGAAAACGACAGGTTCTCCCCTGCCCCCGCCGAAGAGGGACGTCTTTATCCGATTGAAGGCGGCATGATCGACACCGTCAAATCAGGACAGAACGATAAAACTGTCTATATAAAGCTTTCAAGCCTCAAAAATATCGAGCGCGCCCTTAAAGGACAGCTCGACGACGGCGGCAGAAAAATCTTCATCGAATGCCTCGCCTGCCGCAACGGATGCGTCAACGGCCCCGTCATGGACAAATGCGGAACCAAACTCGACGACCTCGTCCGCATCGCCGCCATATGGCCCGAAGACAGCCGCAGCAGCGCAAGCCGCAAGCTCGAAGTCGCCAACAACGAGGAATTCACTCCTATCATGCTCAAAAACGGTGTTCCTGATGAAAAGAGCATACAGAAAACACTCCAGTCCATCGGAAAATTCACCAAGGACGATGAGCTCAACTGCGGCGGATGCGGATACTACACCTGCCAGAATTTCGCAAAAGCTCTGATAAGCGGCAAAGGCGAGCCTGAAATGTGCGTCTCGCATCTCAAGAAACTCTCGCAGAAAAAGGCAAACGCACTCATCAAATACATTCCCGCCGGAGTCGTCATTGTGGACAACAATCTTTCCATCATCGAATGCAATCTGAGATTTGCAAAGATGTTTGACGAGTCCTCCGCTCTCGCCTTCGAGGTTCAGCCCGGACTCCGCGGAGTTTCCCTCGGCACCACGGTGGAATTCACCGATCTATTCAGAACCGCCATGGCTACTGGAAATGACCTCGAAAGACGCAATTTCGTCTACAAAGGCATGATTCTCGACATCGACATATTCTCCATCGAGCGCAACCGCGTAGTCGGAGCCATCATTCAGGACGTCACACAAAGCGAGCTTCAGCGCGAAAAAATCGCCGAAAAGGCACGCTCCGTCATCATGAAGAATATCATGACCGTCCAGAAAATCGCAAACTGCCTCGGCGAGCACATGGCCGACACCGAAATAATCCTCAAGGAAGTCGCCAGCGGATACGACAGCACCGCCCTCATCGAAAGTATGAAAAAGGAGAAGGACAGCAATGGACAATCCTGAAAAATACGTCGAAATAGAGCTCTATCAGGACACCAAAAACGGCGAATCCGTATGCGGCGATAACTTCAAGTCACTCAGGCTTGATAACGAAAACCGCTACATCGTCGTGCTTTCCGACGGACTTGGCAGCGGCATAAAAGCCTCGCTCCTCGCCAACATGACAACCACGATGGCTCTAAAATTTATAGGCGGCAACATGGATATCATGCAGTCCGCCGAAACAATCATGGACACCCTTCCTGTCTGCGAGGTAAGAAAAATCAGTTACGCCACTTTCACCATAGTCGACACCTGCGCCGACGGCTTCACCCGCATCATCGAAATGGGCAACCCCGAATACATCCATATCCGCAACGGCAAGGACATGATTCACGAAAAGAAAATGATGGTCTCGGAAAACTGGCCCGACCGTCAGGTTCTCATCAGCGAATTCACTATCGAGCCAGAAGACCGCTTGATCATATGCTCCGACGGAGTCACTCAGGCAGGACTCGGCACTCATGCAAACAAGTTCGGCTGGAGGCGCAAAGGCTGCTTTGAATTCGTCAAGGAAAAAGTAGAGTTCCGACCGGATATCTCCGCTCGCGAACTGTCCAAAATGATAGTTACTCAGGCACGGCTCAAAAATATCAATCACGTCTGCGCCGATGACACAAGCTGCGCCGTCATATACTTCAGAACTCCCCGGAAAATGATGCTCCTCACAGGGCCGCCTTTCAGGGAAAACGACGATGCCGCCTTTGCCAGACTCGTCGAAACCTT
The DNA here is from genome assembly GCA_022703965.1 of Verrucomicrobiota bacterium. Classification (GTDB taxonomy): domain Bacteria; phylum Verrucomicrobiota; class Lentisphaeria; order Victivallales; family UBA1829; genus JAKJHH01. The sequence continues at coordinate 17,393 of JAKJHH010000035.1, forward strand.
CGACGGCAGAAAAGTCGTCTGCGGCGGAACCACGGCGAACATCATTTCCCGCGAACTCGGACGCAAGGTTAAAACAGATTGGAAAATGTACAATAGCGGCCTGCCTCCGCCGTCCAAAATGGAAGGAGTGGATCTCATAACCGAAGGAATCCTTACACTCACTGAAACAGCCCGCTATCTTGAAAGCGGAGAAAAGCTGCAAACTGCAGAAACAGTCAAACAACTGGTCGAAATGTTTCACGAAAGCGATATAATAAACATAGTTGCGGGTACCAAGGTCAATGAAGCGCATCAGGACCCCAAGCTTCCGGTAGACCTTGAGATAAGAAGAAATATAATTAAACGGATACGCGCGTGTCTGGAAAACAATCTGCTCAAGCAGGTTAACATTCAATATATGTGAAGGGAACAGGTGGATAATGGAAAACGTCAAGCTTGATATCTGCGTCGGAACTACATGCTACATTCTTGGAGCCTCGGAGCTTCAGCACATAGGCGATATGCTGCCCGAAGACATAGCTCCTTATGTCGAGATTTCAGGCATCCCCTGTCTCGGAGCATGCAAGAATAAAAACTACGGATCGGCTCCCTTCGTCCGTATCAACGGCAAAATAATAGGACACGCCAATGTCCATTCAGTCATAGAAGAACTGGGGAAAGCTGTAAGAGGTGCATAACTATGCAGGTCTTAAATGAAGCAAGCCGCCTGAAAAGGCAGATACTTATCACTGTAATAAAATCCTTCCGCAACGGAAGTCTTCCGGAAGATGCCGACAGGATTCCCGTGGAAATGCGTCCGCGCCACAGCGAGCCTTCGCGCTGCTGCATCTACCGTGACCGCGCAATCATAAAGTACCGGGTCATGGCCGCAATGGGAATCAGCGTTGAAAGTGAAAACGACGAGGCTCAGACTCTGCGCAATTACGCAGTTCAGGCCTCCGAACGCATCAAGCCCGACGACAATGTCCTAAGCGTGCTCGACGTCGCCTGCGAAGGCTGCGTCCGCTGCCGCTACATGGTCACAAACGCCTGCCGCGGCTGCCTCGCGCGTCCCTGCACCTTGAACTGTCCCAAAAACGCCATCAGCATTAAAAACGGCGCCGCCGTCATCGACCACACAAAATGCATCAACTGCGGAAAATGTATGCTCGTATGTCCCTTCCATTCGATCATTCAGGTTCCGGTTCCCTGCGAGGAATCCTGTCCCTTCGACGCGATCAAGCGCAACAATTCAGGCAAGCAGTATATCGACTACAAGCGCTGCACCTCCTGCGGAAAATGCATGGCGGCCTGTCCCTTCGGTGCCGTGCTGGAACTTTCGCAGGTTATCGACATACTTAAAGCCATAAAGGAAGGCCGCCGGGTCGTCGCCATGGTCGCGCCCTCGATAGTCGGACAATTCCCGGGCACGCTCGGACAGATCGCAGCAGCAATCCTCAAACTAGGCTTCCACTCTGTTGAAGAAGTCGCCAACGGAGCCGAGCTCACGACTCAGCACGAAACGGAAGAATTCATCGAAAGAATGCACAAGGGCGACCACATCATGACAACCTCATGCTGTCCCGCCTATGTCGAAGCGGTCAAACGCCATGTCCCGGAACTCCTCCCCTTCGTTTCGACAACCCTGAGCCCCATGAAATACAGCGCCGAAACCGTAAAAAAACAGGACCCGGAAGCCGTCACCGTCTTCATCGGCCCCTGCGTAGCCAAGCGCAAAGAGGCCATCGAAGACCCCAATACGGACTTCACCATGACTTTTGAAGAACTCGGCGCAATGTTCGTGGCTGATGAAATCGAAATATCAGTACTGAAACCTATGGATTTCGGAAGAGAAGCCGACGGCTACGCAAGAGGCTTCGCCACGAGCTGCGGAGTCTCCGCCGCAATCCTCAACCAGCAGAGAAAGCTTGACGGAAACGCCGATGTCCCTGAGATAAAATCCGCGTTCATCAACGGAATCAACAGCAAATCATTGAAGCAGTTGAAACTTTATGCTCAAGGGAAACTTGGCGGCAACTTCCTTGAAGTCATGGCCTGTGAAGGCGGCTGTGTCGGCGGTCCCTGCGCCATAGGCCAGGTAAAACTCGCCGCAATGGCTGTTGAGAACTTCGCCAACGCCTCCAAAAAACCAAATGAAAAACCTGCTCAGGAAGCCGATTGAAGCAACTGCGTTTCCGAAAATATCCCGCCGCGCCGGAAAATTTCATATAACGCAACAACAATAGCTCCAAGATTAATAAGTAAGTCTTCCCCCCGCCTTACTGAGAAGGGGGAAAACCGATGCACAGAAGTCATTTAAAAAAATAATTGTCACATGTTAAAATACTATTAATTCCTAAATTTCAGTATTCTAAGAGATGAGATTTAAAAGCAGTTCAGCGCCTGTACAGGAAAGCAGAACGGGGGAACATTCCGAACCGCAAGAAGACTCCAGAACATGGAATACAGATGCGGTTCGAAAGATAAAAACAGCTCAGAACAGAGTATATATGAACGGAGCAGCACTAGTTCCGCCCAGCACAATAAGCAATCCGAGCAGGAAAAGAATAACAAGAATCGGAATAAGCCAGAATTTCTTGTTCTCCTTCAGGAAGCCGATAAACTCGGAAACTAAGCCGGATTCAGAAGAAAGCTCTTTAAAATCTTTATCATCACTCATTTCTTTAGTTCCTTCAATTTATTCAATATTGTTTCAGATAACGTGACAAGCCTTTATCGGCAGAACATGCAGTCCAATATGTTTTTTTATCTGCTGATTTTTTAAGTTGCAACGGATCCCTGCCTGTAAACAACTTCAGGCCAATTGCAAACGGAGTAAAAAACAGATAAAAGAAAGCTGTAAGTATCAGGTTTGAAACCACAATACCGATGCATGCCGCAATAAAAAACCATGGATAATATACAGGGATTACAGCTTTCGGCGCAATTCTGGACAGAATAAAAAGAAGCAATCCCAAACTAGCAAGAATCAGAGGGAAGCTGAAAGAGTGTGAAGAAGCGCGGAAAAAATTCACAGCACATATAAGAATCGCGATTGTGCATAAGCCGATCAGCATGGACGTGCCAAAAGATTTTAATGCTTTATCATCCGGATTCCAGTTTATCTGTTCAAATGGATTAATCATAAGATATTACCTCAGTCAAGTTTGAATGATTTTTTGTATGCTTCGACATCTCTGCTGACAGCAGGCTGTTTCTCTTTTCTCAATACAGCACGGTCAAGGACAAGAACATCCATTTCCGTATTGATGAAACACTTGTATGCGTCAAGCGGATAGCAGACAATAGGCTCGCCACGGATATTGAAACTTGTATTGATAATCACACCGCAACCGGTCTTGTCTTTAAAACGCTTCATCAGCTTATAATATCTTCCATGACGATTTTCATCAACAGTCTGGACTCGTGCGGAGTAGTCGATATGCGTAATCGCCGGAAGTTCCGAACGCGGGACATTGACTCTCTTGCAGAGATCCGGATCATTTTGCATAATCTTGCGCTGTTCTTCAGAAACATCAATACGTATATCTTCCTTTACAGGAGCAACAACAAGCATATACGGAGATTCAGAATTCAGCTCGAAATATTTATTAACGTCCTCAGCAAGCACACAGGGAGCAAAGGGTCTGAAGGATTCGCGGTATTTGATCTTCAAGTTCATTGTTGCCTGCATTTCTTCGCTTCTGGCATCGCCGATAATGCTGCGTCCGCCGAGAGCACGCGGACCGAACTCCATTCTCCCATAGAACCATCCGATGACCTTACCGGCAGCGATGTCGTCAGCAATGGAGTCAACCAGCGCATCTTCATCTTCAAAAATATCATAAACAGCCGAAGTGCTGTCCAAAGCCGCTTTGATCTCATCCATGGAGGGACAGGAACCGAGGAGCGAACCTTTCTGACTATCTGTCGGAACTGCTTTGCGGGGATTATCCAGAAGCTGATACCAAGTAAAGAGAGCTGCTCCAAGAGAAGCCCCGGCATCTCCAGCGGCAGGCTGAATCCATACATTATCGTAGATTTTCTCAGCTATGATTTTACCGTTTCCGACACAATTCAATGCGACACCGCCTGCCAAGCAAAGATTTTTCGCCCCGGTCAGTTCCTTTGCATGACGAGCCATCTTCAGCATGACCTCTTCGGTGACAACCTGTATTGAGGCCGCCATATCCATTTCGCGCTGAGTAATATTCGATTCCGATTTTCTGGCAGGCCCGAATATTTTATCAAACTCGGGCGATGTCATCGTCAAGCCCTGACAGTAGTTAAAATATTTCATATCCATCCAGAGAGAGCCGTCGTCCTTAATATCAACAAGGTGTTTTTTGATAAGTTCCACATACGTCGGCTTGCCGTAAGGAGCAAGTCCCATAAGTTTATATTCACCTGAATTGACCTTGAAGCCGGTATGATAAGTGATCGCGGAATAAAGGAGTCCGAGAGAATGCGGGAATCGTAATTCCTTGAGAAGCTTTATTTTGTTCCCCTTACCATGTCCGATACTGGCAGTGGCCCACTCGCCGACGCCATCCATCGTAATAATAGCGGCATCATCGAAAGGAGACGGGAAATATGCACTGGCAGCATGAGATTCATGATGTTCCGGAAAGACAAACTTTCCTTTGAAGTCGGAACCGAGCTTCTTTCTCATATCGCGCTTCATATCGATCTTCTGCTTGAGCCAGAGAGGAATTGCCTTGGCAAATGAGGTAAAGCCTTGAGGAGCAAAGGCAAGATATGTTTCAAGAAGACGGTCAAACTTCAATAGAGGTTTATCATAGAAAACGACATAATCTATGTCTGATATTTTTAAATTCCCTGATTTAAGACAGAATTCAATCGCCTTTGAAGGAAAATTGAAGTCGTGTTTTATACGGGTAAAACGCTCCTCTTGCGCTGCCGCAACAATTTCACCGTCAACAACAAGGGCGGCGGCTGAATCGTGGTAGTATGCCGAAACTCCTAAAATATTCATTCTCAAAAATTCCCTATTTCATAATCATTTTGTATATCACGTTTAAATAGACTCGAGAGATTAGTCCTCAAGCACAAGTCTTACTTAAAGACACTTGCAGAAATCTCCGGATTTTTTATGATATAATTATATACTTCATCTGCTATAACAGAGTGTCCAGTTGCATTGGGATGCGAATCCTCATGAGAAACCCATATTGACTTGGGATTGTCTTTAAACTTCTCGGAGAAGAAAGGAAATAGATTCAAATATGGAATGTGGTTAGTACCTGCAAAAGCCGTAATTTTCTCATAGATTTTGGTAATGTCAGTACCCTCATGAAGATCATGAAGATCAGGCTGTATGAGAACCATAAACTTAATTTTCCTTGCGTCACAAAGATTTTTAATATCCAGAATAGCATTTTCTGCACGCGTCCAGCCATCAGAGGCATATATGTCTTTATAATAATCACCTATAGATCTGCTTTTATAATTGACATTATACATGAGTTCTTTAAGACGGACATATACAAACGCAGCTATATAAGAATGAGAAACAAGAGGATTATTAGCCTTGGACGTTATAAGCTCCGCATCATTAATAAAATAATGCAGGATAACAAGATCCGGCTTGACAATGTCTATATTCTTCTTAAAAAGAATAGCTTCCATCGTCGTATTATAATTGCCGATACCAGTATTCACAACCTCAATTTTGCCTTTATTACGTGCATTCAACTTTTCCTGCAAAAGAGAAGCAAAAGTATTCTCATAAGGAACTCCCCAGCCTAGCGTTATAGAACTGCCAACCAGCATAACTCTACGTTCTTCGGGCTTTTTCTCCAACAAATCAGGCCCACGGAAACCGAATTTATTAATCTTTACATCAACCCCCATAAGAAAAGCTTCTGATGCCGGAATATGCTCATGTGTAAGCCCAGATGTTTCACTTGGCTTTTTCAACTTTTTGGCATACTTGTGCATTTCCATATTATAGTTCATCATCACAGATGAAAATGCTCTGAAAGCAAATTCCATGATCAGCAGTGCAACGAAAAAGACAAGAATAGAAAGCACTATCTTTACTATTGTTTTATGAATAACCTTCAATGTCAATCTCCCTCAAAAGTTAAAACTGGAAATAAATAAACGGTCTTGCAGAATTCATGTTGGCGATCATAAATCCCAGTATGACTATACAGATAATAAAAACCAGCGGCAAACTTATCCACAAAGGAACGGCCTTGATAAGATAAGCCACATCTCCACTTTTATATATTGGCAAGTCAATCACCAGAACGCTACAGAACATCAGAAGTAAAAGAAATACTGCGTTCAGAGGAAAGCCTCCATGCCAGTTTATGATACCTGAAAGATAGTGCATCGTAGTATGAAAATCTACCGCCCGGAAAGGCAACCATGCCAAGAGAACGGCGATATAAACAAGTACTATCGAAAAAAGCGTGAAACAACGACTCCCGCGAAATGGGATATTGAGGTGGCTAAAAGATTTATATATCATAAGATACGCTCCATGCAGTCCTCCCCAGATCACAAAATTCCAACTGGAGCCATGCCACAAACCGCCCAGCAACATGGTAAGCATCAAATTAATATGTGTTCGAAATTCTCCTTTTCTGTTGCCTCCAAGCGGAATATACAAATAGTCTCTCAGCCACGTTGAGAGTGAGATATGCCAACGCTTCCAGAAATCAGACATATTACAAGCAAAATAAGGCTGCTTAAAATTAATCATCAGGTCAATACCATAAAGTCTGGCTATGCCTCTGGCAATATCAGAATATCCCGAAAAATCGAAGTATATCTGCAAGGAGAAAAAAATCAATCCGGTCAAAAGCTCAAGCGAACCGAGCGTGGCATAGTTGGAAAAACAGGAATCTACATAAGGAGCTAGATTATCGGCAATTAAAACTTTACGGACATATCCCATAAATATCAGACCTAGAGCCTCTTTCCAGTATCGCAAGGTATAGCCGTTAAACTTTTCAATCTGAGGGAGGAGGTGTGAAGCCCTTTCAATAGGACCAGCCACCAACTGAGGAAAAAATGCTACATAATTTGCAAAATCAAGAACAGAGTCAACCGGTTTTATCTGATGCCTATATATGTCCAAGGCATAGGACATTGTCTGGAATGTGTAGAACGATATACCTACAGGTAATATGATGTTCAAAGTATACAGAGACTGAGGTGCCATTCCAATAGTTCCAAGCATCTCTGCAAAAGACTCAACAAAAAAGTTGTAATACTTGAAGAAACAGAGCAGTCCTAGGTTTTGAACTACCGAACATGCCAAAAGAAGCTTACGGTATTTTTCTGTCTGGATACGATCAAGATATTTGCCGACTATAAAATCAATCAAAGTCGATATAATAATAAGACTCAGGAATTTCCAGCTCCAGAACGAGTAAAAGACATAGCTTACAATAAGAATAACAATTTTTTTATAAAACTGCGTTCCAAAACAGAAAAAAAGAGAAATTATGAAAAAAAACAACAAAAATCTTATATCAGAAAATACCATTTACAAAAATTCCCCTAGAAATAAATTTAAGAAAAATAGTCTTTTATATCAGAATTACAAGCATCCATAGCGTTCACCTAGAGAAAAAACCGCAATGAATCTCTTCTGACATGCGAACAGAAGTACTTTATACTCATCTCCAAGTCTGCTTCTGATTTTTAAGCTCTGTTCAAGACCATGTCTCAAGAATCAGCGCATATCATGTACTCTGCACCTGACAAATTACAGAATATCAGAAATTTCACAAGATCTTATTTGCCAGATGAATCAGTACTTATTGATGATTCTTTTCTTTTCAAGACCCAAAGTTTTTCAAGATAAGCGGCAACCTTTTCAGCCATTATCTGATATCCTTTAGACTCCGAATTCGGTCCATATACTTTACAATGTCCATGATCAGCATAAATAGTTTCTTTACAGTCAGCAAACACATCTACAAGACTTATCACAGGAATATTCTGCTGATTAAGCGAAAGCAAATCTTTTTCCATCCGTTCATAAGTCTTCTTATAAGACAAATCTCCGGCATTCTTCAGTTCCTCTGGAGTCAAGTCTTTGCCCAAAGCGGGGACTGCTTGCATGAAAAAGGCCCTCTTGATTCCTTTTCTTACTGCAAGAGCGTCCACTGCCATGATATAGTCTTTATAAAGTCCCATGTTGAAATTATAAATTTTCTCATAATCCCAAGAAGCCGGAAGCTCAAATAATTTTTGTATCTGAGTACTATATTTATTGCCTTTGTCGTTTTTAGTAACTTGTCTTTCAATGATATTTCTAGTCATATGAGAGACAAGCCAATAAAGATGAGAATGAGAAAGAAGCGGGGTATCTCTTGTCATGAAATATATCTTATTGCATATATATGCTCCAAGGAATGAATCCACAGAGCCTTTCGCAAGCGGATTCATCTCCATAAAGCCATTTGGCGGCATTTCCAAACGTAGCGAACTCCCATTGAATGCATATTGTTCATTAAATCCGTCGAGAGTTATCACGGCATCCAGAACATTTGCATACATCATAAACAAAATTGCCTGCTGCGGGTATTTCCAACCGCCGCCGCCACCATTAAGAACCACGACTTTACGTCCTCCGAAATCGTAGCGTGAATTCAGGATATCTTCAAGATATTTTACTCCATTTGTATTCTGCTGCGCAAACTGAGAGGCAACGGAAGACCCTGCAATCATCAAAAGAAATTCTTTAGGAGATTTTTCAAAAGGTACATCACGTCCAAACAAACCGACATTGTTAACATTATCGCCTCGATAAACAAAGCCCAGATATGGGTGAGGTAAAAGTGTTTCTAAATACGACTTTCCCTCTTTATTAAAAGCAGTCAGAAAGTTATTGTTCTTTTCTTTTTCCCAAGCCTGAGAGGTTGAAAAGCTTCCAAATTTCTTATAACATAATATGCTTGCGCCCAGCTCTCCTATCAGCAAGGCCAAGATACTTGCTACAGCAATTGTTATTATTATAAAAAGTCTCTTCCGGTTTCTTTTTTTCACTGTCGCTTCCATACGCATGCTCCTTCGCGGATTTTTATAACACACAAGTCGAGGTTTCACACCTCACTTATTCGAACGCTATCCTTGTGTTTTATTTGAGCTTTGCGGTTACCATTGTATGCCAGCCCAGAGATTTTTCCAGTGCCTTAAACATGCTTTCAGGCATGGCTTTGAACCAAGGCTGGAATTCATATTCATATTTTATATATTTTTCAATTACATACGGAAATATGTGATCCTGATGAATATCAAGAACTTCATAGCCTTTCATAAGAGTTCTCAACTCATCATGCGTGTAGGTAAATGCAACGGGACATCCGGATTGGGCTTCAGGCTGGTCATAACCGGCTTCAATCATGATATTTTTCCAAGAATTCTTTGAGTACATCATAAGTCTGAATTCGGAGTCCTTATGCATGAATTTCTTGACTTTTTCAACTACAATTTCAGGATGAGGCGTATGATGTATAACACCGAATGAATACACAAGATCATATTTTTCGACAGGTAGAACAGTATCAATATCTTCTGCGCTACCATTTAAAAAACGACCTTGCAGACCAAATACTTCAAAGCGTTTCTGTGCAAGCTTCATACTTTCGATAGAAAGCTCA
>JAKJHH010000360.1 GCA_022703965.1 Verrucomicrobiota bacterium
AGTTCATCGCCTAATTCTACCGCTTCAAAGCTGATGCCGCGAGTCCCAGCTAATTATTCATACCATCTCCTTTTTTTGAGTGATTTGTCTAAAAAGTCCCCCAGCACTGCTCAAAGCTTTAGGAGCTAAGGAATTTAAATATTATCACATCATAACTTATGCCGATAATTTAGTATTTCAAATAGACTTGTTTTTTGAGTCGAATGAGCTTAAGTTTATCTTGAAACGGAGAGAATCACATGGACTTGAGAAATCACTCGCTTATCAAACGCGTCAACCGCGTCAAAATATTGGATATAATACGCAGGAATACCCCGATAGCCCGCGCTCAAATTGCAGGCATCACCGGACTCGACAGGAAAACGCTCACAAACTTCATAAACGAACTTATAGAAGAAGGCATCGTTGAAGAGGCAGGAAAACAGGATACTCCGCAGGGACGTCCCTACACACTGCTGCGTTTCAAGGAACATTTTGCAGGCGGCATATCCGTTGAGTCCACTTATGCCTGCGGAGTTGTCATGGATTATTACGGCAAACTCAGAGCATCCAGAAAAATCCAATACTCAAGCGGAGCCTCTAAAGAGGAAGTCATCAGCACGATACGGACGATTCACGAGGAATTAACTTCGACATTCCC